>DATDKF010000100.1:0-5211 GCA_036520135.1 Solirubrobacteraceae bacterium
GCGGCTACCGGAGCGACGAGCGGCGCGGCGCGCGGCGCCTGCGCGGCGACGATGACCTGTCGCGCACGGATCTCTTCGTCACCGGAGTGCACTACGAGTTCGGCGCCGTCGGGCCGGATGGCGCGCACACGGGAGTCTGTCCGAGCCCGGTCGCCGAGCTCGCGGCCCAGCGCCGCCGGCAACTGACCGGCCCCGCCGAGCAGGTTGCGGGCGATCAACGAGCCCGTGCCGCCCCAGACGAGCGCGAAGAGCCCAATCCCGCAACGGGCCGAGAGCTGGTCCAGCTCCGCCGTCGCGCGATGCGCCGCGCACGAGAAGATCGCGCGTACGGCGGACGGGAGTGGGCCAATGAACTCACCGAACGTGCGGTCATCCTCGAAGTCGTAACGACGTTCGAGCCGGTGGTACTTCGCCACCGCGCGCTGGATCTTCACGCCAGCCTTGGCGAAGGCAATCCGGTCGCGGATCGACAGCGGCAGCCGGAACGGATACGTCTCGACGCGGCCGCGGACGAGCAACGTCGAGCCGAGCGCGAGCCCCATCATGCCGCCCGTGACGGGAACCGTCTCCAGCCCGCACTCGTGCGCCATCTCATCGACGAGCGAGCCGGGCGCGGGAAAGAGGTGCGCACCGTAGTTGAGCCAGTAGTCGCCGCGAACGTCCGAGCGCATGCGCCCGCCGAGACGATCCCCGGCCTCGAGCAGCAGCACATCACGGTGACGCAGGCGCCACGCCGCCGAGAGCCCAGCGATCCCACCGCCGATCACGACCACATCGCGCGTCATGGTGGCCATGATCCGCAGCCGCGCTTCCTCAAGGTAGCCTTGATCTCCTGGTGGAGCCCAAAGCTGAGCTTTTGTCTCTGCAGCAGATCCGCAGCGTCTGCGCAGCGGTCGAGCTCGGCTCCTTCACCGCCGCCGCCGAGGCCCTCCGCGTCTCGCAGCCTGCGGTCGCGGAACAGATCCGCAAGCTCGAACGCGCGCTCGGCGCCGACCTCTTCGTCCGCGTCGGCCGTGGCGTCGTACCCACCGAAGCCGGCCGCGCCTTCGCCGTGCACGCCGCCCGCAGCCTCCGCGCCGTCGAGGACGCCGCCAGCAGCGTCGGCGAACTCAACGCGCTCCGCAGCGGAACCGTCACGCTCGGCGTCTTCGGCGAGCCCTCCGCGTGGCGAATGGATCAGCTCGTAGCCGGGTTCATGCGCCGCCATCCCGACGTGTCGGTGCAGTTCGTCGGCCGCAACTCCTCGGCGGTTGTCGAACGCATCCGGCGCGGCGAGCTGGAGGCCGGCGTCGTCCTGCTGCCGATCGACGCCGACAAGGTCGACGTGCGCCCGATCGTGCGCGACGAGGTCCTCTACGTGAGCGCCGATCCCGAACGCACCCGCCAGCCGGCCACGATCGAGCGGCTCGCCACCACGCCGCTGGTCTTCTACGACGCCGAGTCCGCCGACAATGACCCGATCCGCCGCCAGCTCGCGGAACGCGCCCAGGCCCTGGGTATCCGCCTGGAACCGAAAGTCGAGGTGGAGCTGAAGGACATCGCGCTGCGGCTCGTCGCCGCAGGCATCGGCGACACGTACCTCCCCAGTGCGTACACGCACGCCCCCTACTATCCCGCGGGCCTGACCACGGCCCCGTTCCGCCCGGCGCTCCACGACACCTTCGCCATCATCACCCGCCCGGGGGCGCGGCTCTCGGCCGGCGTACGTGAACTGCTCGGGGACGTCGAAGCACACATGCGCGCCGTCGCGGACCGGTTCGACCGGTCGCGCTAAGAGCCCGTCCTGATCCCGCTGGCCGTCGTTGGCCTGCGCCGTCCGATCGCCCCTCGCGCTCAGCGGATCGCGCGTTCCGGTTGCGCGCCGGCCGCCCAGCCGGTGCCCTGAGTGTGTGCGAACGATCGCTCTCCTCGCCCTCGTCGTCGCGGCGGCCGCCATCGCCTACGGCGTGGGCTCCCGGCGCGGCGAGGAGTCGGGCGCCGTCGCGCCCGCGGCGCCGGTGGCGGCCCGCCCGGACGCGACCGCTCCCGCGCCCCGCGCCGCCATGGACCCGGCGCGGTTCTGGGGGCTGGTCGCAGACAGCCGCACGGCCACCGACAACGACACCGGGCGCCAGTCGGAGCTGCTCGAGGAGCGCCTGCGCCGCCTCGAGCCAGCCCAGATCGCCGACTTCGAGCGCATCCGCCATCGGCTCGACCGGCGGGCCTACACGTGGGACCTCTGGGGCGCGGCCTACGTCATCGAGGACGGCTGCTCGGACGACTGCTTCCGCGACTTCCGCGGCTACCTGATCTCGCTCGGACCGCGCGTGTACGAAGCGGCGCTGCGCAACCCGGACTCGCTGGCGTCGGTCGTCCAGGATGCCGAGACGGGCGACTGGGAGAACGCCGACGACGTCGCGCCGGACGCCTACGAGAGCGTCGCCGGCGAGGACATCCCCACCGGCTCCTCCGACCTCTCGGGGCGCCCGCGCGGCACACCCTGGGACGACGACCAGGTGGAGCAGCTGATCCAGCGCTATCCCCGGCTCGCCGACCGCTTCCGCTAATCGGTGTCGGCCACGTGTCTGGCTATCCGGACAACCGCGCGCCTGGTGACTTCCTTGCGGGCGAGTGGCCCGGCCGCAGATACTTGCGATCCATGGCCGACGATTCGCAGGCGGTGCTGACGCCGCTCACCGAGGCGGCGATCTTCCTCGTGCTGACCGTCAACCCCGGGGCGCATGACCGCGTCCGCGACGTGCTGGCCGACGTCAGCGGCCTGAAGCGGTCGGTCGGCTTCCGGATACCGGAAGGGAAGCTCACGTGCGTCGTCGGCGTCGGCGATCGCGTCTGGGACCGGCTCTTCGGCGAGCCTCGCCCGGCCGGTCTGCATCCGTTCCCGGGGTTCGCCGGAACGCGACATAGGGCGCCCTCCACGCCGGGCGACCTGCTGTTCCACATGCGCGCGCGCCGCCTGGACCTGTGCTTCGAGCTCGCCCAGCGGCTGACCGAGAGGCTGCGGGGGTCCGCGGAAGTGGTCGACGAGGTCCACGGGTTCCGGTCGTTCGACGAGCGCGACCTGCTCGGGTTCGTCGACGGCACGGAGAACCCGGAGGGCGCGGCGGCGGTCGACGCCGTCGTCGTCGGCGACGAGGACGCCGAGTTCGCCGGCGGCAGCTACGTCGTCGTGCAGAAGTACGTCCACGACCTCGACGGCTGGGACGCGCTCGCAGTCGAGGAGCAGGAGCGAGCGATCGGCCGGACCAAACTCAGCGACCTGGAGCTCCCGGACGAGATCAAGCCCGCCAACTCGCACGTCGCGCTGAACACGATCGTCGACGACGACGGGAACGAGCGCCAGATCGTGCGCTTCAACATGCCGTTCGGCCGCGTCGGCGCCCGCGAGTTCGGCACCTACTTCATCGGCTACGCTCGCGCCCCGGAGGTCATCGAGCAGATGCTGACGAACATGTTCATCGGCCGGCCGCCTGGCAACTACGACCGCATCCTCGACTTCTCGACGGCGGTCACCGGGAACCTGTTCTTCGTCCCCACCGGGGAGTTCCTCGACGACCCGCCGGTCGCGGACGGCTCGCTGGGGATCGGCAGCCTGAAGGCAGCGTCGTGATGAACCATCTGCTGCGCTCACACGCGCCGATCAGCGACGCCGGCTGGGAGCTGCTCGACAGCGAGGTCAAGGACCGGCTGCTTCCGGCGCTCGGAGCCCGCAGACTCGTCGACTTCGCGGGCCCGCGTGGCTGGGAGCACTCGGCGACGAACCTCGGCCGCACCACGCGGCTGTCCTCGAGCCCCGGCGACGGTGTCGCTGCACAGCAGCGGCGCGTGCTCCCGGTGGTCGAGCTCCGGGCGGACTTCGAGGCTTCGCGGTCCGAGCTGCGCGACGCTGACCGTGGCGCCGCCGACGCCGACCTCGCGGCGCTCGACGTCGCCGCGCGGCAGATCGCGGTCGCCGAGAACGTCGCCGTCTGCCACGGCTGGACGGATGCCTTCACCGGTATGACCGAGGCCTCGCCGCACGAGCCGCTGCCGCTCGGGGCGCCGGAGACGTATCCCGCGCAGGTCGCGGCGGGCGTGGACAAGCTGCTGGCCGGCGGGGTCGCCGGCCCGTACGCACTGGCACTAGGGGCTGAGCCCTACCGCGACGTGATCGGAATGACCGAACGAGGCGGGTTCCCGCTCCGCGAGCACCTCGGCGCGATCATCGAGGGCCCGATCGTCTACACACCGGGCATCGACGGGGCCGTGCTCGCGAGCGTGCGCGGCGGCGACTTCCTGTTCGACTGCGGCCAGGACATCGCGATCGGCTACGAGGCCCACGACGAGCAGGTCGTGCGCCTCTATCTGCAGGAGAGCTTCACCTTCCGGGTCGCGACGCCGGAAGCCGCGGTCGCCCTCAGCCGGTGATCTCCGGTCGTCCCGTTCGAGCGGCTCGCCGGTCGGCCCTCTGTCCCATCGAGCCTCGCCACTCGACTGGCCACGCCAGCGGCCGCCGTTGTCGATGCCTTTTGTGCAACAGCCTCCGTCCGATGCGACAGTCGACGGGAGAGCACCGTCGGCAGTCCCAACACAGTTGCGGGCGGACCACGGACTCGAGCGACCTCGCCGTCCTCCTGCGCTCGCAACGCAACGAGCGTCAGGCGGGCGCGGAGCTCGTCGATGACCTCCTCGACGGGGCGGTCGTTCGATGGGCACGGCCGGGCCGGGACGCAGCATCCGCGCCGCACGCGTCGATGCCGTCGAAACGGTCTGACGCCGAGCGCGTCGACGCAGCGGCGCGCCGCGAGCGCCCGCCGCGCGCGCGGCCGATATCCTCACGACTCCGGCAGCCCGGCGATCTCGAGCGAGTCGTTTGACCTCAATGGACAGCCATCGGCCCGGCGTCACCAACTTCGTCCACGTCGGTCTTGTCGTCGAGGACCTCGACGAGACAGTCCGGTTTCTTGCGCTGCTCGGCTTCGACTGCGGCGAGCCCGGGATGTTCAGCGGCGAGTGGATCGATCGGATCATTGGTCTCGAGAACGTGACGGTCGAGGTCGTGATGGCTCGCGCCCCCGACGGGGTCGACGTGTTCGAGGTGGTGCGCTTCCACTCGCCTTCCGCCGGCGCTCAAGAGCTGGCGCCGGCCGCGAACCGTCCTGGGCTCCGGCACGTCCTCTTCACGGTCGATGACGTGCGTGGCGTCGTCGACCGCATCCGAGAGGCCGGCTGGGA
>DATDKF010000101.1:0-3810 GCA_036520135.1 Solirubrobacteraceae bacterium
CCGCGATGCCCGGCGCCGTCGCCGCGACGCTGGAGATCGCCGACCGCTGCAACGTCGAGATCGAGCTCGGCAAGCAGCTGATCCCGCGCTTCGACTGCCCGGACGGCAAGTCCGAGAAGGAGTACCTGCGCGAGCTCGTCGCGGCCGGCCTGCGCCGCCGCTACGGCGAGCCGCCGCCCGCCGACGCCGTCGAGCGCATGGAGATGGAGCTCGGCGTCATCGACAACATGGGCTTCAACGCCTACTTCCTGATCGTGTGGGACTTCGTCCGCTACGCGAAGGAGAACGGCATCGCGGTCGGCCCGGGCCGCGGCAGCGCCGCCGGCAGCCTCGTCGCGTACTGCCTGCAGATCACGGACGTCGATCCGCTGCGCTACGACCTGCTGTTCGAGCGCTTCCTCAACGCCGAGCGCGTGTCGATGCCCGACATCGACATCGACTTCTCGGTCCGCGGCCGCGAGCGCGTGATCCGCTATGTGACCGACAAGTACGGGTCCGACCGCGTGGCGCAGATCATCACGTTCGGCAAGATGTTCCCGCGCGCCGCCACGCGCGACGCCGCGCGCGTCCTCGGCCACGACTACGGGGTCGGCGACCGCCTGGCGAAGCTGATCCCGGACCCGATCATGGGCCGCCCGCCGAGCTTCGACGAGTGCCTGCAGCCCGGCGCCGACCTCGCGACCGAGTACGCCAAGGACCCGACGGCGAAGCAGATCGTCGATGTCGCGCGCGGGCTCGAGGGGATCGTCCGCAACGCGTCGATCCACGCGGCCGCGGTCGTGATCTCCGACCGCCCACTGACCGACATCGTGCCGCTCCAGCTCGCCGACGCCGGCACGGCCGAGGACGGCCAGAAGGCCTACCGGACGGTCACGCAGTACTCGATGAAGCCCGTCGAGGAGATCGGGCTGCTGAAGATGGACTTCCTCGGCCTGCGCAACCTCGACGTGATCGAGGACACGCTGGCGATCATCGAGCGCTCGACCGGCGAGCGGCTCGACATGACCGCGCTCCCGCTCGACGACGCGAAGACCTACGAGATGATGGCGCGGGGCGACTCGGTGGGCGTGTTCCAGTTCGAGTCCGAGGGCATGCGCGAGGCGCTCAAGAAGGTCGGCCCGGACGAGTTCGAGGACCTCGTGGCCCTCAACGCGCTCTACCGCCCGGGAGCGATGGACCAGATCCCGACCTACGCACGCGGGAAGAAGAACCCGGACACGATCACGTACGTCGACGAGCGGCTGCGCCCGATCACCGAGCCGACCAAGGGCGTGATCCTCTACCAGGAGCAGTCGATGCAGATCGCGAAGTCGATCGCCGGCTTCTCCGGCCCGCGGGCGGACGACCTGCGCAAGGCGATCGGCAAGAAGAACCGCGAGGCGATGGCCAAGCTGCAGCCGCTGTTCGTCGAGGGCTGCCGCGCGTCGGGCACCGCCGAGGATGTCATCGAGTGGCTGTGGAACGTCAACGAGCGCTCCGCCGACTACTCGTTCAACCGCTCGCACGCCGCCTGCTACGCGCTGATCGCCTACCGCACGGCGTGGCTGAAGGCCAACTACCCGGCCGAGTACATGGCCGCGCTGATCTCCTCGGTGATGGACACCAAGGACAAGGTGCCGTTCTTCGTCAACCAGACGGAGAGCATGGGGATCGAGATCCTGCCGCCGGACGTCAACCAGTCCGACCACGAGTTCATGGTCGTCGCGGGCAACATCCGCTTCGGGCTCGACGCGGTGAAGGGCGTCGGCTACGCGGCCGTGGAAGCGATCAAGCGCGCCCGCGATGAAGGCGGGCCGTTCACGTCGCTCTGGGACTTCTGCGAGCGGGTCGACTGCCGGGCGGTCAACAAGAAGGCGATCGAGGCGCTGATCAAGTGCGGCGCGTTCGGCTCCACGGGCGCGACCCGCCGCGGCATGCTCGACGTGTTGGAGGCCGCCCAGGGCGCCGGCCAGAAGGCCCAGCTCGACGCCCAGATCGGCCAGGGCTCGATCTTCGATCTCGGCGGCCTCGGCGGGGACACCGGCGTTTCCGGGGCGTTCGCGCCCGCGCACCCGCCGATCCCGACGCACGAGTACGAGCGGCAGGAGCTGCTGGCGATCGAGAAGGAGTCGATCGGCCTGTTCATCACCGAGCACCCGCTCAAGCGCGTCCGTGAGGCGCTGCGCGTGAAGGCGGATTGCAGCTGCGCCCAGGTGATGGACCAGCGCGACGGCGACTGGGTGAAGGTCGGCGGCATGATCACCGAGGCCAAGAAGATCCGCACCCGCACCGGCACGCCGATGATGTTCGCCACCGTCGACGACCTCGAAGGCAGCGTCGAGATCGTCGTGTTCGAGAAGACGCTCGCGGCCGTCGAGGAGGTCGTCGCGGCCGACCAGATCGTGCTCGTGCGCGGCCGGGTCGACCACAAGGAGGCCGGCAAGGTCTGCATCATCGTGCAGGACGTCGAGCGCTTCGACCCGACGGAGAAGGAGATCGAGAAGGCCAAGGAGCAGGTCGCGCGCCAGGTCGCCGCCGCCGCTCCGGTGCCGCTGCGCCGGCGGGTCGACGCCGCGCGCCTGCAGCCGACGGTCATCGAGGAGCTGCGCGACCTGTTCGACCGCTATCCGGGCGACGCCGAGTTCGTGCTCGAGATGCACACGCGCTCGGGCATCCGCTACCTGCGGTTCGGCGAGCAGTACAAGATCGCGGGCCGCAACGGCGCGCTGACGGCGGAGCTCGACCGCCTGCTCGGGCCCGCGCCGGCGCCCGTCCACGCGGCTGCGTGACGCGCGTCGCGGTCGTCGGGCCGGGCGCGATCGGCGCGACGATGGCCGCGGTCGCTGCGCGCGCCGGGGCCGAGCTCGTCCTGTGCGGCCGTACCCCGCACGACCGGCTCATTGTCGAGCGCGCGGGTGCTTCGGAAGTCGTGCCGGGCTCGGTGCTCACCGATCCGGCGGCGGTTCCATGGCGAGCCGACGTGGTGCTGCTGGCCGTCAAGGCGCACCAGACCCAGTCGGCGGCGCCGTTCCTCACTGCGCTGTGCGGCCCCGGCACCACCGTCGTCGTCCTCCAGAACGGCGTCGAGCAGCGTGCGCTGGTCGGCCCGTTCGCCGGCGCGGCGACCGTCGTGCCGGCCGTCGTCTGGATCGCGACCGAGACGATCGGCCCCGGCCACGTGCGCGTGCTCGAGGAAGCGCGGGTGCTGCTGCCCGACGAGCCGGCCGCCCACGCGATCGTCGCGCTACTCGAGGGCGCCGAGCTGGCCGCCGACTTCGTCACCGAGGCCTGGCGCAAGCTCACGGTCAACGCGGTCGCGGGCCTGATGGTGCTCGCGGGGCGCCGGTCGGCGATCTTCCGCCGCGACGACGTCGCCAGCGTGGCCCGAGCGCTCGCGCTCGAGACGCTCGCGGTCGCCCGCGCCGAGGGCGCCGACCTCCCCGACGCCGTCGCCGACGAGCTGCTCGACTGGTTCGCCGCCCTCCCGCCCGACGCCGGCACGTCGATCCTCGCCGACCGCGAGGCGGGCCGCCCGCTCGAGTGGGACGCCCGGAACGGGGTCGTGGCGCGGCTCGGCGCGCGCCATGGCGTGCCGACGCCGGTCAGCGACGTGATCGTGCCGCTCCTGGCGGCGGCGAGCGGTTGATGAACGAAACGTCAACACCGGCTGGGTGAGGGAGCGGGGACGCCAACCAGTATTTCGTCGCAATCGCGCTGCCCGCGCCGACGATTGCGACGTTCGTCCCCTGTAGCCAGCACTTCGTCGCACTTTCGGCCAGCGCGGCGATGATTGCGACGAAACGCTGGCTCCTCGCCGCTGCTACCCAGCGC
>DATDKF010000102.1:0-31610 GCA_036520135.1 Solirubrobacteraceae bacterium
GCGCGGGTCGCTCGCCTTCTGCGTCGCGGGCTGCGCGGAGAGGTCGACGCTGACCAGCAGCGGCCCGTTGGCGCCGACCCCGAACCCCGCCGTCAGCCCGTCGTACGCCTGGCGCGACTCGGTGCTGGTCGGGAGCGCGCCGTTGTCCTGCTGGCCGAGGTAGAGGTCGAGCGTCGGCAGCGCGAGCGCGGCGAGCACGAGCACGGCGAGCAGCGCCGACGGCAGCGGCCGGCGCGCGACCAGTCGGGCCCACCGCTCCCAGCCGTGCGGATGGTCGTCGCGCGGCCCGCGCCGGTGCGGCAGGGCCAGGCGGTCGATGTTGTCGCCGACCATCCCGAGGATCGCCGGCAGCAGCGTGATCGCGCCCGCGACGGCGACGAGCACGACCAGGGCGGACGTGTAGCCGAGCGTGGTCACGAGCGGGATGTCCACGACCGCGAGGGACAGGAGCGCGACCATCACGGTGGTCCCGGCGAACACGACGGCGCCGCCGGACGTCGCGGCCGCACGAGCGATCGACTCCGACGTCGCCATCCCCGCGCGCCGCTGCGCCTGGTGGCGCGTGACGATGAACAGCGCGTAGTCGATCCCCACGCCGAGCCCGATCATCGTCGCGAGCGTCGGCGCGACGGTCGGCACCTCGGCGACGTGGCTGAGCAGCGTGATGATCGAGAGGCCGCTGACGAGCCCGACGATCGCGGTGACGATCGGCAGGCCCATCGCGACCACGGTCCCGAACGTCAGCAGCAGCACGAGCACGGCCATGCCCAGGCCGACGACCTCGCTCGAGTGGGTCTCCGGCTTGGAGACCTTCTGGCCCAAGTAGCCGCCGAAGCTCACGGCCAGGCCGGCGCTGCGCAGCGGGTCGGCCTCGTCGATGATCCGCTGGGCGTCGTCCTGGGTGAGGTCGCTCGGGCTCGCTCGCAGGTTCAGCGCGATGTAGCCGGTCCGCTGGTCCTTGGCGAGCAGGCTCGCCTGGTCCAGCGGGCTCGTCGCGTCGCGGACGTCCGGGTCCTTCTTGAACGCGGCGACCGTGGCGTCGATCGGCTGCTTGTATTTCGAGTCCGTGAGCTTGGCGCCGGCGGGCGCGCGCAGCACCACCGGATTCGTCCCGTTCGCCTGCGACGGGAACTTCGCGTTCAGCAGGTCGGTCGCCCGCTGGCTGTCGGTACCGGGCAGCGTGAGGTTGTCGTTGAGGTCGGGGCCGGCGCTGCGGGCGGCCACCGCGAGGACAGCGAAGACGACGAGCCACAGCGCCAGCACGAGCCGACGGTGCCGGACACACGACCCACCAAGGCTGTACAGCAGCGGAGTCATCGAGCCGTGATGCCAGCGCCGTCAACAGCGCCGACGTTCCGACCCTAACTCATCGTCACACGACAACGTCGGCGTTGCTCACGGCAGCGCGGCGACGACGCCGGCGCTGCGCAGCAGATCCGCGACCCGGAAGTCGTCTCCCGTGCCGTAACTCGGCGTCCAATCCGGGTCCTGCCTGAGATAGGACTGCGGGTCGCCGAGGATCAGCCCGATGATGACCTCGGCGACGATGCGGCCGCCCACGGGGCCGAGGCGCTCGCCGCCCGTCGTGACGTCCGCCTCGCGCAGCACGTAGAACCACAGCGGGGTGCGGAGCGCGAGCTTGAGGGGCGCGAGG
This sequence comes from Solirubrobacteraceae bacterium, assembly GCA_036520135.1. Taxonomy (GTDB): domain Bacteria; phylum Actinomycetota; class Thermoleophilia; order Solirubrobacterales; family Solirubrobacteraceae; genus DASSUW01. The sequence continues at coordinate 1,655 of DATDKF010000102.1, forward strand.
TCGTCGAGGTCGCCCGGGGCGAGCGCGGGCAGTCGCATCGCCGCGGCGACCCGCTGCCCGGACGGGACCTCCATGGTCAGGTTGCGCAGCAGGTTGCGCGTGGCCAGCGACACGGGGTCGCCGGGCGGCTGACCGAGCAGGTCGAAGAGCGGCGTGGAGAGCGTGGTGTCGATGCGCTTGTTGCGCCGCACGCGGTCGTCGCCGAAGTCGAAGAACGTCTGCCAGTCGATGAAGCGGCGCGGGGCGCGGTGGCCGCCGCGCAGGTCGGCGGGGTCGTCCGGATCGGTCGCCGAGGGGTCGAAGATCAGGGCGAAGAACTGCTGCTGCGGATCGCTCGCGCTCGTGCCGAAGTTCGCGCGGTAGCTCGGCCGGACCTGTGAGTGGCCGAAGCGGTAGGCGGCGACCGAGAACTCGACTGGGATGTATGGGTGGTTGCGCCACTTGAAGTGCTTCGGGCCGTTGGCGAGGACGTCGTCCACGACGTCCTCTCCCACCGTCGTGACGAGGAACTCGTGGATGACGAGCCACTGGTAGTGCCAGCGGACCGTCCGCTGCGCCTCGGCGAACAGCTCCTGCGGTGTGACCGTCGATCCGAGCTCGTCGCGGACGTCGTCGAGCACGCGGTTGTGGAAGCCGAGCAGCGCTCGTTGCAGCTGCGAGACGACGAGGTTCTCGTCGTTGCGCGGGTCGCCCAGGAGCGCGGTGCGCTGGCTGTTGCGCGGTACGTCGGAGCGCGCGACGCCGCCCACCGAGACGGCGTCCGACCCGGGGATGGGCTCGACGAGGAACGTTGTCCGCCCGCCGTCGATGGTGGCGTCGTACAGATGCGGCGAGGCAACCGGGCCGCCGCCGTAGACGCTGTCGAGGTCGAGGGCGGGGATCCTGAAGTTGCCGATCGACTCCGGGTCCTGCCGACGCGCGAGGCTCGACGTGGGATCGAACGTCATGTCGTGATCCACGAACTGCCCCAGGAACGTGAAGCCCGCGGTGATGGCCGGGTTGTCCGGATTGTTGACGCTCTTCGCCGGATCAGTGATCAGGCTGATCGGGTCCGAGAGGTCGTCTGCCGCGTCCATCGGCCCGCCCTTCGCGCCGAGCTCGGCGAGCGCTGCGCGCACCGTCGGCGTGTCGGCCGCGAACGCCGGCAAGGTCGGGAACAGGCGACCGAACCGGCCACGGTCGTAGAAGACCGAGCGCGGTGTCCAGTCGCCGAGCTCTGCGTGACCATGCGGCATCTCCGCACCTCCCGAGGTCGAGACGCCGCCAACGCTACACCGCTACAGGAGCCCGCGCGCGCGGGCGGTCCCGACGGTCGCCGTGAGCGTCTCGGCGGCGCTGTGACGCGGCCGCCAGCGCAGCTCCTTGCGCGCCTTGGCCGCCGACATGAGCATCGGCACGCGGAACGCGTTGAGCCACTGCGTCTGCGCGGGGACGAGCGGCAGCCGTGTCGCGGCCGCGGCGAGCGAGACGGCCGCGTTCGGGAACGGGACGCTGTGCCAGCCGAGCGCGCCGGCGAGGTCGCGAGGGGTCAGCTCGCCCGGGCCGGCGAGGTTGTAGATCCCGGGCTCGCCGGCGCCGCGAGTGGCAGCCACGAGCGCGCTCGCGACGTCGTCGTGGTGGACGAGCTGGAACGGGATCCCGGTGTCGGGCAGGACCGTGATCGGCAGGCGGCGCACGAGGCCGGGGATCGCCTCGATCGGCATCAGCGCATCCGGCCCTGCGACGATGCACGGGCGGAACACGTACGTGTCGAGCCCGCCGCCGGCGACCGCCGTCCACAGGGTCCGCTCGAGCTCGGCCTTCTCCGCCGAGTAGTAGTGCTCTTCGCTCCCGCGCGGCGGGACGGCCTCGGTGAGCGGCCGCGGGTTGTCGCCGTGGAACCCGTACGCGGCGACCGACGAGGTGTAGACCAGGCGCTGCACGCGCGGCGCGTCCGCCGCCGCGGCGAAGACGTTCTCCGACCCCTCGAGGTTGATGCGGCGGCTCTCCTCGCGCCCGCCCATGATGATGAATGCGAGGTGCACGACCACGTCGGCGTCGGCCACGAGCGCGTCGACGGCGTCGCGGTCGAGCACGTCGCCGCGCCGGTACTCGGTCTTGCGCAGCCCGAGCGCGCCGGGGTCGAACGGCCGGCGCGCCATCCCGAGCACGTGGCCGATCGCGCGCGAGCGGTCGCACGCGCGCAGGAACGCGCGGCCGATGTCGCCGGTCGGGCCCGTGACGGCGACGGTCAGGCCGTCAGTCGCGATAGCCCGGCTCCCCGGGGAGCACGACGCGAGCGACCTCGCCCTCCACGATCACCCGCGGCTCGATCGGCACGACCTCGCGCCCGTCGGCCCACGCCAGCAGCTCGTCGGCGCTGCCGAACCCCCGCAGCTGCTCGAGCGTCTTGACGGTCGGGAAGACCAGGTCGAGCTCGCCGTCCGCGAATGCGGCGAGCGCGTCCGCCGGCGCGTACCAATCCGCGCCGACCGTTTCGCCGCCGTCCGGCTCCGGTTGCGCACCGTCGGGTGCCGCGGCGAGGAAGAAGTGCGTGTCGAAGCGGATCTTCACCTCGGCCGGCGTGATCCAGCGCGAGAACGCGACGAGCGCGGCGGGGTCGGGCAGCGTGACGCCAGCCTCCTCGGCGACCTCGCGCACACCGGCCGCCCGCGCGTCCTCGGACCCGTCGAGCGCACCCCCCGGAAACACCCATGCGCCGCCCATGAAGCGGGCCGCGGGGTTGCGGCGTACGAGCAGGACTTGGAGGCGCTCGGCGCCTCCCCGCACGAGGATCACGGTCGCGGCTGGGCGGGGCTCGGTCGGCCGGCCGGGGTTGAGCTCCTCGCCGGGCGCGGGACGATCGACCTCCACGAAGTAAGGGTACCCTCATGGCCCATGACGACGACAACCGTGCAGAAGTGGATCTGCGAGTCCTGCGGGTTCATCTACGATCCAGCCGAAGGTGACCCGGACGGGGGAATTCCGCCGGGCACCGCCTTCGATGACATCCCCAGCGATTGGTTCTGCCCCGTCTGCGGGGCCCGGAAGGCCGACTTCTCGCCCTACGACGAGTAGCGCTCGGCCGCCGCTCGAGCTGCTCGTCTTTGCGGTCGGCATCGCCACGCTCGGCGCGGAGATCGCGGCCGCGCGCCTGATGGCGCCGTTCTTCGGCGCTTCGACGATCGTCTGGGCCAACACGATCGCGATCGTCCTCGTGGCGCTCTCGATCGGCTACTGGTTCGGCGGCCGCATGGCCGACCGCCGGCCGACCCTGCCGGCGCTGTGCGCGACCGTCCTGATCGCGTCGGTGCTGATGGCGCTGGTGCCGTTCGTGTCGCACCCGTTCTTGTCGCTGAGCGTGGAGGCGTTCGACGAGTACTCGATCGGCGCGTTCGCCGGCTCGCTGTTCGGCGTGCTCGTGCTCGTCGCGGTGCCGGTGCTGATGCTCGGCTCGGTGTCGCCGTGGGCGATCCGGCTCAAGATGCGGGCGGTCGAGGACTCGGGCGAGATGGCCGGCCGCATGTACGCGATCTCGACGGTGGGATCGCTGCTCGGCACGTTCGCCGCTTCGCTGCTGCTGATCCCGCTCGTCGGGACCCAGCGCACGTTCCTGACCTTCGCGCTGATCACCGCCTCGGTCGCCGCGCTCGGGCTGCGGGCGCGCTGGGCGCTCGTGCCGCTCGCGATCGCCGCGCTGCTCGCGGTGCCGGTCGGCACCGTGAAGGGCTCGAGCGAAGGCAAGGTGCTGCACGAGGCCGACACCGAGTACCAGTACGCGCGGGTCGTCGAGTACCCGGACGGGGAGCGCCGGCTCGAGCTCAACGAGGGCCTGGCGATCCACTCGCTCTACAAGCCCGGGACCGTGCTGACCGGCGGCTACTGGGACGCCTTCCTCGTCGACCCGCTCACCGTCCTCCCCGAGCCGCCCGGCCACATCGCGATGCTCGGCACCGCGGCCGGCACGACCGCGCGCGCGTACGGCCACTACTTCCCGGACACGATCATCGACGCCGTGGAGATCGACGGCGAGCTGCTCGACATCGGGCGCCGCTACTTCGACCTCGAGCCGCGCCCGCAACTGCGCCTGCACACCGAGGACGCGCGGCCGTACCTGCGCAGCACCGACGAGCGCTTCGACGCGATCTTCCTCGACACCTACCGCCAGCCCTACATCCCGTTCTACCTGACGACGAAGGAGTTCTTCGCGCTCGCGCGCGACCGGCTGCGACCCGGCGGGTCGGTGCTGATCAACGTCGGCCACCCCGCCGACTCGGACCGGCTCGAGAAGGTCCTCACCGCCACGCTCGGCAGCGTGTTCCGGTACGTCGCGCGCGACCCCGTGAAGCGCACGAACACGATCCTCATCGCCTCTGACACCGAGCCGTCGCGCACCGTGCTCGAGCGCGCCGAGTTCGCGCTGCCGACCGACCTGCGGCCGCTGGCGAACGCCGCCGCGGCGCGCCTCGCCGCCCCGCTGGGGGGCGGCGAGGTCTACACCGACGATCACGCTCCGGTGGAGTGGCTCGTCGACGCCTCGATCGTGCACGAGGCCGCTGGAAAGAAGTAGCGTGGGAGTACCGAGATAGACGCTACTCGCCGGGATCGGGGACGCGAAGCGATCTCAGTCGCCTGACGGTGGGCCGGGCGAGCCGTCGATCGCGCGTGCCTATCGCGGGCCGATATGGCGACGACGGCCCGCGGGCGCGACGTCCGGATCGCGCTCGAGGACACCCTCGAGCTGTCGGACGGCGCGCCCGCGAGCGGCAACGTCGAGCTGGTGCGCTACTGCTTGAACGGGTCCTGATCGAGCCACTCGGCCTTGATCAGCACCCACCAGTCGACCGCCAGGCGCCGCAGGACGTACTCGTACGGAAGGTAGCCGTAGCCGCGGTCGCCCCACGCGGTGCCCCACGAGTTGCGGATGATCAGCGCGCCGCGGGTCGGCGTCGGCGACCCCGCGTGCTTGATCTCGATCGCGTCGTCGTAGCCGACGGCGGCGATCGCGTGGCCGCCGGCCACCCGGTCGGTCGAGATCGGGAACGGGATCCGGCCCTTGCCGGTGCCGCCCGCCTGCGAGATCGAGTCGTAGACGGTGAAGCCGAACATCGGCGGGATGCCCGCCTGCAGGTGGCTCTTGATCGCGGCCAGGATGTCCGCCGGGGCCGTGCCCGCCGGGTCGAGCCGGTAGAACGTCTCGGCCTGGTAGGCCTGCCCGAGCGCGTACACGAAGGCCGGCGGCTCGACGTCGAACTTCGTCGTGTCATACGGCCAGTACTTCTCGGGCGCGACGCCGAACGTGGTCAGCGCGCCCATCGCGCTCCGCAGCCACGCTCCGGTGTCGCCGGTCAGGCCCAGCAGGTTGCGCGTCGCCTTGTACACGAACAGCCGCGAGCCGTCGATGTACTTGTTGAATGCGCGTCGCTGGTAGTACTCGACGATGCCGACGCTGGCGTTGGCGGTGCAGGACCCGATGTTGCGCTGGTCCTCGATCGGGGAGCACCACTTGCGCAGGTCCACGCTGGCCGGCGGGGCGTCCCCGAGGGTCGCACCCGCCTTGACCGAGCTGAGGACGCTCGAGACCTCCTCGTTGTCGACGGTGTAATCGCGACAGTCCGGCAGGTCGCGCATCCAGCCCATCGAGAACGGTACGGCCGGATCGCGTACCGGGGGTGCTTCCGCGTAGCCGTTCTCGGCCGCGGGTGTGATCGGAGCCGCCTGTGCGACGGTCGCCTCCATGGCTGCCTCCTAGGGGGACGGGGGGGTCGCCAATCCGTACCCCGCCGCCCAATGCACCTGTAAGGGCCATTCGGCTAGTTCTGATCAATCAGGCGCTCGATCCCGTCCAGTACACGCTCGAGGCCGAAGCGGAAGTCGTCGTCGGGTTCCTCGCCCTCCGGGTCGAAGATGCCGGCGTCGATCGCGCGCCGCAGCGCCGGGAACCGCTCGGCGTCGAGCAGCCGCTTGAGCCCCTCGACGTAAACCGGGAACGCGTCGGGCTCGCCGAGGTCGGCGACGAACCGCGCCTGGCTGAACACGTGGCCGTTGAGGAGCAGGACCGACGCCGCCTTCTCCGCCTCGGTGAGCCCCGTGTCGGCCATCGCCGCGAGCGCGCGGTCGAGCCAGATGAGCTGGCCCGGCGTCCACGGCGGGCGGCTGAGCGGCATCTGCAGCAGCCACGGATGGCGGCGAATGCCCTCCAGCAGATCCCAGCTCCAGCGCTCCAGGCGCGCGCGCCAGTCGCCGCCCTCGGGATGCGCCGGCGGCTCGCCGATCGCGTCGTTGGTCATCAGCAGCACGAGCTCGTCCTTGCCGCGCACGTGGCGGTACAGCGACATCGTGGTGAACCCGACGCGCTCGGCGACGCGCGCCATCGACACGGCCTCGACCCCGTCGGCGTCGGCGAGCTCGACGGCCGCGCGCACGATCCGCTCGCGCGTGAGCCCGCGCTTGCGGCGCACGCTCGCCGGTGCGTCGCGCAGGAGGTCCAGTCCGGCCGCCATGTGGTCGTCCATCGAGGGCTTGATCCTATGAAGTATACGTGATACACATTGTGTATGTCATACACAATCGAAGCCGAACGACTGACGAAGTCCTTCCGCGGGCGCCCCGTCCTCACCGGGCTCGACCTGCGGGTCGAGGCGGGCACGGTGCTCGCGCTCCTGGGCCCGAACGGGGCCGGCAAGACCACGACGGTCCGCATCCTCTCGACGCTGCTGCCGGCCGACGCCGGCACCGCGCGCGTCGCCGGCCACGACGTCGGCGCCGAGCCGAGGCGCGTGCGCGGCGCGATCGGCCTGACCGGCCAGAACGCGGCCGTCGACGAGATGCTCACCGGCGAGGAGAACCTGCTGATGATGGCTCGGCTGCGGCACCTGCGCCGCGCTGCCGCCCGCCGGCGCGTCGCCGAGCTGCTCGAGCGGCTCGATCTCGGCGACGCCGCGCGCCGCCGCGTGGCGACCTACTCGGGCGGAATGCGCCGTCGGCTCGACCTGGCGATGAGCCAGATCACGATGCCGCCGGTCGTGTTCCTCGACGAGCCGACTACGGGGCTCGATCCCCGCAGCCGCCGTGACGTCTGGGGCGCCGTAGGCGAGCTCACCGATGCCGGCACCACCGTGCTGCTCACGACGCAGTACCTCGAGGAGGCGGACCGGCTCGCCGATCGCGTCGCCGTGATGGACGGCGGCCGGATCGTCGCCGAGGGCAGCGCCGACGAGCTCAAGGCGCACGTGGGCGGCGAGACGCTCGACGACGTGTTCCTGATCCTGACCGAGAGGAGCTGAGATGTACTGGGCTATGAACGACGCGTTCACCCTGATCGGGCGCAACGTCCGGCACAGCGTCCGCAGCGTCGACGCGCTGCTGACGGCCGTCATGCTCCCGGTGCTGATCCTGCTGCTGTTCGTCTACGTGTTCGGCGGCGCGATCCAGACCGGCGGCGACTACGTCGACTACGTCGTGCCGGGCATCATCCTGCTGTGCGCCGGCTTCGGGTCGGCCACCACCGCGGTCGCGGTGTGCCAGGACATGACCAACGGCGTGATCGACCGCTTCCGGTCCCTCCCGATCGCCGGCGCGTCGGTGCTCACCGGGCACGTCGTGGCGAGCGTGCTGCGCAACGTCGCCTCGACGGCGATCGTGGTGGGCGTCGCGCTTGCCGTCGGCTTCAGCCCCGACGCCGGGCTGCTGGGCTGGCTCGGCGCGATCGGCGTCCTGCTGGCGTTCATGTTCGCGATCTCCTGGCTCGCCGCGGCGTTCGGGCTGCTCGCGAGCAACCCCGAGGCGGCGGGCGGCTTCGCGTTCATTGTGATGTTCCTGCCCTACGTGAGCAGCGCGTTCGTCCCGCCCGCGACGATGCCGGGCGCGCTCGAGGCGATCGCCCGCCACCAGCCGATCACGCCGATCACCGAGACCGTGCGGGCGCTGCTGATGGGCGGCTCGGCGGGCGGCGACGCGGTCGTCGCGCTGGCGTGGTGCGCGGGCGGGATCGCCGTCGGCGGTGTCGCCGCCGCGCTGCTGTTCAGGTCCCGGAACCGTGGCGAAGGCCGTCCATGAGCAGGCGCAGGAGCTTGCGCGCCTGCTCGGCGTCGTCCACCAGCCAGACGGCGCCCATCGCCCGCAGCACGTCCTCGGCGTCGACGTCGGAGCGCAGCGTTCCGGCGTCGACGCCCGCCGTCAGCAGCAGGGCGATCGCCTCGAGCTGGCGCCGCCGCGCCTCGGGGAACAGGTCCGACTTCGCGGCGACCGCCTGCAGCGCGCTGCGCATGCCGCGCTTGGCCGCGGCGTAGGCGACGAAGCGGTCCATCCACTCGGCGAGCGCGACGTCCGGCGGGTGCTCGGCCAAGAGCTCGGGCGCCGACCCGGTCAGCCGCTCGACCTCGTTGCGGTACGCCGCCTCGACCAACGCCTCGCGCGTGGGGAAGTGGCGGTAGAGCGTGCCGATGCCGACGCCCGCGCGCTTGGCGATCGCCTCCAGCGACGCGTCGGTGCCGGTCTCGGCGAACGCGGCCGTCGCCGCCGCCAGCAGCTTGTCGCGATTGCGCTGTGCATCCGCTCGCAAGCGGAGGGAGCCTCCGGATGTGCTACCTTGCATCGAAACGGAGGATACCTCCGAATTCGACGCGAGGGCATACGGATGACCACCACCACCTACGGCTTCGAGACCACCGCCGCCGACGTCGTCGCCGGCATCGACCTCACCGGCAAGCGCACGATCGTCACCGGCGGGGCGTCGGGCATCGGCGTCGAGACCGCGCGGGCGCTGGCCGGCGCGGGCGCCGAGGTCACGCTCGCGGTCCGCGACACCGCGGCCGGCGACCGCACGGCGGCCGACATCGGCGGCGACGTCCGCGTCGCGCGGCTCGACCTGGCCGACCAGGCGTCGGTGCGGGCGTTCGCCGCCGCCTGGGAAGGGCCGCTGGACGTGCTGATCAACAACGCCGGCGTGATGGCGATCCAGGAGCGCCGGCTTACGCCCCAGGGCTGGGAGCTCCAGTTCGCGACCAACCACCTCGGGCACTTCGCGCTCGCGCTCGGCCTGCACGACGCGCTCGCCGCCGCCGGCGACGCGCGGATCGTCTCGGTCAGCTCGGCCGCGCACCTGCGCTCGCCGATCGTCTGGGACGACATCCACTTCGCGTTCCGCGAGTACGAGCCGTGGCTCGCCTACGGCCAGTCCAAGACCGCCAACGTGCTGTTCGCGGTCGGCGCGACCGAGCGCTGGGCCGGCGACGGGATCACCGCCAACGCGCTGATGCCGGGCGGCATCGCCACCAACCTGCAGCGCCACCTCGAGCCGGACTACATGCAGAAGGCCCGCGCCTCCCGCCGCCTGCCGATCAAGACCACCGAGCAGGGCGCCGCGACGTCGGTCCTGCTGGCGGTCGCTCCCGAGCTCGAGGGCGTCGGCGGCCGCTACTACGAGGACTGCCACGAGGCCGAGGTGATCGAGCGGCGCGAGGGCTACGCCGCCGCGGGCGTCGCCCCCTACGCTCTCGACCCGCGCAACGCCGAGCGGCTGTGGGACGACTCGCTCCGCATGCTCGGCTGACGGCGCCGGCGAACAGCCAACCCCGCCCAGGGGCACGCCGCCCGTTACGCCACTCGGAGCGCCGGGCAGGCGACCGCGGTAGGCGGACCCCTGGTACGGATGATGCGGCGGGCGACGATCTTCGTCGCGGCGATGGTCGCGGCGCTGAGCTGGACGGTTCCTGCGGGTCGGCCGGTCGAGCTGCCGAGCGTCGTCGCCTGCCGCTACGTGAGGAAGTGCTCGATGTAGGCGTCCATCGCCGCGTCGACCGCGGCGCGGTCGCCGGTGGCGAGCAAGTCGAGCAGGAGTCCGCGCGTGACCGCCACGCCGACGCGGGCGTTCGCACGCGCCTGCTCGGGGGACAGCCCGCGCGCGAGGCCGTACTCGATCCCCGGCCCCAGCCAGTCGTCGACGATGCCGTCGAGCAGCCCGGTGGTGCCGGGGCGGCCCTGCAGCGCCTGCCCGTAGACCTCGAAGAACAGCCGCTCGTTCGGCCACAGCGCAGGGTCGGAGATGTGTCGCCACCAGGCGCGGAGCGCGTCCGCGGGCGGCTGCGCGGGGTCGGGCACGATCTCCGCCAGCACCTCCCGCTGGCGGTCCTCGACTGCCCGGATCACCTCCACCCACAGCCGCTCCTTGGACCCGAAGTGGTGGATGAGCATGCGGTGGCTCGTGCCGATCGCCGCCGCCAGCTCACGCAGGCTCAGGTCGGAGATCCCGTTCGCCGCGATGTGCTCGATCGCGGCGTCGAGCAGCTTCCTGCGCGCGTCACTTCCCCGGGCCACGGGAAAAGTGTACCATGTGGTACATCATGATGAAGCCCGTCACCGCATCCATCGACGTCCCCCAGCCCCGCGAGTCCGTCTACGCGTTCCTCGACGTCATGACCAACCACGAGCCGTTCACCGACCACATGCTGGTCGACTGGCGCTACTCGGGGCCGCCGTCCGGCGTCGGCTCCAAGGCGCATGTCAAGACAAAGCTCGGCGCCCTCACCGACGAAGCCGAGATCGAGGTCGTGGAGGTCGAACCCGGCCACATGATCCGCGAGCGCAACGTCGGCGCCAAGGGCAAGCGCGTCGCGCACGGCACCTACGAGCTCAGCGACCTCCCGGACGGCGGGACGCACATCCGGTTCACGTGGGCGCTGGACCAGGCGCCGCTGGCCGACCGCGCGCTGGCGCCCGTGCTGCACGGCATGCTCACGCGCGGCAACGAGAAGGCGATGCAGCGGCTCGCCAAGCAGCTCGCGGACTGAGCATCACCACGGCACCGTGCCGTGCCGGCCGACGAACGTGCCGGAGGGTCCGTCGGCGCCGATCTGCGCCATCGCGACGATCGCCTCGACGCCCTCCTGCACGGTCTGCGTGCCCCGGTGCTCGTTGAAGTCGGTGCCCGTGTAGCCGGGGTCGACGGCGTTGACGCGCATCCCTGGCAAGGCCTTCGCGTACTGCGTCGTCAGCATGTTCACCGCCGACTTCGAGGTCGGGTAGGCGAGGCCGACGATCGTCGACTCCAGCCGTTCCGGGTCGGTGGTGACCGCGAGCGAGCCCATGCCACTCGATACGTTGACGATCACCGGGTTGGCGGAGCGCTCGAGCAGCGGGACGAACGCCTGCGTCACGCGCACGATCCCGACGACGTTGGTCTCCATGACGCGACGCATGTCGTCGGGCGTGACCTCGCGCGGCGGGATGCGGCCGCCCGAGATGCCGGCGTTGTTGACGAGGACGTCGAGCCCGCCCGCGGCCTCCACTTCTGCGGCCGCGGCGGCGACGCTCGCGTCGTCGGTCACGTCGAGCTGCACGAAGCGCGCGCCGAGCTCCTGTGCCGCGGCGCGCCCGCGCTCCGGATCGCGCGCGCCGACCCACACGTCGTGGCCCGCGGCCAGCAGCTGTCGTGCCGCCTCGTGGCCGAGGCCCTTGTTCGCTCCGGTGATCAGCGTCGTCGTCATGGGACCCATGGTGGGCGCCGGCCGCGGCGGGCAAAAGAGGACGGGTTCTCCCTAGGACTCGCAGTACCCCTCTCCCGCGCCGCGCGTGCGCCATCATCGGGGCGTGGACCACGACGACCTCGCCGCCTGCCTGCGCTCCTGGCGCGATCGCGTGAGCCCCGCCGAGGCCGGGCTGCCCGCCGGCGGGACGCGCCGCGCGCCCGGCCTGCGGCGCGAGGAGGTCGCGCAGCTCGCGGGCCTCTCCCTCGACTACCTCGCGCGGCTCGAGCAGGGCCGGGCGAGCAACCCGTCGCCGTCGGTGCTCGCGCCGCTCGCGCGGGCGCTGCGGCTGACCGACGCCGAGCGCGACCACCTGTACCGCGTGGCCGGCCAGGCGCCGCCCGCGACGGGCCGCATGAGCCGCCATCTGACGCCCGGCGTGCAGCGCGTGCTCGACCGGCTCGGCGACGTGCCCGTGCTCGTCCTCGACGCGGCCTGGCACGTCGTCGCCGCGAACGCGCTGGGCGCGGCGCTACTCGGCGACTTCGGCGGGCAGCCGCTGCGCGAGCGCAACATCGCGTGGCGCCACTTCACCGGCGGCACGTCGCGGCTCGTCCGCACGGCCGAGGAGGAGACCGAGCACGAGGCCGATGTGGTGGCCGACCTGCACGACGCGCTCGGCCGCTACCCCGACGATCCCGACCTGCGCGCGCTGATCGACGACCTCGCGGCGGCGAGCCCGCGCTTCGCGGAGCTGTGGGAGCAGCGCCCGGTCGCGCGCCGCGCGGCGGACCGCAAGACGTTCGACCACCCGGAGATCGGGCGCCTGACGCTCGACTGCGACGTGCTCACCGTCGTCGGGAGCGACCTGCGGCTGGTCGTCTACACCGCTCCCGCCGGGTCGCCCGACGCCGAGGCGCTGGCGCTGCTCGGCGCGATCGGGCTACAGACGTTCTGACAGCGCGATCTCGATCGTCTCCCACGGCGCCGCGGCGAGCGCGACGCGCATCTCGGCCTCGTCCTCGAACGGCCCGCGGAAGCGGCGGCCCTCGCAGCGCAGCGCGACCGCGGGCGCGCCGAAGGGCCACGGATCGAGCGTGCCCTCGCGCAGCGCCAGCGTCACCTCCCCACCGGCCGCGGGGACGCGCTCGATCTCGTACGGCGCCCAGCCGAGCAGCAGCCCGAGCGACAGCGAGTCCCAGGTCCACACGAGCCGCTGGTTGCGGTGCACCTGGGCGCCGTCGGCGTGCAGCGACGCCCGCAGCTGGTGCTGCAGCACGTTCTGCCCGGCGAGGAACGCGCGGATTCGCTCGGCGTCCGCCGGCGCGAGCCGCGACAGATCGCGCCGCTCGTACAGCGCGGTGCCGTGCAGCGACACGAGCAGCGCCGCGTAGCGGCTCTGCGGCGCGACGAGCCCGGCCGCCGAGGACCACATCGCCAGGTGCTCGTCGATCGTCAGCTCCATGAACGACCGCGGCAGCCCTGTGTCGGGGTTCAGCGTCGGCGCGCGCTCCCACGCGGTCATGCCGACGTCGTGCTGCTCGGCGCCCAGGCAGACCTCCTCCCACGGCTCGACCACCCCGAACGCGGCGTTGCCCCAGGCGCGCGCGAGCTGGCCCGACACCCACGCGTGCGCGGGCTGGGTGATCGCGATCACCTCGTCGCCGTCGCGGCACAGCAGCATGCGGCGAGTTTGCCAGCGAGCCGATCGGCCTGTACCCTTCCCCGACCTTCCTTGAGGGAGGTGGTGCGTATATGACTACTGCCGCCACGGAACACACCACGTCGCGCCTCGCCTGAGCCCAGGGGCTCGCGCGCGACACACGTTTCCGTTTCCACGCACCACCCGGAGGTCCCACTTGTCGCGCGAACAGCGCACCCGTGCGCGGCGCCGTGGTCAGGACAGCTTCCGATGCCGCAACTGCAGGCTCGACGTGTCCATGACCGCGCCCGGCACGAAACATCGCAATCACTGCCCCAGCTGTCTCTGGAGCCGCCACGTCGACGACGACGTGCCCGGCGATCGTGACGCGGACTGCGCCGGCACGATGGAGCCGATCGCCGTCTGCGTGCGCGAGAACGGCGAATGGGCGCTCATCCACCGCTGTGGCGGCTGCTCGACCGTGCGCGTGAACCGCATCGCGGGTGACGACAACCCGCTGATGCTCATGCGCCTCGCGGTCCGGCCGCTCGCGCAGCCGCCGTTCCCGCTGGAGTGGTTGACTCGGGTGTGATGACTGCTCACGGAGTCGAGCTGCCGCTCCCGCTCGAGACGAGCCGCCTGCGGCTCCGGCACCTGGCGCCCGGCGACTTCGCGGCCGTGCACGCGATCGAGTCGCGCCCGGAGGTCACCCGCTGGCTGTACTGGGAGCCGCGTACCGAGGCCGAGGTGCGCGAGGCGCTCGAGCGGCGCATCGCCCGCGCGCGCGACGCGCCGCAGACGGGCGTCACGATCGCCGCCCAAGCCCTCGCCACGGGCCTCCTCGTCGGCCACGTCTCGCTGACCGTGGAGCCGGATCGCCAGGGCGAGATCGGCTTCATCTTCCACCCGGATCATCAGGGCCGCGGCTACGCGACCGAGGCCGGGGCGGGCGTGCTCCGCGTCGCGTTCGAGGCATACGACCTCCACCGCGTCTACGGGAGGCTTGAGGCGCGCAACGCCGCCTCGGCCCGCGTCCTCGAGAAGCTCGGCATGCGCCGGGAGGCGCACCTGATCGAGAACGAGTGGGTCAAGGGCGAGTGGCAGAGCGAGCTCGTCTACGCCCTGCTCGCGCGGGAGTGGCGCGCAGGTCGCTAGCGGCGGCCGGCCGCACGTGGCGGCCGGCCGTCACCAGCTCCAGCTATCGCGGCTCGGGCGTCTCGCCCGGCGCGCTGGGCGGCGCAGCGGCCGCCTGCTTGCGCGCGTCCTTCTTGGCCTGCTTCTCCAGGCGCCGCTGGCGAACCGCGGCTTCGCGGTTGAGCTTGGCCATGGTGGTGCGCTTCTTGGAGCTCGACGCCATGCCTAGATGGTCTGCACGTTCGCCGCGTTCGGGCCCTTCGGGCCCTGCTCGGCGTCGTAGCTGACCTTGGCGCCCTCGGCGAGCGACTTGAAGCCGCTGCCCGCAATGGCGCTGTGATGCACGAACAGGTCCTTGCCCTGATCGTCGGGCGTGATGAAGCCGAAGCCCTTGTCGTCGCTGAACCACTTGACGGTTCCGGTGGCCATTCTGGTCCCTCCCGGGGTTATGTGCGGCGAAACGCGGGAGGTGCTGAAGGCAACAACTACGGAACGCGGGCACTGTTTCGCCGGGCGGACTGCCCGGCGTGGTCTCACCAGTCTAGCCTGCGCTGGGAGGATTGACGGCAATGACCGGCGAGTACGTGCTCGACACCGCGGTCGTCCGCGGCTTCATCGACGGCGTGCGGGCGGCGATCGAGGCGGCCAGTTCGCCCGCCGACGCGTGCGAGCGCATCCGCCCCGCTTTCGCCGAGCTGCTCGCCGATCCGGACTGGCTGCCGGCCGCCTATCGCGAGCCGGCGCCCGAGAGCGGCATGGGCGGCGGCATCGGCCAGTGGTCGCTGTACCGCGCCGCCGACGGGTCGCTCTCGCTGTTCAGCCTCGTCGTCCCGCCGGGCGCCGAGACGCCCGTGCACGACCACCTCGCGTGGGGGCTCGTCGGGCTCTACCGGGGGACGCAGGACGAGGACATCTATGCGCGCGACGGCGACAGCGGCCTCGCACTGGTCGAGAGCCGGGCGCTCGCGCCGGGCGACTTCTACGTCCTGATCCCGCCGCGCGACGACATCCACCGCGTGCGCACGACCTCACCCGAGACATCGGTCTCGATCCACCTGCTCACGAACGACACGGGCTGCGTCTGGCGCCACGCCTACGACCCGGATACCGGCGCGGAGCGGCCGTTCCGCTCCGGTTACGTCAACGTGATCTGCGACGCCGACTTGGAATAGACCGGGCCGCGCAGACGTCGCTGCTTCCGATACCCCCTGCACCAAAGGAGTGGAAGTGGCACGTATCAAGACAACCTCGAGGGCGCGCACGGGCGTGCTGGCGGGCGCCGCGGCCGTGGCCGCGCTGGCGTTCCCGGGCATCGCCAGCGCGGCGGTGAACTCCACCGTCGCCGGCGGCGTCCTCACGGTCACGAGCGACGCGGCCGACCCGATCACCATCACCTGTGCATCGCCCAATGTCCAGGTGAACGGCGGCAATCCCGGCACCGGCGCGGCGCTGTGCGCCGATATCACGTCGATCGTCGTGACCGGCGGGCCAGGCGCGAACACGATCGACCTCGCCGGCGTGAACGGCACCGACTTCTCGAAGCTCGCCTCGGTCACGCTCAACGGCGGGGCCGGCACCGACACGATCCACGGCAGCCAGGTCAGCGACCGGATCGTCGGCGGTGACAACAACGACGACGTCAACGGCAACGGCGGCAACGACACGCTCGTCTGGAACGGCGGCGACGACGACGACATCAACGACGGCGACGCGGGCGTCGACACGATCGAGGTCAACGGCGCCGCGGCGTTCGGCGAGACCTTCGCGGTCAAGCCGTCGGCGACTCCGGGTCGTGTCCGGTTCGATCGTCTCGCGCCGACGCCGACGCCGACCCCCGGCTTCTTCAATCTCGACATCGGGACGTCCGAACAGCTCGACCTGCGCATGAACGGCGGCGACGACACGTTCACCGCCGACCAGGGCCTCGACGCGCTCGGCTTCAAGGTCACCGTCGACGGCGGTGACGGCAACGACAACATCGACGGCAGCGACGGCCCGGACCTGCTCAAGGGCGGCAACGGCGACGACAACATCGTCCCGGACGACAACCCGGCCGGCACGCGCGACGACGCGCGCGGCGACGCGGGCAACGACACGATCGTCTGGAACGGCGGCGACGACGACGACATCAACGACGGCGGCGACGGCACCGACACCTCGGTCGTCAACGGCGCTACGGCCGCCGAGAAGTTCACGATCAAGCCCGGCGCGGCCGGCCGCGTGAGCTTCGACCGCGTCAGCACCAACCCCGCGCCGTTCAATGTTGACATCCGCACGACGGAGCTCCTGCGCCTGAACGCCAATGGCGGCGACGACAAGATCAAGGGCTTCGCGGGCGTCGCGGGCCTGATCGAGACGGAGCTCAACGGCGAGGACGGCAACGACGAGATCCGCGGCACCGACGCCGAGGACCGCATCAACGGCGGCAACGGCCACGACATCGTCAACTCGCGTGACCGTGCCGAAGACCTCGTCGACTGCGGCGCCGGGTTCGATCTGGCGTTCGTCGACCGGCGCGACTTCCTGCGCAACTGCAACATCGTGCTGGGCGGCTTCCTGCGCGTGAAGGTCCCGGCGAAGACGCTCGTGGCATCGCACGGCGTTGCTGCGCTGCACCTCAAGTGCGCCGGCACGAAGCGCTGCAAGGGCGTCGTGCGCCTGCGCAGCGGCGGCAAGACGCTCGCCGCCAAGAAGTTCAACATCAAACAGGGGTCGAAGACCATCGACCTCAAGCTCAACCGCCGCGGCCTGCGTCTCCTGGACAACGCCCCGGCGAAGGGCCGCAAGGTCAGCGTGCAGATCGACGCCCACGACGCGAAGGGCAACGGCTGGCGCTCGACCGACCGCATCCGGCTGAAGGACTAGCCGACCGCGACCACCGAGGCCGCCCGCGTCAGCGGGCGGCCTCGCGCTGGTAGCGCAGGTACACCACCTGCGAGCCGAACGTCCGCGCCTCCAGCAGCTCCAGCCCGATCCGGTGGTCGAGCGCCGGGAAGAACGGCGTGCCGCCGCCGACCACGACCGGGTTGACGAACAGGCGGTACTCGTCGATCAGGCCCCGCCGGGTGAGCTCGGCGGCCAGCCCTGCGCCGCCGACCGCCACCTCCGCGTCGCCGAGCCGCGCGAGCTCCTCCTCGATGCTGCCCGTCGCCAGCCGCGCGTTGCCCTCCACTTCCGACATCGTGGTCGAGAACACGATCTTCGGCAGCGCCTGCCAGATGCGAGCGAACTCACCGATGACGTCGCCGGTGGACGGGTCCATCGTTTCCCACGGCAGCATCGTCTCGTAGAGCCGGCGGCCGATGAGATGTGCGCCGAGCTCGAGCGTCTGCTCGTTGTGGAAGCGGTGCAGCTCCGGGTCCGGGGCCGCCCAGTCGAAGTCGCCGGCGGCGTCGGCGATGTAGCCGTCCAGCGACACGCCGATCGACCAGATGACGTTCGCCATGTCGCGTCAGGCGGCGCGCTGCAGTTCGTCGAACTGCGCGAGCGCCACCGGTCCGGAGGCCCCCGGGCGGACGCCGGCGCGCAGGGCGGCGCGGGCGAGCACGCGCGCGGCGCCGCGCAGCTCGGCCCGGCTGTGCGAGGCCATCACCGCCAGGCGCAGACGCGCGGCGCCGTCGGGCGCGCCGGCCGGACGGACGGACTCGCAGAACACGCCCTGCTCGAGCGCGTGCTCGACGATCCGCGTGGCGGGCTCGGCGTCGCCGACCAGCAGCGGGACGATGTGCGTGCTCGCGCCGGCGACCTCGAAGCCCTCGCGGGCGAGCTCGTCGCGCAGCGTCTCGGCGTTGTCGAGCAGCTTCTCGACCCGGCGCGGCTGCTCCTCGAGAAGCCCGAGCGCGGCCATCGCGGCGGCGACAGCGACCGGGGGCGGCGCCGTCGAGTGCAGCAGCGTGCGCGCCGAGTTGACGAGGAAGCGCGCGGTCAGGTGGTCGCAGCACGCGAAGCCGCCGTAGGAGCCGAGCGCCTTGCCGAGCGAGCCGGTCACGACGTCGATCTCGTCGGTGAGCCCGGCCTCGGCGACCGCGCCGCGGCCGCCCGGGCCGATCGCGCCGACGGCCAGCGCCTCGTCGACCAGCACGCGCACGTCGTGCCGGTGGGCGAGCGCGACGATCTCCGCGAGCGGCGCGACGTCGCCGTCGAGCCCGAACACGCCGTCGGTGGCGATCAGCGCGCCGCGCCCGTCGGCCTGCTGGAGGCCCCAGGCGAGGTGCTCGGGATCGCAGTGCCGGTAGGCGAACGCGTCGGCGCCGGCGAGCCGGCAGCCGTCGGCTATCGAGGGATGCGCGAGCTCGTCGTGGAAGACGACCTCGCCCTTGCGCGCCAGCGCCGGGATCACGCCGAGGTTGGCCAGCGACCCCGAGCCGAACAGGACCGCCGCGTCGCAGCGCGTGAAGCGCGCGAGCCGCTCCTCGAGCCGGCGGTGCAGGGTCATCGTGCCCGACGCCATCCGCGCCGCGCCGGCGCCCACGCCCCAGCGCATCGCGGCGTCCGCGGCGGCCTCGCGCACGCGCGGGTGATCCGCCAGCCCGAGGCTGTTGCCCGAGCACAGCACCAGCACCGGCCGCCCGTCGAGCACCACCCGCGGACCCTGTGGGCCGCTCACCATGCGGGTGCGGCGGTAGCGGCCGAGCTGCTTGAGCTCGTCCAGGCGGTCGTCGAGATCCAGCATCCGCGCTCCTTCGGGGGTAAGCCGAGCCGTTTCGCGAACGGTACGGCGCGCCCCGGACGGCTCAGCGCTTGCGGCAGGCGGCGTACTTGCGGGTGACCGTGTACGTCTTGCGGTTCGACGCGCGGATGGTGACCTTAATCGTGCTGATCTTGCGCAGCTTGCGCAGCTTGATCGGCTTGCGCGCCTTGGCGCCCTTGACGCGCACCTTGACCTTGCCGTTGACCGCGACGGTCGCTCTGACGATCTTGAGCGGTCGGGGCGCCTTGAGCTTGAGCTTGAGCCTGCCGCGGCTGACGCAGCGGGTCGCGGGCGGGAGCCCGAGCGACTGGACGACGGGCGCGGCCGGCGTCGGCGTCGGTGTGGGCGTCGGCGTGGGTGTCGCGGTCGGCGTCACCTTCGGCTTCGTCGGCGCGGGCGTCGGCGTCGCGGCGGCGACCGCGGTCGCGCGCCACTGGAAGCCGAGGCTGAGCGACGAGCCCTGGTAGAGGTTGTCGGCCACACCGCCGTTCGGCAGCGTCGCCGCGAACAGGAAGTTGCGCCGCTCGCCGGCCGCCAGCTTGCCGACGCTCACCGAGGCGAAGTCGGCGGGATGGCCGGCGAAGACGGTCTTCGGGTGCTGCACGTCGGTCACGTCGAACAGCACGAGCTCGACGCGCGCGGACAGCCTGCCGAGGTTGGGCCCGGGCACGTCCTGCACGCCGAGGGCGCCGACCGTGAACTGCCCGGCCACGTCGCCACTGTTGCCGATCGACACCGTGCCGCTGACGCCCTCGCCCGGCCGCATCTGCCCGGCGCTGAACACCGCCGACCCCGCGCGCGAGTTGCTGATGCTGACCGCGCCCGAGGCGGACTGCAGCGACGCGCGCGCCGCGTCGTCCCCGCGGCCGGGCGCGGCCACGGCGAGGCCGATGGCGGCGAGCGCCACCACGAGCGTCATGATCACCGTGGCGAGCGTGCGCATCAGAAGTCCAGGACGGTCTGGGTTCCGAGGGTGATGGTGATGTTGCCGGCGCTCTGAGCCATGGTCGCGTTGAAGGTGGCGGCGGACGAGACGAAGTTGCCCCCAAGCTTGAGATCGGCCGCAGTGGCCGTGAGATTGAGCGCGACCACCGCCGCAAAGGCGATCGCCGCGCCGGACGCGATGCGCCCGGCGCGGCGAACCCGTGCCCTCCATCTGCCTGTCATGGCGGTCGGCCGTCCTTGGCCTCTTCGCGCCGGCTAACCGGCGTTGAAGTCGAACTGGACCGTCGAGCTGTCGCCCTGGTACTGGTTGCCGGCCGAGCCGTTGAGCTGCACCGAGAAGCGGTAGCGGTGCTTGGCGGCGGCCGCGTAGTTCCCGAGGCCGAGGTCCTGGCCCATGGCGGCGAGCGTGCCGGAGTAGATCGTGACGTCGTCGCCGTCGCCGCAGGGCGGCGCGGTCGAGCCAGAGAAGCTCCCGCAGTCCTTGACCACGAGGTCGAGCTTGGCCGACAGCGGGTTGGTGGCGTCGGAGTCGCCGATCGTGCCGTGCGACAGCGTGAACGCGCCGCTCAGCGAGCCGGTGTTCTCGATGTCGACGTCACCGGTCGTCGCCGGGTCGCCGGGGCGCATGTTGGTCGCGCTCAGGACGGCGGTGCCCGCCTTCGAGTTCCCGATCGTGAGCGTGCCGGACGAGAACGTGTTCGCGGGGTTGGCGGACGTCGCGGTGAAGTCGGCGCCCGAGCCCACGACGGCGGCCGCCGCGAGCAGCAGCGTCAGCAGCGCGCCGAGCGCGAGACGGGGTTGGGCCGCGAGGGCCTGCAGACGTGACATCGGTGTTGGCTCCCTTGCCTGGGGTTGGGTAGCCGGCGACCGAGCCATCTCGTCACGCGAGACCTCTGGCTTTGCGTCCCCGCCTCGCGACGGGTTTGCCTTGTGCGGCAAACCCTTTCATCGAACGATCTGCTGATGTTTTGAGGGAGCCTGGACGGATGTCCGGTCTCAGCGGCCCCGCCACTGCGGCGCGCGCTTCTCGGCGAACGCGCGTACCCCTTCGAAGAAGTCCTCGCTGGCGAAGCACGCCTCGCGCAGCTCGACCAGCTCCTGCTCGACGGCCGGGTCGAGCGCGCCCTCGGCAGCGAGCAGCTCGCGCAGCGCGCGCTTGTTGCCCCGCTGCGACAGCGGGGCGTGCGCCGCGATCCGGGCCGCGTAGGCGACGCCGCGGGCCTCGACCTCGTCGGGGGCCGCGATCTCGTTGACCAGCCCCCACTGGAGCGCGGTACGGGCGTCCACGTTGCGGGCGGTGAAGAATAGCTCGCGCGTGCGCGGCGCGCCGATCGCGTTGACGAACTTGCGCAGCCCGGTGTGGCTGTAGACGAGGCCCAGGCGCGCGGGCGGCATCGCCATCTTCGCCTCCTCCGAGGCGATCCGCAGGTCGCACGACAGCGCCAGCTCGAGGCCGCCGCCGATCGCGTGGCCGTTGAGCGCGGCGACCGACGGGAACGGGAACGCGTCGAGCGCCTCGATCGCCTGGTGGAACGGGTGCGCGACCAGCGCCTCCGCGCGGTCGGCGAACTCGTCGCGCGGCAGGTTGCCGATGTCGTAGCCGGCCGAGAACGCCGGCCCGGTCGCCGTGACGAGCAGGCAACGTGCGTCGAGGTCGGGCAGCGTCGCCGCGAACGCGTCGAGGATCTCGTGGTCGAGCGCGTTGCGCTTGCCGGGGTTGTCGATCGTCAGCCGCGCGACGTGATCCGCCGGGTGGTCCAGACGCAGCTTGCCGCCGGCGAGGTCGATCGTCCCTACTCCACTACGACGAGGGTGTCGCCTTCGGAGACCGACTGGCCCTCCTGGACGAGGATCTCCTTCACGGTTCCCTCGTCCTCGGCCTCGACCGGCATCTCCATCTTCATCGACTCGAGGATCACGACGGTGTCGCCCTCCTCGACGGTGTCCCCGACCCCCACCTCGATCTTCCAGACGGTGCCCGTGATGTGGGCCTCGATCCCGGCCACAACGCTCCTTCCGACGGTTGGTGCGCGTGACAATAGCTGCGGCGATAGCGTCCCGCCCATGGTCGAGCCTCGACCTGCCGTTCACGGCGACCGCGGCGAAGCGCGTCGAGCTCACATTGCCGGGCAACGCCAACCTGGCGCCGCCCGGCTGGTACTTGGTCTTCGCGATCGACAGCGCCGGCGTGCCGTCGGTCGGCCGCTGGCTACGGCTGGGCTGACCGCCGCTCGCTGACGACCTCGAGGTCCTGCACCCGCAGGCGCTTGACCTCGAGCTCGTCGATCTCCAGCTTGCCGATCTTCGCGCGGCCGATCGACAGCCGCCCGATCGCCAGCGCGCCGATCGCGCCCGCCCCGAGCGCGAGCGCGCCCACGGCGAGGGGCGCGCGGGCGCTCGGACCGCGGACGTCGACGCCCGTGATCCGCAGCGGCACAGCGTCCAGCAACCTGCTCGTCGTTTTGCTCATGTCACGATGCTGCCACGTGAGGGCAGAATGAGGCACGCATGACGGAGGAGAAGCTCTCCCAGATCAAGGAGCAGGTCTACAAGGACCCGCGCCCGGCCGAGCATTTCGCGAAGTTCCACGAGCGCTCGCGCACGACCGAGCCGAACTGGATCTACGAGGCCGTCCGGATCGCCACGTCGCTGTGGGGCTGGGTGGTCTTCCGCACGCGCGGGATCGATCCCGAGAAGGTGCCGCAGCGCGGCCCGGTGATCCTCGCGCCGAACCACTTCTCGTTTATGGACCACTTCTTCCTCGGCATGGCGATCCGGCGCAAGGTCTGCTTCATGGCCAAGTCGCAGCTGTTCAAGCCGCCGATGGAGTGGATCTACTCGCCCGGCGGGGTGTTCCCGGTGCGGCGCGGCTTCGCCGACGAGGAGGCATTCATCACCGCCAACACGATCCTCGCGCGCGGCGGCTGCATCGCGATGTACAGCGAGGGCGGGCGCTCGCGCACCGGCAAGCTGTCCGAGACCGTGCGGCCGGGGATCGGGCGCCTGGCGCTGCAGTCGGGCGCGACGATCGTGCCGATCGCGATCCACGGCTCCTCGCGCGTGCGCAACTGGAAGCGGTTGCGGTTCCCCAAGGTGACGGTGCTGTACGGCGACCCGATCCGCTGGGAGCAGGTGGCGGACCCGACGCGCGAGCAGCAGCAGGAGGTCGCGAACGCGATCTTCGCCGAGGTCCGCAAGCTCTACGCGCACCTTGACTCGCTCGGGCGGCGCGGCGTCGTGCACGAGCGGCGCGAGCTGCGCCGGGCGTGACGGAGGTCCTACGGCCGGGCGTGCTGGACGGCGTCCGCGTGCTCGTCGCGGGCGCCGGTCCCCTGGGCGCGGCGGTCGCCGCCCGCGCCGCCGCGCTCGGGGCGCGCGTCGGCGATCAGGACGAGCCCGACGTGCTCGTGTGGGACGGCGCCGCCGCGTTCGCGACCGCCGCCGGCGTGGACGCCGTGCGCGCGGCGCTCGACGGGGCGTGGGCGGCGATCCAGCCGCGCGCGACACGGCCGATGCTCCTGCTGCTGCTCGCCCCGCCGCCGGGCGACGCGCATGCCGAGGCGGCGCGCGCCGGGCTCGAGAACCTCGCGCGGACGCTCTCGATCGAGTGGGCGCGGCTGGGCATCCGGCCGGTGGCGATCCACCCGGGCGCGGCGACGGCGGCGGGAGAGGTGGCGGAGCTCGCCGCGTTCCTCGCCTCTCCCGCCGGCGCCTACTACTCAGGCTGCCGCTTCGACCTGCGCTAGGGGCATCGCGGCGGCGCGCTGCGCACGGCGGCCGGGCACCAGCAGCGCCGCGAGCGCGCCGGCCAGCAGGACGGCCGCGCCGACCCAGATCGCGCTCGTCATGCCGTCGGTGTACGCGGCCGGCGACGCATACGAGCCGTTGTGCGCGAACACCGTGGCCAGGACCGCGACGCCGAGCACGCCGCCCAGCTCGCGGATCGCGTTGGTGGCGCCCGACGCCTGGCCGGCCTCCTCGGGGCGGACCGAGCTCAGGACGGCGTTGGCGGCCGGGGCGAACACCAGCGCCATGCCGGTGCCGGCCATGACGAACGGGATCACCAGCTCCGAGTACGGGACGGTCGGCGTCGAGACCGAGGCCAACCACGCGATCGCGCCCGCCTGCAGTGTCAGGCCGGTCGCCATCAGCGGCCGCGACCCGATCTTGTCCGACAGCAGGCCGGCGATCGGCGCGATGAACATCGGCATGATCGTCCACGGCAGCGTCCGCAGCCCGGCCTCGAGCGGCGAGTAGCCCTGCGTGACCTGGAAGAACTGGGCCAGCAGGAAGATCGAGCCGAAGACGCCGAAGTACATCGCCAGCGAGACGCCGTTGACCGCGGCGAAGCCGCGCGAGCGGAAGAAGCGCAGCGGCAGCATCGGCTGCGGCGCCCGCGCCTCCCAGGCCAGGAACGCGGCCACGAGCACGGCACCGGCGATCAGCGAGCCGAGCACGGTCGTGCTCGTCCAGCCCAGCTCGGCGCCGCGGACGATGCCGTAGACGATGCCGAGCAGGCCGGCGCTGGCCAGGCCGAGGCCGGGCAGATCGAGCGACCGCGAGGGGCCGTGGCTCTCGGCGAGCCGGCGGGCCGCGAGCGGGAGCAGCGCGAGCCCGATCGGGACGTTGATCCAGAAGATCCAGTGCCACGAGATGCCGTCGACCACGGCGCCGCCGACCAGCGGGCCGAGCGCGATGCCGAGCCCGGAGACGCCCGACCACGCGCCGATCGCCAGGCCGCGCTTGTCGGCCGGGAACACGTCGGCGAGGAGCGTCAGGGTGAGCGGCGTCACGATCGCGGCGCCGACGCCCTGGATGGCGCGGGCGGCGATCAGCGCCGCGGTGGTCGGCGCCAGCGCGGCGGCCGCTGAAGCCACGGTGAACATCGCGAGGCCGATGACGAACATCCGCCGGCGCCCGAAGCGGTCGCCGAGTGCGGCGCCGGTGAGCAGCAGGACGGCGTAGGAGAGCGTGTACGCGTTGACCGTCCACTCCAGCGACTGGATCGTCGCGCCCAGGTCGGCGCGGATGGACGGCAGTGCGGTCGTCACGACGAGGTTGTCGAGCACGACCATGAAGAGCGCGACCGAGACGATCGCGAAGGTCCAGCCGGGGCGGCGCATCAGTGCTTCCTTTCGAGCTTGTGAGTGATCACTTCGCATCGGAAGTGAGTATTCACTCACAACACGTGTTTGTCAAGCCCCGCGCGGTCGCGCCCCGGCGAACGTCAACCCGGCTGGGTGGGGAGGCGGCGAAGTGTCGCGTTGCCGCTCGTCCGCCGACCGTCTGGCGAGTTGACCTCCCATACGGCGGTCAACTCGCCAAGGACCACACCGCCGCGGCCCACCCCTCGGCCTCCCTACCCAGCCGCAGTTGACGGTGCCGGGCCCCAGCCACACAGGGGTCTGACCCCAGCGAGAGGGTCAGACCCCTAAGCGCGCTATCAGCCGGCCCATGGGACCTCGACCGAGTCCTCGGTCGGCGAGTCCCGTGCGACCACGTACTCCGCCGCCTCGGCGTCGGAGAGGTTCGTGAGGAGGTGGGTCTCGCGCGGAGGGACGTAGACCATGTCCCCCGGCCCGATCGTGACCGTCTGCTCGAGCTGGTCACCCCACTTGACCTCGAGGCGTCCGGACAGCATGTAGACGGCGCTCTCGCAGGACTCGTGGTAGTGGGGCCGCGACTGGGCGCCCGCCGGCACGCGGAAGACGCCCATATAGATGTTCGTGGCCCCGGTGGTCGCCTGCGAGATCTCAGCGCCGCCGACGACGCCACGTGCCGTGGCGCGGTCCTCGCCTGCTGGCTTGACGACCTTCATGGCCGCCAGCCTAGTGCCAGGACGCCCGCAGTCGCGCCAGGCCCTCGGCGATCTCCGACGGTGCGTGCGTCGTGAAGGAGAGGCGCAGCGTCGCGCGGTCCGGCTCGCCGGCGAAGAACGGGTAGCCCGGGACGAACGCGACCGCCCGCTCGAGCGCGCGCCGCAGCAGCGCCTCGGCGTCCCAGCCGTCGGGCAGCCGCGCCCACACGAACATGCCGCCGTCCGGGCGGTTGTGGGTCGAGCCCGGCGGGAGCGCGGCGGCGAGGCCGTCGAGCAGCGCGTCGCGGCGCTCGCCGTAGGCCGCCCGCAGGCCCGCGACGTGCGCGTCGAGGTCGACGGCGGAGAGCCAGTGCGCGGCCGCCGCCTGGTCGATCGTCGACGAGTGCAGGTCGGCCGCCTGCTTGGCCACGACCAGCGAGGCGCGCAGGGCGGGCGGCGTGCGCACCCAGCCGATCCGCAGGCCGGGGGCGGCGACCTTCGACAGCGTCGAGAGCGCGAGCGTGCGGTCCTCGGCGCCTGGCATCGTCGCCAGGCTCGGCAGCGGCTCGCCGCGATAGCGCAACTCGCCGTACGGGTCGTCCTCGATCAGCCAGAAGCCGTGCCGCTCGGCCACCGCGGCCAGCGCCCGCCGCCGCTCGGTCCCGAGGCTGCGGCCGGTCGGGTTCTGGAACGTCGGGATCGTGTAGAGCAGCCGCGGCCGGTGCTCCGCCGCGGCGGCGGCGACCGCGTCCGGGTCCAGGCCCTCGTCGTCGCACGCGACCGGCACGACGACCGCGCCGGCGAGCGCGAACGCCTGCAGCGCCGCGAGGTACGACGGCTCCTCGGCGAGCACGACGTCGCCGGGCTCGAGCAGCACGGTGGCGGCCAGCGTGAGCGCCTGCTGGGACCCGCTGGTGACGAGGATCTCGTCCGCGCCGGTGGCCAGCCCGCGCGCGGTGAGCCGGGCGGCGATCGCGGCGCGCAGGTCCGGGTTGCCCTCGGTCGTCGAGTACTGCAGCGTGCGGCCGGCGTCGTCGAGCGCGGCGGCGTAGGCGGCGCGCAGGCCGACGGCGTCGAACAGCTCCGGCGCCGGGAGGCCGCCCGCGAACGAGATCACGCCGGGCCGCTCGGTCAGCGCGAGGATCTCACGGACCGGCGAGCTGCGGACGCCGCGCAGGCGGGCGGCGGTATCGGGAAGGGCGAAAGCGGTCAACGGGTGCTCCTGAGTCGGCGGAGAGGACACGTCAGGCCACCACCGACGCCCGTAGGGCGGCTACACGGCGGTGGCGGCGCGTACTCGGAGCACGACGCAGACGGTAGATGACAAGACGCCCGAAGTCACGACATCATTCCCGTGAACTGCCCGCCGGTGACGTTGAGCACCTGCCCGTGGACGAAGTTCGACCACGGTGAGCAGAGGAAGAACACGCCGCCGGCGGCCTCCTCGGGCGTGCCGGTACGGCCGAGGGGGATCAGCATCGAGGCCATGCCGCGCATCTGGTCGGGGATGCCGAGCTGGACCTTCTCGCCACCGATCTCCATCGTGTTGTCCTCGACCTTGGACGCGGTCAGGCGCGTCTCGATCCAGCCGAAGGCGACGGCGTTGACGTTGATCTTGAACTGGCCCCACTCCTTGGCCAGCGTCTTGGTGAGGCCGACGACCCCGTTCTTGCCGGCCGAGTAGTTGGCCTGGCCGGCGTTGCCCATCGTGCCGGAGATCGACGAGACGTTGACGATCTTGCGGAAGACCTCGCGGCCGTCCTCGCGCTCCTGCTTGGCCGGCTCGCGCAGGTGCGGCGCGGCGGCGCGGATCACGCGGAACGGCACGATCGTGTGGATGTCGAGCATCCGCTGGAACGCCTCGTCGCTCATCTTGTGGATGGGCGCGTCGATCGTGTAGCCGGCGTTGTTGACGATGATGTCGAGCTTGCCCCAGGCGTCGATGGCCGTCTGCACCAGCGCATCCGGCGCGCCCGGCTGCGTCAGGTCGCCGCCGAAGACGACCGTCTCGCCGGCGATCTCGGACGCGGTCTGGGCGGCGAGATCGCCGTCGAGGTCGTTGATCAGCACCCTGGCGCCGTGCTCGGCGAGCAGCTCGGCCGTCGCGCGGCCGATCCCGCGCGCCGACCCGGTGACGATCGCGACCTTGTCGTCGAGCACTCCCATGTCATGGCCTCCGCTTCGGTTTCGAGGCCGGGGAGTCTGACGCTAAGCGGCCAGCGGCGCGGCAGCCGCGACCACGCGGCCCGCGTCGAGCGCGACGATCTGGTCGGCGACGCCCGCGGCGTCGTCGATGTCGCGCGTGAAGAGCACGACCGTCACTCCGTCCTCGTGCGCGATCTCGCGCAGGAGCAGGAGCAGGTGCGCGCCCTCCTCGCAATCCATGTCGCCGCACGGCTCGTCGGCCAGCAGCAGCGACGGGCCGCCGATCAGCGCGCGGGCGAGGGCGACCTGCTGGCGCTCGGCGGCGCTGAGCTGCGACGGGCGGTCGTCGCCGCGGTGCGCGAGGCCCACGCGCTCGAGCAGCGCGTCGACCGCGTCCGGGGCGGGCGGGCGGCGCGCGATCAGGAGCGGGAGCGCGACGTTCTCGCGCACGGTGATGGTGGGGAGGACCGAGGCGGCGGGGAGGAGGAGGCCGATGCGATCGCGCCGCAGCCGCGTGAGCTCGATGTCGTCGAGCCCGCGCAGCGTGCGCCCGTCGAGCGTGACGGCGCCGGCGGTGGGACGGTCGAGCCCGGCGAGCACGTGCAGCAGCGACGTCTTGCCCGAGCCGGCCGGGCCGACGACGGCCGTGACCGTTCCGGCGGGCGCCTCGAGCGACACGTCGCGGAGCACGTCGACGCCGGTGCGGAGATCACCGACGCGGTGGAAGAGATTGTGCGCGATGACTCCAGCCATGGCCCGGAACTGTCCCAGCTGCCCGCCCGCCGTAAAGGACGGGTAACCGCACCTTTATGGTGCGCGTGGCACGAGTCTTATGCGGTTAAGCGCTTGCCATGGATGGTTCCGGCATCAACGAAGGGACCGGCAACGCAACACGGCTCACAGACCGTACGAGCGCCCGATGACGTCCAGCATGATCTCGTCGGTGCCGGCGCCGATCCGGTTCAGGCGCAGGTCCCGCCACACGCGCTCGATCCCGTACTCCTTCATGTAGCCGGCGCCGCCGTGGATCTGCAGACACTCGTCGGCGACCTCGCAGGCGATCCGCGACGCATACAGCTTGGCCATCGAGATCTCGCGCACCGGGTACTCGCCGTTGGCGAACCGCCACGCGGTCGTGTACGTGAGCTGGCGGGCCGACTCGATCTTCGTCGCCATCTCGGCGAACTTGTGGCGGGTCACCTGGAACTTCCCGATCGGGCGCCCGAACGCCTGCCGTTCGTTCGCGTACCGGAGCGTCTTGTCGAACACCGCCTGGGCGCTGGCGACCGCGCCGGCGGCGCCGATCAGCCGCTCGCCCTGGAGCTCCCACATGATGTGGTAGAAGCCCTTGCCGATCTCTCCGAGCACGGCGCCGTGCGGCACACGGACGTCCTGGAAGGCGAGCAGCGCCGTGTCGGACGCGTGCATGCCGAGCTTGCGCAGCCGCTCCTCGCGGATCACGCCGGGGGCGTCCATGTCGACGACGAAGAGCGTGAAGCCGTCGTAGCCGGCGTCGGGGTCGGTCTTGGTCACCAGCACGATGAAGTCGGCCCGGTGGCCGTTGGTGATGAACGTCTTCGAGCCGTTGATCACCCACTCGTCGCCGTCGCGGACCGCGCGGGTCTTGATGCCGGATACGTCCGAGCCGGCGTCCGGCTCGGTGATACCCAGGCAGGAGATCTTCTCGCCGCGGATCGACGGCACCAGGTACGCCTGCTTCTGCTCCTCGGTGCCGAACACGTGGATCGGCGGCGTCGCCATGTCCGTGTGCACCGCGACGCCCATGGCCAGACCGCCGCAGTTCGCGTGCACGATCTCCTCGGCCAGGACGAGGTTGCAGTAGTAGTCGCCGCCCTGCCCGCCGTACTCCTCGGGGTAGGAGAGGCCGAGCAGCCCCAGCTCGCCCATCCGCTTGAACACCCAGTCCGGGAAGGTGTCCTCCTCCCACTCCTCCGCGTGCGGGCGGAGCTCCTTCAGCACGAACGAGCGGATCGACTCGCGCAGCTGCTCGTGCTCGTCGTTGAAGATGAAGTGCCGCCTCGACGCGGCGTGATCGGGCTTGAAGACGTCGGTGGCGGCCATGCCCCAACGCTAGCCCGTGGGGCGCCGAAAGTAAACAGTGAGACTGTCTACTTCCGACGCCCCCAGGGCTCAGTGCG
>DATDKF010000103.1:0-6475 GCA_036520135.1 Solirubrobacteraceae bacterium
GAGCTCGAGGGTGGCCGTGCCCCTCGAATGGTTCACCAGCCAGATGAACTGGGTGTCGCCATTGCTCGGCAGGACGGCGCAGTGGGTGTTCCGGTCGTCGTTGAGGAGCTCGAGCTCGAGTATCCCCCCGTGCGGCATGACCAGGACTCCGGGCTCGTAGACGAGCTCGTCCTCGGGGATTCGGACCGTGGCGTGCATCTTGCCGTCTGGTCCTTCCTCCGCCTGCCCGACCGTTCCCCGGCCCAGCAATCGACCTAGCGTCGTCCCGTTCTGCTTGTCCAGACCCGGTACATCGACGGCCGGTGCTCGTCCTGGTGCGGGTGGGGCTGGCATCTCGCTCACAGCGCTCCCTTATGTCCGAAGGCGGGACTCGCATCGCGCATCCCCCGACAGCTCTTCTCACAGGGATATTCGGAAGGCTCCTCCTCCTTCCGACCCGACGTGATCGTAGTCCCGTACATGGGAGTCCGCAGCCAATCCACGCTGAGCATCCGTTCGGCGGGAGAGCAGCACCGCTCGTTCGCGATCGAACGCCGCTCGTCGCGTGCGTTCAGACGGTCTGACCGGCCGCGAAGTCGTCGAGCAGACGCTGCCAGGTGGCCGCGCGCCGCGCGTTGCCGGCCGGCGGACCGCCGCCCGCCCAGCGTGTCACGGCCCGGATGCCGTGCAGGGCGCCGACAAGCCACGTCTCGCGGCCCGCCAGCTGTTGCGGCGCAGGGCGGCGCTGCGCTACGGGCGTGGCGCGCTCGCGCGCGAGCTCGATGATCAGCGCGCGCGTGACGCCGGCGAGGATCGGCGCGTCGTCGGGCACCGTGCAGAGCGTCTCCCCCTCCCACCACAGCAGGCTCGTGAACGCGCCCTCGAGCAGACGCTCGTCGGCGTCGGCGAGCACTGCCTCGTCGGCCCCGTGAGCCGCCGCGCGCTCGCGCAGTGCCGCGAGCCGCTCGAGATCGGGGCCTTTGCGCCGCGGCGCGCGGCGGGGATCGGGCACGTCGGCGACCCAGGCCACGATGGTCGGCTCGCGGGGCGGCGCCGGGCGCACCCGGACCGCGAGCTCGCCGTCCGCCCGCAGCTCCACGCGCGGAAACCACCGGCCATCGGAGGGCACCGCGTCCTCGACGCGGGCGCGCAGCGCCGCGAGCGCCTCGGGCTCGACGCCGTGCTCGCGGCAGGTCTCTGCGAAGCGCGCCCAGTGGCGATCGACGGCGCGCACGCGGCCGTCGGCGACGAGCCACGAGTCGGCCGCCAGCAGCGGGGTCATCGGCGCGTGGCGGCGAGCCTGCGGTCGTCCGTGAGCGTGCCGCCGACCGCCTCGAGCACCGCGCGCGCCTTCAGCAGCATCTCGTCGTGCTCGGCGTCCGGGTCCGAGGCCGCGACGATCGCCCCACCCGAGCCGATCTGAAGGCCGTGGCGCGACGCGACGAGCGTGCGGATGACGATGCTGAGGTCGACGGTGCCGTTCACCGAGAGGAACCCCAACGCGCCCGAGTACACGCCGCGCGGGCCGGCCTCGAGGCGATCGATGATCTCCATCGTGCGCAGCTTGGGCGCGCCGGTCATCGAGCCGCCGGGGAACGCCGCACGAATGCAGTCGATCGCCGTCGCGTCGTCGCGCAGGCGGCCGCGGACGGTCGTGACGAGCTGATGGACGGTGGCGTAGGACTCGATGGCCATGAGCGCCGGTACGTCGACGGTGCCCAGCGCGCACACGCGGCCGAGGTCGTTGCGTACGAGATCGACGATCATGAGATTCTCGGCGCGCGACTTGTCGTCGGCGCGCAGCGCAGCCGCGCGGTACGCGTCCTCGGCGGGGTGGGCCGCACGCGGCGCAGTGCCCTTGATCGGCTTCGACTCGACGATCCGCTCGCGATCGACGCGCAGGAAACGCTCCGGCGAGGAGCTGAGCACCGAGACGTCGCCCATGCGCAGCAGCGCCGCGTGCGGCGCGGGGTTGCGCGCCCGCAGGGCGCGATAGGCAGCGAGGGGATCGATCGCGCCGTCGCTGTGCAGCTCCGTGGTCAGGCAGACCTCGTAGGTCTCGCCCTCGACGATCTCGTGCAGGCACGCCGCGATGTTGGCCAGGTAGGCGTCGCGCCCCTCGCGCGCGGCGAAGGACAGCGCGCCGGCCGTGGCCGGCGCGGGCGGCGCCGGCTCGACGAGGCCGACGAGCCGGCGCTCGGTTCTCGTCAGCCACTCCTCGGCGGCGCCGGCGCCAGTCGCGTCGAACAGCGCGAGCAGGTGGACGCGGCGCTCGTCGTGGTCGAACACGATGAGCCGGTCGCAGAACACGACCGCGGCGTCGGGCAGTGGGGAGCGGTGCACGAGCGTGCCGCCGCACTCGGCCTTGAGCTCGTAGCCGAGATAGCCGGCGAAGCCGCAGACGAAGTCGAACGGCAGCTCCGGGGCATCGGCCCGCAGACGGGTCAGCTCGCGCTTGCAGTAGTCGAGCACGCTCTCGTGCAGTTCCTCGCGCCGGCCGCCGCGCTCGACGGTGAGCACCTGCGTCGCGACGTCGTAGCGCACGACCTGGCCCAGCGGGCCGTCGGGAGCGCCCATGAACGAGAAGCGCGCGAGCCCCGGCTCCGCGCGCGCACTGTCGAGCCAGACGGCGTGGTCGCGGTCGCCGTAGAGCGTGACGAACACGGCCTCGGGGTCGCGCCAGGTGGCGAGCGTGCGGTGGTGCACGCGTGGGCCGCCCACCGGTCGGTCGGCGGGCTGCGCCGCGCGTGACGACCGGCGTCCCCGCGCGTGCGTGAGGTCGCGGAAGTTGCGCAGCAGCGCGGCGCCGTGCTCGGTGGAGATCGACTCGGGGTGGAACTGGACGCCCCACAGCGCCCGCGACCGGTGCTCGAGGCCCATCACGACGTCGTCGGGCGTCCGCGCCGTCACGCGCAGGGTCGCCGGCACCGCGCCGACGGCGAGCGAGTGGTAGCGCACGGCCGCGAAGCCCTGCGGGACGCCGGCGAACAGTCCGCGGCCGTCGTGATGGATCTCGCTGAGACGCCCGTGCATGACTTCGGGCGCGTGGTCGATCACGCCGCCGGCGGCGTGGGCGAGCGCCTGGTGGCCGAGGCAGACGCCGAGCACCGGCAGCTCGGCTCGCTGGAGCACGTCCAGCGACACCCCGACGTCGCGGTGGTGTTCCGGGCGCCCGGGGCCGGGCGAGATCACGATGTTGTCCACGGCCAGCGCCGCGACCTCCTGCCACGACAGCTCGTCGTTGCGCACGACGATCGGCTCGTCGCCGTTGACCTCGCCCAGCAGGTGGAAGAGGTTGAACGTGAACGAGTCGTAGTTGTCGATCAGAAGCGTCCGCATGGCCGCATCTACACTCTGCCGACCTTGGCACAGGAGCGCCTCCGCTTGTTACGCCGGCGCGGCGTCGAGACGGTGATCCTCGCAGGCGCCGACACGCACGGGATCATGCGCGGCAAGCGCCTGTCGATCGCCGAGCTGCCGCGTGCCGCGGAACATGGGGTGGCGCTGTCCGAGGTGATCTGGGCGTTGCCGGTCGACGAGCGCGAGCCGGTGCAACGGCCGGCGGGGCATGCCGGCTACTTCCCGCGCGACGGCTATCCCGACATGCTCGCCGTGCCCGACCTCGATACCGCGCGGATCGTGCCCTGGCACGACCACACCGCGCTCCTGCTCTGCGACTTCGTGCACCGCGACGGCAGTGCCGTGCCGGTGTCGCCGCGCGCGGTCCTGCGCTCGGTCGTGGCACGCGCCCAGTCCATGGGCGTCGAGCCGGTCGTGGGCGTCGAGCTCGAGTTCTACCTCCTGCGCGAGACGCCTCGGTCGGTGGCCGGCAAGCGCCCGGCACAGCTCGTGGCCGTCGACGAGCGCCCGAGCGTGTACGGCGTCGTCGCGGCCTCGCGGAGCGAGCCGTTCGCGGGCAGCGTGCGCGACACGCTGCGCGACTACGGGCTCGCGGTGGAGGCCTGCAACCCCGAGTCGGGCCCCGGGCAGTTCGAGATCAACCTGCGCGCGGCACCGGCGCTCCGGGCGGCCGACGAGGCGTTCCTGCTCAAGAGCGCGGTCAAGGAGATCGCGGCGCGCGGAGGCCTGCTGGCGACGTTCATGGCCAAGCCGCGCTCGGACTGGCCGGGCAGCTCGTGCCATCTGCACCTCAGCCTGCGCGGAGGCGCGTCGTCGACCATGCGGCACTTCATCGGCGGGCTGCTGGAAGGGATGGCCGAGCTGACCGCGATCCTCGCGCCGACGCCGAACTCGTACCGGCGATTCGCCCCGTACTCCTGGGCGGCCACGACCGCGACGTGGGGCGTCGACAACCGTTCCGCCGGCGTGCGCGCGATCTGCGGCGGTGACGGCATCGCCCGGGTGGAGCACCGGCAGGCGGGCGCGGATGCCAACCCGTACCTGGCCGCCGCGTCGGCGATCGCCGCCGGCCTGGACGGCGTGCGGCGGGGGTGCGAGCCGCCGCCCGCGGTCGACGGCGACGTGTACGCGTCGGCTGACGGCGCCGTCCCGGCGCTGCCCGCGACGCTCTCCGAGGCCACCGATCTGCTCGAGCGCAGCGCGCTCGCCCGGGACTGGCTGGGCGACGATGTCGTCGAGCACTGCGTGGCGATGCGCCGTGGCGAGGTCGCCGCGCAGGCCGCCGCCGTCACCGACTGGGAGATCGAGCGCTACCTGGAGGCGCTCTAGTGGATGGCGGCCGGGCATCGCCCATCATCGAGACGGTGGTGACGACGCTCAACCCGGACGGCAGCGTCAACTGCGGCGCGATGGGCGTCGAGTGGGACGCGGAGCGGATCGTGATCAAGCCCTACCGGGGAACGCGGACGCTGCGCAACCTGAGCGCGACCGGGGCGGCCGTCGTGAATTTGACCGACGACATGCTGCTGTTCAGCCAGGCGGCGCTCGGCGACCCGCAGCCGCCGACCCATCCGGCGGCCAGCGTCGAGGGCGCGGTGCTGGACGATGCCTGCTCGTGGCGCGAGGTGCGGGTGGAGGCGATCGACGACAGCGCGCAGCGTGCCCGGGTCAGCACGGTGGTGGTCGACGGAGGCACCGGCCGCGAGTTCCTCGGCCTGAACCGGGCGCGCCACGCGGTCCTCGAGGCGTCGATCCTCGCGTCGCGCGTGCGCATGCTCGATGTCGAGGAAATCAGCGCCGAGCTGCGCCGCCTGCAGGTGCTCGTGGACAAGACGGGCGGCCCGCGCGAGCGCGAGGCGATGGAATATGTAATCAAGGCGCTCGCACGAGCTTGCCAGTGCGAGTAAGCCGCATGCGATTTCTCGTGATCGGAGGCTGATGCGCGGGGTACGCGTCGCGGCGCCCGCGCGCCTGCACCTGGGCATGCTCGCGGTCGCCGGCGACGGCGAGCGGCGCTTCGGCGGGCTCGGGGTGTCGGTCGGCCGCCCGGCTGTCGTGCTCGAAGCGGAGCCCGCCGACGAGCTGTCCGCCGAGGGCCCCGACGCGGAGCGCGCGTTGACGTTCGCGCACCGCTGCCGCGACGCGTTGGGGCTCGCGGGCGGCGCGCGTCTGCGCGTCGTCGAGGCGATCCCGCAGCACGTGGGCCTGGGCTCAGGCACCAAGCTGGCGCTTACCGTCGCCCAGGCGCTGGCGGCGGTGGAGGGGCGCGACGTCGACGCGCCCGGGCTCGCCGAGGCGTCAGGACGGGCCGCCCGGTCGGCGGTGGGGATGTGGACGTTCGCGCTCGGTGGCCTCGTGGTCGAAGGAGGGCATCGGCCAGGCGTCGAGCGCCCGGCGCCGCTGCTGGCGCACCACCCGATGCCCGAGCAGTGGCGCGCGGTGCTCGTCGTGCCCGCGGCCGCCCCAGGGTTGTCGGGCGGCGCCGAGGAAGAGGCCTTCGGGCAGCTGGTGCCGGCGCCCGATCGGTCGGCCGTCATCGCCCAACTCGTGTTGACCTCGCTGCTGCCGGCGCTCGTCGAACGCGAGCTCGACGAGTTCGGCGCCGCGCTCACCCGCATCCAGCAGCTGGTCGGCGACTCGTTCGCGGGGGCGCAGGGCGGGCGCTTCCATCCGCGCGCGGGCGCGCTCGTCGAGGCGCTGCTGCGCTTCGGGGCGGCCGGCGCCGGCCAGAGCTCATGGGGACCGACGGTCTACGGGGTCGTCGGCAGTGAGGCGGCCGGACGCGAGCTGGCTCGCCGCATGGAGGATCTCGTCGGCGGCGAGGGGAGCGTGGAGCTCGTGGCGTTCGACAACCGCGGCGCCCGCGTCGAGCGGTCATGAAGCTGCTCGTGAGCGTCGTGGACGCCGACGAGGCGCGCACCGCCGCCGCGGCGGGGGCCGACATCGTGGACGTCAAGAACCCCGCCGAGGGCTCGCTGGGCGCGCCGACGCCGGCGGTGATCGCGGCCGTGCGCGCGACCGTGCCCGCCGAGCTGCCGGTCAGCGCCGCGATCGGCGACATGCCCGATCTGCCCGGCACGGCGGCGCTCGCCGCCCTGGGCGCGGCGCGGAGCGGCGCGACGCTCGTGAAGGTCGG
>DATDKF010000104.1:0-5499 GCA_036520135.1 Solirubrobacteraceae bacterium
CCGATGAAGGAGCCGTTCGGCGCCTCGCCGATCCCGGTCGTGCGCGTCTCCAACACCAACCCGTTCCGCCACGAGCTGGCCGACGACCCGGCCGCCCACTGCGCCCAGCTCCTGCAGGAGATGGAGCGCGCGATCGTCGACGCGGGCCCCGAGACCGTGGCGATGATCATCGCCGAGCCGGTGCAGAACGCCGCCGGCTGCCTGGTGCCGATGGACGGCTACTGGGCGGGGCTGCGCGAGCTGGCCGATCGCTACGGCATCGCGCTGGTCGCCGACGAGGTCATCACCGGCTTCGGGCGCATCGGCGAGTGGTTCGCCGCCTCGCGTTTCGGCCCGGCGCCCGACGTGATCACGGTCGCCAAGGGCCTCACCTCGGCGTACGCGCCGATGGGCGCCGTGGTGATCTCCGACCGGATCGCCGAGCCGCTGTACGACGAGGGCCGCATGCTGCTGCACGGCATCACGTTCGGCGGGCACCCGCTGGCGGCGGCGATCGCGCTGCGCAACATCGAAATCTTCGAGCGCGAGGGCGTGCTGGAGAACGTGCGCGAGCACGAGGGCTACATCCGCGAGCGGCTCGAGGCGCTGCGCGAGCGGCTGCCGATCGTCGGCGACGTGCGCGGCGCCGGCTACTTCTGGGCGCTCGAGCTGGTCCGCGACGAGGGCAACGCGCGCTTCAGCGCCGAGGAGCGCGAGCGGCTGCTGCGCGGCTTCCTGGCCGGCCGGCTGCTCGAGGAGGGCCTGATCGCGCGGCCCGACGACCGCGGCGACGCCGTCCTGCACCTGGCACCGCCGCTCATCTGCGGCCGCCGCGAGATCGACGAGATGGTGGAGAAGACCGAGGCCGTGCTCGCCGACGCCTCGGAGCGCTTCTTCGTCGGCACGTAGTGGAGCACGACGCCCGCGGCTACTGGCTGCGCGAGGCCGGAGGCGCGGAGCCGGTCGCCTCGGCGCGCGGCGACATCGACGCCGACGTCGTCGTGCTCGGCGGCGGCTACACCGGCATGTGGACCGCGTGGCAGCTGCTCGAGCGCGCGCCCGACTGCCGCGTCGTGCTGCTGGAGGCCGACGTCTGCGGTCACGGGCCGAGCGGCCGCAACGGCGGCTTCTGCGAGACGCTGTGGACGTCGCTGCCGTCGCTGCGCGAGCGCTTCGGCGACGAGCGCGCGCTGGCCGCGTGTGAGGCGTCGTCGGCCAGCGTGCGGACGATCGGCGACTGGTGCGAGGCCGAGGGCGTCGACGCCTGGTTCACGCCCGCCGGCTACGTGATGGCGTCGACGACCGCCGACGAGGACGCCAAGCTCGACGCGATCCTCGCCGCCGCGCCGCGCGGGCGCGTGCTCCCGCTCGACGGCGCCGCGGTCCGCGCCCGCTGTGACTCGCCGCGCTTCCGGCGCGGCGTGTTCGTCCCGGACGACGCGACGGTCCAGCCCGCCCGGCTCGCGCTCGGGCTGCGGCGGCGGCTGCTCGAGCGCGGTGCGAGCATCTTCGAGCGCTCGCGGGTGCATGCGCTGCGCGTGAACGGGCCGCGCGAGGTCGTCGCCGAGACCGGAGCGGCGCGCGTCCGCGCGGGCGCGGCGGTGCTCGCCTTGAACGCCGCCACCCGCGGTGTGCGGCCGCTGCGATCGCGGCTGTCGGTCACCTCCTCGCACATCGTGCTCACCGAGCCGGTGCCGGACGTGCTCGAGCGGATCGGCTGGACCGGGGGAGAGGCGGTCACCGACGGGCGGCTGCTCGTGCACTACTTCCGCACGACGAAGGACGCGCGGATCGCGTTCGGCTGGGGCGGCGGGCGGCTCGCCTGGGGCGCCCGGCTCGACGGGCGGGTGGAGGTCGACGCCGACGTCGTGGCGCGCACGCGCGCGGCGCTGGTCGACCTGTTCCCGGCGCTCGCGGCCCGGCGGATCACGCACGCGTGGGGCGGCCCGATCGACGTGTCGCCCAGCCACCTGCCGCAGATCGGCACGCTCGCCGACGCGCCCGTGCACTACGCGTTCGGCTACACCGGCAACGGCGTCGGCCCGTCGCACCTGGCCGGGCGGATCCTCTCCGGCCTCGCGGTCGGCGCGCACGACGCCGCCACGCGGCTGGCGTTGGTCGACCCGACGCCGGCCTTCGTCCCGCCGGAGCCGCTCGCCTGGGTCGGCGGGATGATCGTCCGCCGCGCGCTGCTGCGCGCCGAGCGCAGCCTCGACGCGGGCCGCCGGCCGGACCCGCTCACGCGCGCGGTGGCGGCGGCGCCGCGGGCGCTCGGGATGCACGTGTCGCGATGAAGCGCGCGCCGGTCGCGGGGATCCGTCCGGCGGCGATCTCGGCCTCCTCCTCGCCGCGCAGCGCGGCGTCGATCTCCCAGCGGTGCAGGTAGGCGCCGCGGACGGGCTCGCCGACGTCGAACCAGCGCTCCAGCGCGGCCGTGATCTCGGTCAGGCTGTGCAGGTGGGCGCGCAGGTTGGCGACCAGCTCGGCGGGCTCGTCGGTCCGGTCGGCGTGGCCGAGCCACCAGCGGGCGGCGGCCTCGTCGTAGCGGTCGACGTCGAACTCGTCGACCACCAGGCGACTGCCCGGCGCGAGCAGCGCGGCGAGCCGGTCGACCGACTCGGCGAGCGGCTCGACGTGGTGCAGCGAGACGACGGCGACGGCGGCGTCGAACGAGCGGTCGGGCTCGTCGAGCTCGTGCAGGTGGACCTGGACGATGCCGGGGCCGCCGGCCGGGTCGATCGCGACGACGTCGTAGCCGCCTGCGCGCAGCGCGTCGGCGAGCTCGCCGGCCCCGGCGCCGACCTCGAGCACGCGCGCGGGCGGCGGCGGCAGCGCCGAGCGCACGTAGGCGGAGACTTCGGGTGTCATCTCCGTGAACTTACGTCGTTGGTTCGCGCTGCACCGGTGAGGTAGTCTTCCGGGCGCATGTCGCGCCGGCTTGATCTCCTCCTTCTCCTCCCCCTTCGGGGGGAATAGCGCGTGGCGGCCGCGAAGCCGCGAACCCAGCACGAAGGAGCAGGTCCCACAAGCCGAGAAGGAGCACGCGACATGGACGACAACCGGGTCATCATCTTCGACACCACCCTGCGCGACGGCGAGCAGTCGCCGGGCATCTCGCTCAACAGCGCCGAGAAGCTCGAGATCGCCTACCAGCTCGCCCGCCTGGGGGTGGACGTGATCGAGGCGGGCTTCCCGATCGCCTCGGTCGGCGACTTCGAGGCCGTCCGCGCGATCGCCCGCGAGGTTCATGGACCCGTGATCGCCGGCCTGGCGCGCGCTCACGCGGCAGACATCGAGCGCGCCGCGGAGGCGGTACGCGACGCGCCGCGACCTCGGATCCACACGTTCATCTCCACCTCGGACATCCACATCGAGCACCAGCTGCAGTCCTCGCGCGCCGACGTGCTCGGCCAGGCGCGCGCCGCGGTCGCGCACGCGAAGTCGTTCGTCGACGACGTGGAGTTCTCGCCGATGGACGCGACGCGCGCGGACGTCGAGTTCACTGCCGAGGTGCTGACCGCCGCGCTCGAGGAGGGCGCGACGACGATCAACATCCCGGACACGGTGGGCTTCGCGATGCCGGACGAGTACGCCGCGTTCCTGGGCAAGCTCTACGAGCTGGTGCCCGGGCTGCGGGACGTGGTGCTCTCGGTGCACTGCCACGACGACCTCGGGCTGGCCGTCGCCAACTCGTTCGCCGGGCTGCAGGCGGGCGCCCGCCAGGTCGAGTGCGCGATCAACGGCATCGGCGAGCGCGCCGGCAACGCGTCGCTCGAGGAGATCGTGATGCTGCTCGAGACGCGCGCCGACGACGTCGGCCTGACGACCGGGGTGCAGACGAAGGAGATCGCGCGCACGTCGCGGCTTGTCTCGCGCCTGACCGGCTACGTCGTCCAGCCGAACAAGGCGATCGTGGGCCGCAACGCGTTCGCGCACGAGTCCGGCATCCACCAGGACGGCGTGCTCAAGGAGCGCTCGACGTACGAGATCATGCAGGCGTCCTCGGTCGGTGTCGACGACTCGACCTCGCTCGTGCTCGGCAAGCACTCGGGCCGCCACGCGCTCAAGACCGCGCTCGAGGAGCTGGGCTTCACGGTCAGCGGCCAGGCGCTCAACACGGCGTTCAAGCGCTTCAAGGAGATCGCGGACAAGAAGAAGCAGGTGACCGCAATGGACCTCGAGGCGCTGGTGACCGACGAGCTCCGCGCCGACGTCGCCTCCTACACGCTCGAGTGGTTCGACGTCGAAGCGTCCTCGCGCCGGCCCCCGCACGCGACGGTCGCGATCCGCACCCCGGACGGCGACGTGGTCCAGGGCAACTTCACCGGCGACGGCCCGGTCGACGCGATCTTCCGCGCGATCAATGCCGCCGTCCGGCGCGAGGCCCGCCTCCGCGACTTCCGCATCGACGCGGTGACCTCCGGCCAGGACGCGCTCGGCGAGGCCAGCGTCGTGCTTGAGGTCGCGGGCCAGTCGGCCGCCGGCCAGGGCGTGTCCACGGACATCATCGAGGCGGCCGCGCTCGCCTACGTGCGCGCGCTGTCCAACGCCGAGCGCAAGGTGGCGCTCGCGGCGGACGCCGCCGAGACGGACGCACCTCAGCTCACCGCCACGCCGTAGCACCGTTGTCCAGCCGGACGTGATCCGGCCGACTACCGGGACACCGCCCGCGCGGCTGCGCACGGCCGGGAGCGGGCGGTCTCCCGATGCTGCGTCGACTCACGCTGATAGCCCTCCTTTGCCTGCTTGCGGCACCGACTGCCGCCGAGGCGGCGCCTGATCCCGGGCGCGACCCGCTCGTGCAGCGCTGGCTCGCCGTCGCGCGGGCGTACTGGGGCGCCTCGCCGCCGTGTCTCGGG
Organism: Solirubrobacteraceae bacterium; assembly: GCA_036520135.1. Lineage (GTDB taxonomy): Bacteria > Actinomycetota > Thermoleophilia > Solirubrobacterales > Solirubrobacteraceae > DASSUW01. Next base: position 4,839 of record DATDKF010000104.1, read on the forward strand.
GGCGTCGATGCGGTGGCCGGCAACTGGGGGCCGGGCGGCGACGCGTGGGCATACGCGTCCGCGGGCAGCTGCTGGATCGCGCTGCGGCCGACCGTCTATCCGGCGCCGCGGGGAATGGACCCGACCTGGTGGCGCGCGGCGATGTGCACGACGATCGCTCACGAGTGGGGTCATCTCCTCGGCTACGGCCACTCCTCGGACCCGAGCTCGCTGATGTATCCATACGTGCCGGTGGGCGCAGTCCCGGGTTGCGCTCCGGGAGCCGAGACCCCGGCGGGGCCGGCGCCGCGCAAGCGTGCGCAACGCTGCGCGACGAAGGCTCGTGCGCAGAAGCGGCGCTGCGTCAGAAGAAGCGGCCGCAGTCGTCGAGCGCCCGCGCGCGCTCGTCGACGAAGGAGACCTTGAGCGGGCCGGTCGCTCGGCCCGTGAACGCGGATACCGCCACCGCCGGATACCGAGCCTCGGCGCGCGCGATGCAGCTGCGATAGCGCGATTCGCCGACGAGGAGCACGGCGCACAGGGCCACGACCACGGCCGCGGCGACCGCGGCGATGGTCGCCTTGGATGTGCGCCTTACCTCCCCCGAGTTGGACACCGAGAGAGCACTCTGCCATCCGGGCCAGACGGACCACAGTCGGCATGCGTCATGGCCAACTTGGCG
>DATDKF010000105.1:0-3939 GCA_036520135.1 Solirubrobacteraceae bacterium
CGTCGCCGCCGCGGCGGCCGCGCGCAGGGCCGAGCCCGTGGGCGTCGACATCGCCGAGGGAATGCTGGCCGTCGCGCGGCGTGATTACCCGCAGCTCGACTTCCGGCACGGCGATGCGGAGGCGCTGCCGTTCGCGGACTCCTCGTTCGACGCGGTCGTCGGGGCGTTCGTTCTCAACCATCTGCCCCGCCCGGAGGTCTCGGCGGCGGAGCTCGCCCGGGTGCTCGGGAGCGGCGGACGGCTCGCGCTTTCGGTCTGGGACGTGCCGGAGCGCACGGCTTTCATCGGGCTGGTCCGAGACGCCGTCGCCCGAGCCGGCGCGCCCGCGTCGGCGAAGCCGCCCGGGGGTCCCGACCCGTTCCGCTTCGCGGACGACGCGCAGCTGCGGGCGCTGCTGGAGCACGCGGGCCTGGAGGACGTGGCGGTCGAGACGGTCGCCCTCCGCCATCGCGTGCAAGGCGATGCGATGGAGCTCTGGGACGGGCTGCTGGCCGGCAGCGTGCGGTCGGCGGCGGCTGTCGAGGCGTTAAGCCCCACGGCGCGCGAGCGCGCCCGCGCGGCGTTCGCCGAGCTGGTCGAGCCCCACCGCGTCGCGGGCGGGCACGAGCTGCCGGCGGTCGCGAAGGTGGGCTCCGCGCGCCGGCCATGAGCGTCGCGGACGCCCTGCGGGCCGGACTCGAATCCGGGGACTTCTCCGGGCTGGGCGAGCGCTATGCCGACGACGCGGTGCTGGACCTCAACGTGCGCGGCGGACGCGAGCGCGTCGCCGGGCCGGCCGCGATCGCGGCCCGCCTCGCGGAACTCTTCCCTGGGCCGGGCCGGCTCATGGAGTGGACCGCCGCGCTCCATGACGCGGGCGTCGCGGTGTGGCTCGAGCGGGTTTCCGGCGCCGACGGCGCGGTGCTGCGCCAGCGCCAGTACCTGCTGCTGCGCGACGGCCGCGTGACGCGTCACTTCGCCTATGCCGCGCCGCATCGCACCGGGGTCGCCGGACCGGGCGGGCGCCCCGCGCTCGACCCGGCGCTCATCGGCGGCCTCGGCGACATCGCCGAGCACACCGTGCTCGCGTCGCGCGGCTGGTCGGGCAACGCGCTCGAGCGTGTCGTCCTCACCGATGGCCGCGTGTTGATCGCCAAGCGGATCGTGCCCGGCGCGGACTGGATCGGCCGCGCGTCCGCCGATCCGGGCCGCGAGGGCCTGCTCTTCACGAGCGGAGTGCTCGACCGGCTCCCCCCGGACGTCGACCACGCCATGGTCGCCGCAGCGCGGGACGGCGACGCCTGGTGGCTGGTGATGCGCGACGTCTCCGATGAGCTGCTGGACGACCACAGCATCGTGCCGCGCGAGGCGAATCGGCGCCTGCTGGCCGCAGTGAACGAGATGTGGGAGGGCTTCTGGGGCGAGCGTGTCGAGTTCCTGACCAGCCAGGCGTTGCGGCTCGAGTTGGCCGCCCCGTCGGTCGGCAGACGCGAGCGCGACGGGGTCGACCTCCTTCCCAAGCAACTCGAGGCGATGTGGGAGGCATTCGCCGAGGCGGTGGACACGGACGTCGCCACAGTCGTGCTCGCGCTCGTCGACGACGCAGCTCCGCTCGCCGCCGCGCTCGACGCGCGCGGGACGACTCTCCTGCACGGCGACATCCGCGACGAGCAGATCGGGCTCGCGGGCCGCCGGCTCGTCCTCCTGGACTGGGGTATCGCGACCCAGGGTCATCCGGTGGTCGACTACGCCTGGCACCTGATGCATTCCGCCTGGCGGATCGATGCCACACACGACCAGCTGTGGGAGGACTTCCGCGCCGCCCGCGGCGAGCGCGACGACCCGCTCGCGATCGAGCTCGGCATGATCGCCGGACTCGTGATGTACGGCTGGATCCTTGGCCACAGCGCAGTTATCCACCCCGATCCGGCCGAGCGCACCTGGGCCCGCGCCGAGCTCGATTGGTGGGTGCCCCAAGCGCGTCGCGCGCTGGAGACCTGGTCGCCCCCTTACCGCCTCCTGTAGAGAAGCTCAGGATGCTTGCGCGTGATGTTCTTCATCGCGCGGTCGGCGTCCTCGGTGTCTGAGCCGTCCCTGGTTTCGCGGAGACCGAATCAAGTGGCTACTGGCAGGCTGGCGCTCGTGCGCGTCGCCGAACCTGACTATCTACCGTCAATAAGGCACACCAGCTCGCCGGTGCGCCGACCGCTCGTCGGAGCGCCCGGTGCAGCCTGCGCGCCGACGCCACGATCGGGCCTGACCTGCCTGCGACGTGCGTTGCCCCGATCGCCGCCACATGAGAGGGAAGTGGTTGCAGGCCGATCGCGCTCCCAGGGCGCCTGCAGTTCGTCCGTTCCACGAACGAGCGGGGGTGGCCCGCTGCGAGCGTGCTCCTCGCGGCAAGGCAAGTCGAAATGGAAGACGCGGCAGCATCGTCGGGCCGCTCGCGGCCGAGCCGAGCCAAGCGCTCATCGCGAATCGCTACGGTGGATCAAGCTTCTGCGGTGTGTTGATGCTCGGGGAACGCGCGCGTGTATGAGCTAGAAGCACTGACGACGCCGACGTTGCGCCGGCTGCTCGATCGCGGGGTGGCGACGGTGATCGTGCCGTTTGGTTCGATCGAGCAACAGGGCGGCCACCTCCCACTCGGCGCGGATGCGTTGCTCGCGGACGTCATCGGCCGTGAGGTGGCCGCCCGCGTCGATGCGGTGCTCGCGCCGACCGTCCGCGTCGGCTGTGCCGAGCAGCACATGGACCTCACCGGCACGCTGACACTGCGCCCCGCGACGCTGAGGGATGTCGCGTTCGAGATCGGCGAGAGTCTTGCGAAGCACGGCTTCCGGACCATCGCACTCGTCTCAACGCATGGTGGCAACGCAACGCCGCTGCGCGCGGCGGTCGAGTGCCTCAACGAAACGCTCCGCGGCGCGTGCGCCTGTGCGCCGGACGGCGACGTTGGGCCGCACCCGGGAAGCCACTCGGGGGAGTGGCTGACCTCGGTCATGTTAGCGCTGCGCCCCGAGCTTGTTGATATGCGGGCGGCGAGCGGCGACGTGGCGGTTGAGTTGGGAGTGGCGAACGCAGAGCGCGGGGCGGTCCACATGGAGCGCTTCGTCACCGCGATCGTCGACGGCGTGCGCAGCGCCGCCCGGTCATGCGCGCGTCGACGCTGACGCGCCGCCACGGCTACGCGCGCGCTGGTAGATGAGTGCGCGACGTAACACTTTTACCACCCGTCCCGACCGCTCGGGTTCCATGGCTTCCGTTCCTCCATGCCGAAGCAGCAGGTTCGCATCTCGAGATGGAGACGGCCGCTCAAGGCCTCCAAGCAGCAGTGCTTGACGACCGTCCGATCGGAGTCGTCGCGGCTGCTCCGATTCGCGTGCTATGCAGAGCGGCTCCCGGTTCCTCGTACGGAGCATTCACCAGGACCAGGTCGGCTGATCCCGGTCAGCCGTCGGTGGTGGTCCCAGCGCTAGGGCCAGGAACGATTCGCCGGGCCTGTTGCGGCGGCGTCGCTCACCTCGGCAACGGAATGCGCTTGCAGAACGAGGTGTCGTACCTCAGCGTCGGCACGCCGGTCGTCTTGGCCTCGAAGAAGACCGTTTCCTTGTCGTGCGCACGAATCTTCATCCGTCCGTGCCGGATATCAGAGTTCGTACCGCCGTAGCCGATGTAGCCGTACCTCGACCGGAACTTGCACTTCAAAGCGGTGGCCTTCCTCCTACTCTTGACGTGGGCGATCTTGAACTTCCTTCGCGCCGTGACTGAGCTTGCATGGCTTGGTCGTGGCGGATCGGCTGCGACGGTAGCTCGTGGCCACCTCGCGCCCTGCCTCGGCGGGCGGCACGGGGAGAATCTGGATGGTCAGCAGCCAGTTCGAGTCCGGATAGTCGCTTCCGACGCGATAAACCGAGACATGCGGCCGGCTCAGGTCGGGCGTGAGGTCACCGAACGGCG
>DATDKF010000106.1:0-5020 GCA_036520135.1 Solirubrobacteraceae bacterium
AAGACGCGCACGCGCGGCTACGCGTCGCTCGACTACGAGCCGATCGGCCTGCGCCCGTCGAACCTCGTCAAGCTCGACGTGCTGCTGGGCGGCGACCCGGTCGACGCGCTGAGCATGGTGGTGCACCGCGACAAGGCGTACGACCAGGGCCGCACGCTCACCGAGCGCCTGCGCAAGAAGATCCCGCGCCAGCAGTACGACGTGCCGATCCAGGCCGCCGTCGGCGCCAAGATCATCGCCCGCGAGACCGTCAAGGCGTTCCGCAAGGACGTGACCGCCAAGTGCTACGGCGGCGACATCAGCCGCAAGCGCAAGCTGCTGGAGAAGCAGAAGGAGGGCAAGCGCCGGATGAAGCAGGTCGGCCGGATCGAGGTGCCCCAGGAGGCGTTCCTGGCCGTCCTCGAGCTGGAGGACGAGGGATGAGGCCCGCCTTGTAGCGCCCGTCCGGCCCGTGTTAGGTTCGGCCGCGGAAGGTGATGCGGCAGTGGACGTCCGACTGCCGTGGTCCGCCGCCGGGCGGTCATCTGACGCCGATGAAGGAGCGCCTGCGCCCCGGACGCGCTCCGGGGCGCGCGCGTGTCCAGGGGTAGACTGCCGCGCCGGATGAGCACCGCCACGTATGCCGTCGGCCGCGAGAAGGTGCGCGAGTACGCGCACGCGGTGGGGGAGACCGACCCGCGCTACCTCGACCCCGAGCAGGCGCGCGCGGCGGGGTTCGACGACGTCGTGGCGCCGCCGATGTTCGCCGCCGTCTACGCCGGGCCCGCCGTCTTCCCGGCGATCATGGAGTCCGGGCTGGACTTCTCGCGGATGGTCCACGGCGCGCAGGAGTTCACCTGGCACGAGCCCGTCGTCGCCGGCGACGAGATCACCACCGAGGCCGAGCTCGAGGACAAGTCCGAGCGCGGCGGGCTGGAGTTCTACGTCTTCAAGACGACGTCGAAGAACCAACGCGGCGAGCTGGTCTGCGAGGGGCGATGGACGAACATCGTGAGATGAAGGTCACGCCCGACCGGTACGTGACGTACCGCTACGCGGGGGCGAGCGGCGACTTCAACCCGATCCACCTCGACGACGAGTTCGCGCGGTCGGTCGGGCTGCCGGGCCGGATTCTGCACGGGCTGTGGACGATGGCCCAGTGCGCCCGCGCCCAGGGCGACGGGCTCAAGCTGCAGTCGCTGTCCGTCCAGTTCCGCGGCATGGGCGTGCCCGAGCAGGAGATCACCGTGACGACGTCGGCGGACGGGACCGTCGAGGCGACGCAGGGCGACAACCGGCTCGTCCGGCGCGGCAAGGCCGTCATCGGCGAATGACCTGGTGGCGGCGCGGGGTCATCTACGAGATCTACCCGCGCTCGTTCCAGGACACCGACGGTGACGGGGTCGGCGACCTATGCGGCATCGCCGAGCGCCTCCGGTACCTGCGGAACCTCGGCGTCGACGCGATCTGGCTGACGCCGATCTACCCGTCCCCGCAGGCCGACTTCGGCTACGACATCACCGATCACCAGGCGATCGACCCGCTGTACGGCTCGCTCGCCGACTTCGACGCCCTGCTCGCCGCCGCGCACGAGCACGGCCTGCGCGTGATCCTCGACTACGTCCCGAACCACACGTCCGACCAGCACCCGTGGTTCCGCGACGCGGCGAAGCGCGACTGGTACATCTGGCGCGCGCAGCCCAACAACTGGCTGAGCGCGTTCGGCGGGCCGGCGTGGGAGCGCGTCGGCGACGCGTACTACCTGCACACCTACCTGCGCGAGCAGCCGGACCTCAACTGGCGCAACCCGGCGGTGCGCAAGGCGATGCTCGACGTCCTGCGCTTCTGGATCGACCGTGGCGTCGACGGCTTCCGGATCGACGCCACGCGCCAGCTCCTCAAGGACCCGCAGTGGCGCGACAACCCGCCGAACCCGGAGTGGGACGGACGCAAGGAGTACGACTCGCTGCTGCCCGTGCGCTCGGCCGACCAGGACGAGGTGCAGGAGGTCATCGCCGCGATCCGGGAGGTGATCGGCGAGCGGCTGATGGTCGCCGAGGTGTACGCGCCGATCGAGCGCCTCGTCCGCTACTACGGCGAGGACGGGCGCGGCGCGCAGCTGCCGTTCAACTTCCACTTGATCACGACGCCGTGGGAGGCCGAGGCGATCGCCGAGCTGGTCGAGCGCTACGAGGCCGCGGTTCCGCCCAGCGCGTGGCCGAACTGGGTGCTCGGCAACCACGACCGGGGGCGGATCGCGTCGCGCGTCGGGCCGGCGCAGGCGCGCGTGGCGGCGATGCTCCTGCTCACGCTGCGCGGGACGCCGACGCTCTACTACGGCGACGAGATCGGCATGACCGACGTGCCCGTCCGGCGCTACGACCCCGACGGCCGCGACCCCGAGCGCACGCCGATGCAGTGGACCCGCGACGGCGGCTTCACGACCGGCGAGCCGTGGCTGCCGTACGGCGACCTCGCGGTCAACGCGGAGGACCCGAACGAGCTGCTCGCGCTGCACCGGGCGCTGATCGCACTGCGGCGCGAGTTCGCCGAGGCGGGCTACCGGACGCTGCACGCGGGCGACGGCGTGCTCGCGTACGCGCGCGGCGACCGCCACGCCGTCGCGCTCAACCTGACCGGCAAGCCGCGGCCGCTGCCCGTGGGCGGCGAGGTGCTGCTCAGCACCCACCTCGACGGCGGCGGCCGCGCCCTGCGGGCGGACGAGGGCGTCGTTCTTAGAATCTGACGCGTGCTCACGCCCCGACAGGAGCTGCTGCTCAGCAAGGTCGTCGACGGTTTCAGCGCCACGGGGCAGCCTGTGGGGTCGAAGGCGCTCGCCGCCGATCCGGATGTGAGCTACGGCCCGTCGACGATCCGCAACGAGCTGGCGGTGCTCGAGGAGAGCGGCCTGCTGGCGCATCCGCACACGTCGGCCGGCCGCATCCCGACCGACGCCGGCTACCGCTACTTCGTCGACAAGCTGCTGCCCGCGCGGCGCGAGGGCCGCCCCGAGCTGCAGCTCGCGCTCGTGCGCCGCGAGGTCGACGAGGCGATGCGCGTGACGACCGAGACGCTGTCGCAGGTCACCAACCTGCTGGCGATCGTGTCGGCCCCGCCGATCGCCACGACGACGATCCGCCACATCGAGGTCCTGCCGCTGCAGCCGCAGGTGCTGATGGTCGTGGTCATCACGTCGACCGGCGGCGTCTCCAAGCGCGTGTTCACGTTCGACCGCGCGGTCGACGCCGGGCTGGCCGACTGGGCCGCCTCCTACCTCAACGAGCAGCTCACCGGCATGGGCGTCGGCGCGCGGATGATCGGCGCGCGGCTCAACGACCCGGGCCTGCACCCGACCGAGCGGGCGTTCATCGCCCAGCTCGCACCGGCCTTCACCGAGCTGGCCGAGACCGCCGAGAACACGCTCTACGTCGACGGCGCGGCGCGGCTGCTGTCCGAGCACCGCTTCCAGGACGTGTCGCAGCTCAACGAGCTGCTCGACGCGCTCGAGCGCCGCGTGTCGCTACTCGGGGTGCTCTCGCAGGCGCTCGACGAGCGCGGCATCTACGTGCGCATCGGCGGCGAGAACGAGATGCCGGCGTTGCGGTCGCTGTCGCTGGTGGCCGCCAACTACGGGCTCCCGCAGCGCAACCTCGGGACCGTCTCGGTCATCGGGCCCACGCGGATGGACTACGCCCGCGCGATCATGACCGTGCGCGAGGCGGCGCTGCAGCTCTCGCGCTTCGTCGAGGACATCTACGAGGCCCCCTGATGCCACGCGACTACTACGAGGTCCTCGGCGTCGATCGCGGCGCCGACATCGAGACGATCAAGACCGCGTTCTACCGGCTCTCGCGCGAGCTGCACCCAGACGTCAACGCCCACGACGCCGGCGCCGAGGAGAAGTTCAAGGAGGCGGCGGAGGCGTTCGACGTGCTGTCGGACCCCGAGCGTCGCCAGCAGTACGACGCCTACGGCCATGAGGGGCTGCGGACCGGCGGCTACGCGCCGAACTTCGGCGACTTCGGCTCGATCTCCGACCTGTTCTCGGCGTTCTTCGGCAGCGGCGGGTTCGACGCGGCGTTCGGCGGCACGCGCATGCGCGGCGGGCCGGTGCAGGGCGGCGACGTGGCCGTCGCCGTGTCGATCGAGCTCGCCGAGGCGGCGCGCGGCGCGAACGTCGAGGTCTCCTACGACGCCCGATCGCGCTGCTCGACCTGCAACGGCAACGGCGCCAAGCCCGGCACGCCGATCGAGACGTGCCCGCGCTGCAACGGGGCCGGCCAGCTGCAAGCGGTGTCGCGCACCGCGTTCGGGCAGATGGTGCGCAACGTGATCTGCGACGTCTGCGGCGGCGACGGCCGGATCCCGCGCGATCCGTGCGAGACCTGCCGCGGCGAGGGCATGGTGGTCGAGCAGCGGCGCGTGAGCGTCGAGGTCCCGGCGGGGATCGACGACGGCCAGCGCGTGCGGATCCCGGGGCGCGGGCACGCCGGCGAGCGCGGCGGCCCGGCCGGCGATCTCTACGTCGTGGTCCGCGTCGCCGACGACGAGCGCTTCCTGCGCGACGGCACCGACCTCGTGACGGTGGTGGACGTCCCGGCCCCGCTCGCCGCGCTCGGCACGACCGTCGACGTGCCGACGCTCGACGGCCCGATCCCGGTCGAGATCAAGTCGGGGACGCAGCCGGGGGAGGAGATCCGGCTCGGCGGGCGCGGCATGCCGCCGCTGCAGCGCCGCGGCCGGACCGGCGACCTGCGCGTGGTCGTCAACGTCACGATCCCCCGCCGGCTCACGCGCGAGCAGCGCGACCTGCTCGACCGCTTCGCGGACACCCTGACCGACGACAACCTGCGCGCCGACGAGGGGATGATCGCGAAGCTCAGGCGGGTCCTCGCCGGTTGAGCGCGCCGATCGTCCGCCTCGGGATCCGGGTGCGAGCGGACCGCGCCGAGCTGGCGCTCGCCGACCTGCTGCCGCTGCTCGCCGACGGGGCAGAGGAGCGGTCGGTCGACGGCGACGTCGAGTTCTCCGTGTACGCGCC
>DATDKF010000107.1:0-9241 GCA_036520135.1 Solirubrobacteraceae bacterium
CTCACGCGTGGTCACGACGCGCGGCGGCGAGTACTACTTCACGCCCGGTATCAACGGGCTGCACCACCTGGCGAACGGCTAGGGATCCTGCGGCGTCGGCCACGTCGGGCCGTCGATCAGCTCGATGCGATAGCCGTCGGGATCCTGGACGAACGCGATCGTCCCGACCTCCTCGCGCCCGCCCGGGTGATACGGCGGCTTCTCCGGCTCGATCCCCTGCTCGGCGAGCTTCGCCACGGTCGCGTGGATGTCGTCGACCGTGATCGCAATGTGGTTGTAGCCGTCGCCGAGGTCGTACGGCTCCTCGCGGCCCTCGTTGACCGTGAGCTCGAGCGTGTCGTCGTCGCCCGGCAGGCCCATGTAGATGTTGTACGCGGTCTGGAACTGCAGCTTCCCGCGGCGCTCGAAGCCGAGCGCCTCGTAGAAGCGCAGCGACGCGTCGATGTCGCGCACGCGCACGCAGGTGTGGACGAGCTTCATGCGCCGATCCTACGCCGTGGGAATAAGACCCAGCGGGCGGCGTCCTTGGAGGTATGAGCCCCCGCGTGACCGTCACCGAAACCCCCCTCCGGCTCGAGCCGGTCACGCCCGATCCGTTCATCGCGGGCCTCGAGCCGCCGCGCGCCGCGCCGACCCCGCGCTGCGGCGAGCGACAGCGGCCGCGCCGCGCTCCGCAGGCGCGCCCGTCGGCCCGTCCCGGCGAACGCCCCGCGCCCAGGTAGCCCACGCCCGGTGTGGCGCGGCCATTCCCGGGGAAGTATGTTCGGCGCATGAGCTTGCGCGGCGGCATCGATCTCGGCGGCACGAAGATCCAGACCGCGATCGTCGGCGACGACGGCGAGGTCCTCGGCCAGTCGCGCCGGCCGACCCCGACCAAGGGTGGCCCGCAAGACGTCGCCGACGCGATAGCCGACGCGCTGCGCGAGGCCGCCGACGCGGCCGGCGTCGAGACGAGCGCACTCGACGGCATCGGCGTCGGCTCGCCGGGCCGGGTCGACGACGCGGCGGGGACCATCACCGGCGCCAAGAACCTCCCGGACTGGGACGGCAGCTTCGACATGCGCAGCGCGCTCGAGAGCGCGTGCGGTGCCCCGGTGTCGCTCGGCAACGACGTGCAGGTCGCGACCGACGGCGAGTTCGCGCTCGGCGCGGGGCGCGAGTACCGGTCGCTGCTCGGCGTCTTCTGGGGCACCGGCGTCGGCGGCGGGATCGTGCTCGACGGCAAGCCGTGGATCGGCCGCGACGCGGCGGGCGAGATCGGCCACGTCGTCGTCAAGCTCGACGGCGCGCAGTGCCCGTGCGGCCGTCGGGGCTGCCTGGAGGCCTACGCCGGCCGTTGGGCGATGGAGCTGCGCGCGCGGCGCGACGTCGAGAACGGCGAGAAGACTGTCCTCTTCAAGATCATGGAGGAGCGCGGCCGCACGCGGCTGACCAGCGGCGTCTGGTCGCGCGCGCTCGACCGCGGCGACGCCATGGCCCAGCGCCTGATCGAGCGCGCGGTGCGCGCGCTCGGCGCCGGCATCGCGTCGTCGGTGAACCTGCTCGACGTCGAGGCCGTGATCATCGGCGGCGGGCTCGGCCTGCGGCTCGGCAAGCCCTACGTGGAGCACATCCGCGAGGCGATGATGCCGCACCTGTTCGCGGACGCGAACCCGCCTGCCGTCGAGCTGGCCGCGCTCGGCGACCTCGGCGGCGCGATCGGCGCGTCGCTGCTCGTGAAGGCCGGCGCGGCTAGTCGCGGGTGACGCGCACGTCGTCGACGCCGGCCTCGACGAGGCTGGCCGTCGACGCGTCGGCCGCCGAGATCACGATCTGGACGGTCTGCCCCGCGAACGCGTCGAGCGACACGGTGCTGGTCGTCCAAGCGCCGTTGCGGTTCGCCGCCGCGCCGAGCTGCTGCAGGAGCGTCTGACCGCCGACCCGGACGCGGAAGAAGTCGGCGCTGCTCGCGTTCGAGCCGTGGGCGAGGTACCAGGAGAGCGTCAGGTTGTAGTGCGTCCCGCCGGTCAGCGGGATGGCCGGCGACGTGATCGTGGTCGTGCCGCCGTCGATGTCGAAGTCGCCGGCCGACGCGCCCGCCGCCGCTCCGGTCACGAGGTCCTGGGTGCCGCTGACCGTCGTGCCGAGCTGCTTGGCCCCGTTGCTGTTCGTCGCCGCCGGGTCGGCGCGCTGCCAGCGGCCGGTCGTCGCGGTGTCGGCCGCGCTCGTCGTCCAGCCCTTGTTGAGCTCGAAGTCGTCGGAGAACACCGTCGTCTGCGGGGCGCCGCAGCTCTGCCCGATCACGCGGTACACGCAGTCCGCGAAGTCCTCGAGCATCAGCACCGCGGCGCGGTTGCGCGTGACCTCGCGGTTGATCACCTCGTCGGGCGGATAGAAGCCGGGGTTCGACGTGCGCGGGTACATCTCGAACGTGTACGAGGCGATCTTGTAGGTGCCCCACGCCCAGTCGTCGATCGTGCCGTCGGCGATGTAGAGGTCGGACGCCTGCTCGGGCGTGTAGCCGCTCGTGGCGGCCATCTGGTTGCCGAGCGTCGAGAGCATCTGCTGGTCGGTGGCCGTGAGGCCGGGGGCCGTGTTGGCGGTCGTGTAGCCGTACGGCCACAGCACGAGCTCGGAATAGGTGTGGAAGTCGATGTGCGCCTTGATCTGCTGCACGCCGCCGACCACGCGCGAGACGATGAAGGTGCGCACGCGCTGGGTCTCGGGCGCCGAGAACGCCGACGCCCCGCGGTAGGTCTCCGAGCTGAACGTGCCCGACGAGCCGCCGCAGCAGCCCCACTGATACGACCAGTTGCGGTTGAGGTCGGTTCCGACCGCGGCGCCCGCTCCGTTCGACTGGCGGTTCTTGCGCCACAGGCGGTAGCTGCCGGTGGCGACGTCGTACTCGCTGCCGTCCGGGTTGACGTTGAAGACGATCCACGTCTCGCGGTTGTTGACGATGTTCGTGATCCGCGGGTCGACGCCGTACTGGGAGGTGAACTCTCGCAGCAGGTACAGCGCCATCTCGATCGTCAGGTGCTCGCGGGCGTGCTGGCCGGCCGTGAACAGGACCTCGGGCTCGGGCTCGTCGACGCTCGGGTTGTCGGAGATCTTCACGGCCCAGATCGCCCGCCCCTCCTGCGAGGTCCCGATGCTGAAGCGCGGCGTGACGATGCCGGCGTTCGCGTTCGCGACGTTCTGGATCTCGGCGCTCATCTCCGCGTAGTTGTGGTACTGGCTGTCCGCGGGCGGGAAGTCGAACAGCCGCCGGCTGCCGCGCCGTGGCTTGTACGGCCGCATCGGCGTGACCGTGAAGCCCTTGCGGCGCATCCGCTTGACCGTGCGCCTCGACGCCGTCACGACGACCTCGGCGTGGTCGACCTCGACGATCGCCGCGCCGGAGACGGTCAGTGCCGAGCGGTCGAGGATGTCGCGCACAGGAGACACCGTGTACATGCGCGGCTTGGCGCTCACGGCGGCCGGCAGGACGGCGAGGATCACGACGGCCAGACACCCCACGCGACGGACGCCGATCGTCACAAGCTGTGGAGGAATTCGCGCATCCGGGCGAGCGCGCGCTCGAGGTTCTCTTCGGAGGTCGCGTAGGAAACGCGCAGGTTCTGCGCCCCGACGCGCCCGAACGCGCTGCCGGCCAGCAGCGCCACGCCGGCCTCCTCGAGCAGCCGGCTCGCCAGGTCGTCGGCGCCGAGCGGCACGCCGCTCACGTTCGGGAACGCGTAGAACGCGCCCTTCGGCACGCGGCAGCTGACGCCCGGCAGGTCGTTCAGGCCGGCGACGATCAGGTCGCGGCGGCGGTGGAACTGGGAGACCATCGCGTCGACGTCGGCGCGCGGGCCGGTCAGCGCCGCGATCCCCGCGAGCTGGATGAACGGCGGCACGCACGACGTGCTGTTGATGAAGAAGCGCGTGAGCGGGTCGACGAGCGCCTCGGGCACGGCCGCGAAGCCGCAGCGCCAGCCGGTCATCGCGTACGTCTTCGACAGGCCGTCGAGCAGGATGGTGCGCTCGAGCATGCCGGGCAGCGAGGCGATGCTCGCGAACGGGTCGCCGTAGTGGATTTGGGAGTAGACCTCGTCCGAGAGCACCCACGCGCGCGTGGGTGCGATCAGCTCGGCGGCGCGAGCGATGTCCCCCGCGCCGAGCATCCCGCCGGTGGGGTTCTGCGGCGAGTTGAGGATCACGAGCTTCGTCCGGTCGCTCAGCAGCGCCGCGAGGTCGGCGGGGTCGAACGCGAAGTCGCGCTCCTCCAGCAGCGGCAGCGGCACCGGCCGCGCGCCCGTCCAGCGGATCGCCGACTCGTAGATCGGGAAGCCGGGGTCGGGGTAGATCACCTCGTCGCCCGGGTTGCAGGTCGCGAGCACCGTGAAGAACAGGAACGGCTTGGCGCCGGTGGCGACGAGCACGCGCGAGGCCGGGACGTCGACGCCCCGCGTCGCGGACAGGTGCTCGGCGATGACGGCTCGGAAGTCCGGCAGGCCGGCCGCAGGGCAGTAGTGCGTCTCGCCGGCGTGCAGCGCGTCGATCGCTGCCTGCGTCACGTGTGCGGGCGTCGCGAAGTCCGGCTCGCCGATCTCCAGGTGGATGACCTCGCGGCCCGCGGCCTCGATCTCCTTCGCGCGCGCGAGCACGCTGAACGCCGACTCGGTGCCGAGCTCCTCGAGGCTGTCGGCCAGCGACGTCATCGGCCGCGAGCGTACCCGTCGTTTGCCGCCGGTGGGGCGAGGGGAGACCGAATGCCATGTCCGCGTACCGTGCCTCCGCCTGCCTGCTCACCCTCGTCGCGCTCGGAGCGTTCGCTCCCGCCGCGCTCGGCAGGGATCCAGCGCCGGGAGCGCCGGGCACGAAGCACACGTGGGCGCCGGCGGACAAGCACGGGTTCGGCACCGCCGTCGCGCCGCGCAGCAACGTCTGGTTCACGCTGCGCTGGGCGGAGCTGACCGAGGCCTATTACCCCGACCTCGGGACGCCGAGCCTGCACTCGCTCGAGTTCGTGGTGACCGACGGCACGTTCGTCGACCGCGAGACCGGGCCGGGCGTGCGCTCGCGCGTGAAGTCGATGGGCGCGCTGACCTTCCGGCAGACGACGCGCACGTCGCGCTGGGTGCTCGAGAAGACGTGGATCGCCGATCCGTCGCGCCCGACCGTGCTCGGCAAGGTGCGGCTAACGTCGCTGACCGGCAAGCCGCTGCGCGTCTACGCGCTCGTCGACCCCGCCCCGGGCGACGACGGCAACGACGACCTCGGGACGAGCCTGCCGTCCGAGCTCTCCGCGCACGACGACACGGTCGCCTCGAGCGTCGCGGCGCGGCCCGCGCTGTCGCAGACGACGAGCGGCTACGCCGGCGGCGCGAGCGATCCGTGGACCGACCTTAAGGACGACGGCGACCTCGACGCGCAGTACGACGCGACCGCGCCGGGCAACGTCGTGCAGGCGGCGCGCACGCCGCTCACCGGTCGGCGCGGGCACCGGACGATGGTGCTGGCGATCGGCTTCGGGGCCGACCGCGCGACGGCGAGCCGCCGCGCCGCGGCGTCGCTCGCGCAGCGCTTCGACCGGCCGCTGGCGCGCTACGCGCTCGGCTGGGTGGCCTATCTCGCGAAGCTGCGCCAGCCGCCGCAATCGGTCCGCAATGACCCGGCGCTGCGCAAGCTGCACCGCCAGTCGCTGCTCGTGCTCGCCGCATCCGAGGACACGCAGAACCGCGGCGCGTCGGTGGCGTCGCCGACGATGCCGTGGACGTGGGGCACGCTGACGATCGAGAAGACCGAGACCTCCGGCCCCTATCACCTCGTCTGGCCGCGCGACCTCTACCACGTCGCCACGGCGCAGGAGGTCGCGGGCGACGGCGCCGCGGCGCGCCGGCTGCTCGACTTCCTGTGGCGCGTGCAGAAGCCGGACGGCTCGTTCTGGCAGAACACCGAGGTCGACGGCCGCGAGCACTGGACGACCGAGCAGCTCGACGAGACCGCCCTGCCGATCGTGCTCGCGTGGTGGCTGCACCGCCGCGGCGCGGCCGACTGGACGCACGTGCGCGCCGCGGCCGACTACCTCGTCGCGAACGGCCCGGAGAGTGACCAGGAGCGCTGGGAGAACCAGAGCGGCTGGTCGCCGAACACGATCGGCGCCGAGATCGCTGGCCTGATCTGCGCGGCCGACATCGCGCGCCGCAACGGCGACACGATCCGCGCGCAGAAGTACCAGACGACCGCGGATGACTTCCAGAAGAACGTCCAGGCGTGGACGGCGACGACCAACGGGCCGTACAGCCCGGACCCGTACTACCTGCGCATCACCAAGGACGGCAACCCGAACGACGGCTCGACCTACGACGTCGGCGACAATCACACGCCGCTCGAGGACGAGCGCCGGATCGTCGACCAGAGCTTCCTCGGCCTGGTGCTGTTCGGCGCCAAGCGCGCCGACGACGCAGTGATCCGCAACTCGCTCGCGGTCGGCGACCGCATCCTGAAGGCCGACACCGCCAACGGGCCGGTCTGGCACCGCTTCACGTTCGACGGCTACGGCGAGACCGCGACCGGCGGCGACTGGGACCTGTTCCCGACCAAGGCCAACCAGACAATGGGCCGCGCATGGCCGCTCCTCACCGGCGAGCGCGGCGAGTACACGCTGCTCGCCGGCGGCCGGGCCGACCGCTACCTGCGCACGATGGCGCGGACCGCCAATGACGGGCTGATGCTGCCCGAGCAGGTGTGGGACGGCCGGCCGCCGACCGGGCAGCCGGGCGCGGCCAGCGGCGAGGGCACGCGGTCGGCGACGCCGCTCGCGTGGACCCACGGCCAGTTCGTGCGGCTCGCCTGGTCGATCAGCCGCGGCGTGCCGGTCGAGCGGCCGTGCATCGTGGCGCGGCGCTACAAGACGGGCGGCTGCTAGAGCGCGGCGCCCTTCGCCTGGTTGCAGGGCGCGCAGAGGACCTGCAGGTTCTCGACCGTGGTGGCGCCGCCGAGCGCGACCGGGATCACGTGGTCGTACTGCAGGTCGAAGCGCGAGCCGCACTCGGCGCAGCGGCCGCCGTCGCGCTCGAACACGGCGAGGCGAACCTCGCGCGGTATCGGCCGGCGCGTGGGCGCGCGCTCGCCGGCCAGCGCCGCGTGCGCCCGCTCGAGCGTGCGGCGGGCGCGCCGCTCGCGGGCCCGCACGAGCGCGAGCACGTCGGCGCTCGTGAGCCCGTCGTCTGTGGCGTAGATCCGGGCCTCGAACGCCCAGTGGGCGCCGCCGAGCGCGACCGGCCACTCCCGCTGCTCCTCGCACAGCGCGCGGAAGCGGCCCCGCCGCCAGCGGGCGACGGGCGTGTCGCCGACCATCAGCACGTAGCCCGTCAGCCGACGGTCGAACCAGGCGTTCTTGACCTCGCGGAGCATCGTCCTGCGGACGCTAGGGCGCCCGCAGGACGATTCGCACGCGGTCTTGCAGGCGCCCGCGCCGCGTTCATGAACCCGTGGCCGTCGACCGGCGTCCAGCCCTGGCTTCGCGGCGCGATGGCGTGGACGATCTGCACCCTCGCCCAGCCCTCGTCGAAGCCCTCCGGGCTGTCCTCGATCACCGTGTGCGGCCGCGCAGCCCGAAGCGGCACAATGGGGAGCCATGTCCGAGGAGATCCCGGTGCCGCCGCGCCTACAGCCGTCGGCGTCGTACAGCTTCACGATGCGCCTGCACCTCCCGCAGCAGGGCGACGCGTTCGCCCGCGTGGCCGACGCGATCGCCGCCTCGGACGCGATGCTCGGAGCGATCGACCTGGTGCGCGTCGAGCGCGACACCGTCGTGCGCGACGTGACCGTCGCGTGCGTCGACGCCGACCATGCCGAGGCGGTCGTGCGGCGGGTCCGCGACCTCGACGGCGTCGACGTCGACAGCGTCTCGGATCGCACCTTCCTGATGCACAAGGGCGGAAAGATCGAGGTGCGCGCGAAGCTGCCGCTCAAGACGCGCGACGACCTCTCGATGGCCTACACGCCGGGCGTCGGCCGCGTCTGCATGGCGATCCACGAGGACCCGCCGAAGGGCTGGGCGCTGACGATCCGCGGCAACACCGTCGCGGTCGTCTCCGACGGGACAGCGGTGCTCGGCCTCGGCGACATCGGCCCGGTCGCGGCGATGCCGGTCATGGAGGGCAAGGCGCTTCTGTTCAAGGAGTTCGCGGGCGTCGACGCGTTCCCGCTGTGCATCGACACCAAGGACGTCGACGAGATCGTCGCGTTCGTGAAGGCGGCGGCGCCGACGTTCGGCGGCATCAACCTCGAGGACATCTCGGCGCCTCGCTGCTTCGAGATCGAGCGCCGGCTGCGCGAGGAGCTCGACATCCCGGTCTTCCACGACGACCAGCACGGCACCGCGATCGTCGTGCTCGCGGCGCTGCTCAACGCGCTGCGGATCGTCGGCAAGCGGGCCGAGGACGTGACGGTCGTCGTCGTCGGGGCGGGCGCGGCGGGCGTTGCGTGCACCGACATCCTGCTGGCGCAGGGCGTGCGCGACGTGATCGTGTGCGACCGCCACGGCGCGCTGTACGCGGGCGACGAGGTGCTCGATCCGGCGCGCGCCGCGCTGGCGCAGCGGACGAACCCGCGGCGGCTGCGCGGGACCCCGGACGAGGTGCTGGCGGGCGCCGACGTCATGCTCGGCCTGTCCGGCCCCGGCGCCGTCACGCCAGCCGGGATCCGCACGATGGCGAGCGACGCGATCGTGTTCGCGATGGCCAACCCGGTGCCCGAGGTCCAGCCCGAGGCGGTGCGCGGCGAAGTCGCGATCATGGCCACGGGCCGCTCGGACTACCCGAACCAGATCAACAACGTGCTCGCGTTCCCGGGCGTCTTCAAGGGCGCGCTGGAGGTGCGGGCGCGAACCATCAACGAGGAGATGAAGCTCGCCGCCGCGCAGGCGATCGCCCGCGTGATCCCGGAGGAGGAGCTGATCGCCGACTACATCATCCCCAGCGTGTTCAACCGCCGGGTCGCCGAGTCGGTGGCCGAGGCCGTCGCCAACGCCGCCATCACGAGCGGCGTGGCGCGGCGCAAGCGCGGCGCGGTGGGCGAGCCGACGACGCCGCTGGAGGCGCTGCGATGACCGACGTCCTGCACTTCACCGACTCCGACGAGGCAAATGCGCTGCTCGCGCGCGAGCCGATGGCGCTGCTGATCGGGTTCGCGCTCGACCAGCAGGTCACCGTGCAGAAGGCGTTCTCCGGGCCGCTGGCGATCCAGGAGCGCGTCGGCACGCTGGAGCCGG
>DATDKF010000108.1:0-8914 GCA_036520135.1 Solirubrobacteraceae bacterium
TTCTCATGTGCGGCGATCGCTCCGGCGCGAAGTTCTCCAAGCCCGTCAAGGGCCTTCACGACTCCCGCAACGCTGACCCGACGCGCGGCTTCTCGCGCTAGCCCGATCGGGCACTGAGCCGCCACCGGCGGCGTGAGGTGCCCGGCGTCGACAACAGCACAAGGGGGGTCAGACCCGGTGTTTCACCGGGAGAGCCGTGCGCCGAGCCGCGAATGGCGCCGTGAGGTGTCAGGCGTCGCGGCGGCGCGGGCCACGACCGCCCGCCGCCCCACGACGAGCGTCGCCCGCCGGGCCCGCGTCATCGCGGTGTAGAGCATCTCGCGGCGCAGGAAGAACGCGCCGGCGGCCTCGTGCGCGATCACGACCGCGACCGGCAGCTCGATGCCCTGGCCCTTGTGGATCGAGCACGCATAGGCGAGCTGGAGCCGCGGCGCCTCGTCCTCCGGGAGCGGGATCGCGGCGCCGTCGGCCGCTACGAGCAGGATCTCGTCCTCCTCGCGGTGCTCGAGCAGGCGCAGCACCGTGCCGTTCATCAGGCCGAGCTCGTGCAGGTTGCGGCCGGACAGCATGAGCTTGTCGCCG
The DNA here is from genome assembly GCA_036520135.1 of Solirubrobacteraceae bacterium. Classification (GTDB taxonomy): domain Bacteria; phylum Actinomycetota; class Thermoleophilia; order Solirubrobacterales; family Solirubrobacteraceae; genus DASSUW01. Next base: position 583 of record DATDKF010000108.1, read on the forward strand.
ATCCGCAGGCGCCCGCCGAGCACCGGCCGGCCGCCGGGGTTCAGCGCCTCGCGCAGGCGGGCGTTCAGCGCGTCGATCCCCAGCGCTCCCTTGTACACGGGCGCGAAGACCTGGATGTCGGCGATCGGGTCGACCCCGTAGTGGCCCGGCAGCCGCTCGGTCACGAGCGAGACGACCTCGTCGAGCGCCTGCTCCGGCTGATCGCGCTCGATCAGGAAGAGGTCGCGCGTGAGGCCTTCCTCGGGCGCGAACGACGGCGGCTCGCCGTGCCGCACGGCGTGGGCGCCGCGGACGATCATGCTGCCCGCCGCCTGGCGGAAGATGTGCGTGAGCTCGGCGACCGGCACCGGCCGCGCCTCGACCAGCTCGGCGAACGGCTTGCCGGCGCCGACCGGCGCGAGCTGGTCGGCGTCGCCGACGAGCACGACGTGCGTCTTCGGCCCGACCGCGTCGAGCAGCGTGACCAGCAGCTCGAGGTTGGCCATCGACGTCTCGTCGACGATCAGCACGTCGGCGCCCAGCTCGTCGACCGTCGGCCCGAGGCCCGGCACCCAGCCGAGCGCGGAGTGGACGGTCGACGCCTCCAGCCCCGTCGCCTCGGCCATCCGGCGTGCCGCCCGGCCGGTCGGGGCGACGAGCAGCACCGACGCGTCCTGCGCCGCCGCGGCGGCGCAGATCAGCCGGATCGTCGCGGTCTTGCCGGTGCCCGGCCCGCCGGTGACGATCGACATCCGCGACGAGAACGCGGCGGCGACCGCCGCGGCCTGCTCCGGCGCCGGGACGAGGTCCTCGCCGGCGGCCGCGGCGGCCGGCTCGAGGACCGGCGCGGCGGCAGCGAGCTCGCGGACGCGGGCGGCGAGCCCCTCCTCGAGCGCCGCCGTCTCGGGACGGTACGCCCACACCTCGTCGGCGACGTCGAGGACGAGCACCCCGGCGTCGGCCATCTCGCCGAGCAGCGCGGCGCCGGGCGGCGCGCCGAGCAGGTCGGCCGCGCGGGCCGCCAGCTCCGGGACCGGCAGGCAGGTCGAGCCGCTGCGCTCGGCCTCCCCGAGCACGTGCATGACGCCCGCACGCGCACGCGCGGGCGAATCGGCGGGCATGCCCTGCGCACGCGCAATCGTGTCGGCGATCTGGAAGCCGACGCCGAACACGCTCGTCAGGTCGTACGGGCGCGCGCGCACGACCTGCTGCGCGCGGTCGCCGTACTCCTTGACGAGCCGCGGCACGAGCCAGGCCAGCCCGTGCGGCGCGAGCAGCAGGTGCAGGCCGCGCGTCGAGCGCAGGCCGTGCCACGACCGCACCGCCTCGTTCACGCGCCGGACGCTCAGCCCGGCGCCGCGGAACGCGACCACGGGGTCGCGGTCGATCGCGTCCAGGACATCGTCGCCGTACCGCTCGAGCAGCCGGGCCGCCCGCACGCGGCCCACGTGCTTGACGCGGACCAGGTACGCGACCAGCGCCGCGTCGCCGGACGGCGGCAGCGGCTCGGCCACCGCGACGTTGACCTGCAGCCCGTAGCGGCGATCCTCCTTCCAGACGCCGGTCACGCGCGCCCGCTCGCGCTCCTCGAGGTGGGCGATCGTCCCCACCAGGACGATCTCGTCGTCCTCCCAGTCGGCGTCGAGCACGCCGAAGCCGGTCTCCTCGCTCGCCCAGCGGCGCCGGCGGATGACGACCTCGCCTTCGAACGATGTGCCGGGGGTGCCGTCGAGCATGAGCGGCTGCCTATGCTGGCAAGCGATGGCGACGACGCGTGAGGGGCTCCCCGACCACCTCGCGCCCGGGCGGCTCGGCCGCCGCGCCGCGCAGGTCGTCGCGCTGCTCGTCGTCCTGATCCTCGTCGCGGCGCTCACGCCCGGGCTCGACGACGTGCGCGACAAGCTGAAGACCGCGCAGCCCGGCTGGCTCGCCGCGGCCGTCGTGCTCGAGGCGCTGTCGTGCGCCTCGTATGTGCTCATGTTCCGGCCGATCTTCTGCCGCCGGATGTCGTGGCGCAGCGCCTCGGAGATCGCGGGGTCCGAGCTCGGGGTCGGCTCACTCGTCCCGGCCAGCGGGGCGGCCGGCGTCGCGCTCGGCGGCTGGGTGCTGAACCGCCAGGGGATGCCGGCCGACAAGGTCGCGCGGCGGTCGGTCGCGTTCCTGCTGATCAAGTCGTCGGTGAACTTCGTCGCGGTCGTCGTGCTCGGGGCGCTGATGGCGATCGGGCTCGTCGGCCCGCACCGCTCGCTGCTGTTGACCGCGCTGCCCGCCGCGCTCGCGCTCGCGGCGCTGGCGCTGGTCGCCGCCGTCCCGCGCCTCGGGCCGGGCCGCGACGCGCCGCCCGACGCCTCCAAGCTCCGCAAGGCGATGGCGGCCACCCGGCACGCGCTCGTCGGCGGGACCGCGGAGGCGATCGAGATCGCCCGCGCGCGCGACCCGCTGGTCGTGATCGGCGCGGTCGGCTACTGGGCGTGGGACAACGCGGTCCTGTGGGCGACGTTCCACGCGGTGGGGGCGACCGTGCCGCTGTCGATCGTGCTGATGGGCTACCTGATCGGGCAGCTCGGCGGCCTGTTGCCGATCCCGGGCGGCATCGGCGGGATCGACGGCGGCCTTATCGGGACGCTCGTGGTCTACGGCGCCCCGGCCGGCGCGACGGCCGCGGCCGTGCTCCTGTACCGGGTGATCCTGTTCTGGCTGCCGCTCCTCATCGGCGTCGTCGCGCTGGCGTCCCTACGCCGCGCGCTCGCCAGTGGCGACGAGCGTCACGCCCGGAAACGCCAGCCCGGCTGACGTCTCGTACGGGCGCACGGCCTCGCGCGCGCGTGCGCGGATCGCCTCGCCGGCCTCCGCGGACAGTGACGCCAGCATTCGCGCGAGCGGGCCGGCGAGCGCCGTCGTGCGCGACCACCACTCGTCGAACGAGCTCGCCCGCAGCGGGACCTCGAACTCGCGCACGCGCACGTGCGCGAAGTCCGCGAGCACCGCGCGCAGCTCGTCCGGGTCAGACAGCGCGAACGGGCCGTGCACGCCCGGCGGCGGCACCGGCATCCCGAGCTCGGCGCCGACCGTGTCGAGCACGCACCCGAGCTACGGGTTGCGCTCGCGCGCGGCCCACACCGCGATCGCCACCCGCCCGCCGGGCGCCAGCACGCGCGCGATCTCGCGCGCCGCGCCCGCGTGGTCCGCCGCGAACGTCAGCCCCTCGCGGCAGAGCACGGCGTCGAAGGAGCCGTCGGGCTGGTCGATCCGGTCGAGGTCGAGCACGAGCGTGCTCACGGGCAGGCCGCTCGCCCGCCCCGCGGCGATCGCGGTCATCTCCGGCGCCACGTCGGAGAGCACGACCTCGTGGCCGCGCTCGGCCGCCGCGATGCCGAGCCCGCCGGCCCCGCACGCCAGCTCGAGCACGCGGTCGCCCGGCCGCAGGATGGCCAGCAGCTCCTCGGGAGCGCGCCGCCCCGCTCACCGCGGTGATCCGCGCCGCGGCCGCGCAGGATCCCGAGATCGCCGACCTGTGGCGCCGGATCCAGCGCGACTTCTACGAGAACCAGCGCGCGGTCGTTCAGGCGCTCGCGGCCAGGACCGCGCTGCGCCACGACGTCGACCGCGCCACCGACATCCTGTGGACGCTCAACCACCCCGACGTCTGGAACCTGCTCGTCGCCGAGCGCGGCTGGACGCCTGAGGACTACGAGCGCTGGTTCGGCGACGCCGCCTGCGCCGAGCTGCTGAGCCGCACGGCCGGCGGCGGCGGGTCGTCGGGGAGCCCCAGCTCGCGCGCAGTGAGCCGCGCGACCCGCTCGCAGCAGCGGAAGTAGAACCGCACCTGCTCGCGGCGCCCGATCAGCCGGAAGCCCACGCGCGCCCACCACGGGCCCTCGCCGGACCGGCGCGAATGGGCGCGTAGGCGGAACTCGACCGCGCCGTCGTCGACTCGCTTGACGACCTCGTAATCCATGCGCCCGACTTCGACGTGCCCCGGCAGCGTCACGTACTCGTAGCCGAACGCGCGCGCGCCGTCGCGCACCTCGTCCCAGACCGCCGTCACCCGCACGGGGGCGTGGACGGACAGCACGCGATAGGCGCGCAGCTCCAGCAGCATCGTGCGACCCAGCAGCGGCGCGTCCGGATCCCAGCGCGCCCGCACGATCGCCGGATCGGCCATCCGGTAGTCCTCGACCAGCCGTCGCGCCACCTCCCACGACCCGCCCGCGACCGGCTCGCCCGGCGGCTCGCTCGGCAGCGGCTGGCTGAGCGCGTCGGCCTGCCAGCGCTCAGTCTCCATCGACGCGCCGGGTGCGGATCTCGATCCCGCCGGTGAGGCGGCCGCCGGCCAGCTCGGCGACGCGCTCGATGACCGACGTCCACATGTGCAGCTGGATCTCCTTGCTCATCCGCAGCCGGTCGTACAGGAGATCGGAGAGCCGGTCGGCCGAGCGCGCCCACGATTCGATGGTGAACTCCAGCAGCTCGCCGGCCGTGGCGGAGAAGCGGATCTGGCCGGCCTCCAGATGCCCGTCGAGCGTGGCGAAGCGGAACGATGCCGGCGTCCGCTCGACCACGCGCACCGGCCCGTCCCACGGGCCTGGCATGCGCACGACGTACTCGTCACCGACCGTCATCCCGCCCTCGCGCCCGTGCACCTTGTTGAAGCTGGCGAACTCGCTCGGCGCGACGCGGTCGGGATCCTCGGTGATCGTCGTGATCAGCGCATCCGGGTCGACCTGCGCGTCGCGGATCCGGCCGCGGTAGACGCGGTGGAACAGCGGCCCGGCGCCCGCGGCGGGATGCTGGACCTCGTCGTGCGACACGTCGTCGGGCAGCGCGGGCGGCGCGTCATCCGGCAGCCGCCCGGCCGTCTCGCTGCGGTGCAGCGGGGTGGTGCGCCACATGTAGCGCCACGACGTCAGGACGATGCCCGGCGGCCACCGCGTGGCGGTGCGGAGCCGCCGGGGGAGCGAAGGGCGGCGGGGCATGCGGGAGTGCTACCCCGGGGTAGCGAGAGGGCATGCTCATCAAGGCACTGCGCCGCGCCGGGTTGCGCGGCTGGCATGCGCACGTGGCCTCGCTCGGCAGCATCGGCCTGTGCATCACACTGTGGATCCGCGCCAAGACCGTCGACCAGGACGAGCGGGGCAACGCCGAGCGTCGCGCGCTGTTCGTCGGGCTGTGGCCGCCGATGTTCTGGCTGATCGGCGACTCGCTGGAGCGCCGGGAATGACCCGGGCATTGATGGTTCCGCCGCTGCGGCCGATATCTCCTGTACATGGATCTCGAAGCCCTCCGGCTGGAGCTCAAGGAGCTGCTCGCCTCGTGGGAGTACGCGTTTGCGATGGGCCACGGCTGCAGCATCGGCGATCACCCGCAGCACCGCGCGATCCGCCAGCGGGTCGCCGACCTGCGTGCGCTGATCGCCGAGCACGCTGCTTGAATCCAGCGTGGTGACCGAGCGCCTCAAGCAGGAGCTCGACGAGGCGACGCGCGAGCTCAAGGAGCACATGGCCAGCTGGGCGTACGCCTACGCGCACGGCGGCGGGCCCAACAGCGGCCGCGACCACCCCGTCCACGCCGCCACGCGGGAGCGCACCGCACAGCTCCGGAATCGGGTCAGAGACCTCAAGGCCCGCGTCCAGGAGCACGAGCTGTAACGGACCTGACGAGCCCTCCCGGCTCCCAGCAAGCCCCCAGCCTGCAGGGGTAGCTTCAAATGGAACGATGGGAGAGGAGTCAGCATGGCTGACAACAGAGGTGTCGCCTACATGGGCACCGGCGTGGTCGAGGTCCAGGACATCGACTTCCCGACCTTCGAGCTCCAGGACGGCCCCGGCGTCCACCCGGACAACGTGGGGCGCAAGCTGCCCCATGCGGCGATCCTGAAGGTCGTCTCGACCAACATCTGCGGCTCTGACCAGCACATGGTGCGCGGCCGCACCACGGCCCCCGAAGGGCTGATCCTCGGGCACGAGATCACCGGCGAGGTGATCGAAACCGGGCCTGGGGTCGAGTACATCAAGAAGGGCGACCTCGTATCCGTGCCCTTCAACATCGCCTGCGGGCGCTGCCGCCAGTGTAAGGATGGCAACACCGGCGTCTGCGACAACGTCAACCCGGACCGGCCCGGCTCGGCGTACGGCTACGTAGACATGGGCGGCTGGGTCGGCGGCCAGGCGGAGTACGCGCTCGTCCCGTACGCGGACTGGAACCTGCTCAAGTTCCCCGACAAGGATCAGGCGATGGAGAAGATCCTCGACCTGACGATGTTGTCGGACATCTTCCCGACCGGCTACCACGGCGCCTACACGGCGGGCGTGAAGTCGGGCTCGACGGTGTACGTCGCGGGCGGCGGCCCGGTCGGCCTCGCGGCCGCCTACAGCGCGCTGCTGCTCGGCGCGGCCGTCGTCTTCGTCGGCGACCTGATCCCCGAGCGGCTCGAGCAGGCCAAGAGCTTCGGCTGCGAACCGATCGACGTCACCAAGGGCGACCCCAAGGACCAGATCGAGCAGATCCTCGGCGTCCCCGAGGTCGACGCGGCGGTCGACGCCGTCGGCTTCGAGGCCCGCGGCCACGGCTCCGACGCCGACCACGAGGCGCCGGCGACGGTCCTGAACTCGATCATGGACATCACGCGCGCGGCCGGCAAGCTCGGCATCCCGGGCCTGTACGTGACCGGCGACCCGGGCGGGGTCGACGACGCCGCCAAGCACGGCTCGCTGTCGATCCGCATCGGGCTCGGCTGGGCGAAGTCGCACACGTTCACGACCGGCCAGTGCCCGGTCATGCGCTACCACCACGGCCTGATGCAGATGATCCTGCACGACAAGGCGCAGATCGCCAAGGCGGTCAATGCCACGGTCATCTCGCTCGACGACGCGCCGAAGGGCTACAAGGACTTCGACTCCGGCGTGGCCAAGAAGTTCGTCCTCAACCCGCACGGGCTGATCAAGCAGTAGTAGGAGCGCGGGCGGCCGGGGGAGCCCGGCCGCCCGCGTCCAGGTCACTGGGGCGACAGGTCCGCCGTGAGCTGGGTCAGCCGCATGGAGTTGCCAGAGGGATCGCGGAACCCTGAGTCGATGCCGTACGGGCGCTCCTCCGGCGGCTCGGTGAACTCGACGCCGCGCCCCTTGAGCTCCTCGTAGGAGGCGTGGACGTCGTCCGTCGTGAGGAACACGGTGCCGGCGAAGCCCTTGCCCATCAAGTCGCGGACCTGGTCGGCGGTGTCGGGGTCCATCACCGGCGCGCCGGGGATCGCCATGAGGACGACGGAGAAGTCCTCCTGGCCGGCAGGCCCGACGGCCAGCCAGCGGAAGTTGCCGAGCTCGGCGACGGTGACGTCGGAGCGCACCTCCCACCCGAGCTTCTGGGTGTAGAAGGCGAGCGCCTCGTCCTGGTCGTGGACCCACAGCTGTGCGTTAGCGATTCGGATCATGCGGCCACGTTAATCCAGCACTGCCGCCCTGTCTTCTTCAAACGTGCTGCGTTGGGGACGGCTGTAGGCGCGCAGCACGCACGCCGGGATCTTCGCCAGGTGCGAGGCGGGCGGGAACTCGGCCCGGTAGACGGTCGGCGACTTGCCGAACGTGCGCGTGAAGCTCGTCGTGAACGAGCCGACGCTCTGCAGGCCGACCGAGAAGCAGATGTCGGCGACCGAGCGGTCGGTCGTGCGCAGCAGCGCGGCGGCGCGCTCGAGCCGCCGGGTGAGCAGGTAGGCGTGCGGCGACTCGCCGAAGGCGCGCCGGAACTCGCGGCTGAAGTGCGCGCGGCTCAGCCCGGCCGCGCGCGCGAGCTCGTCGACGTCGAGTGGCTCGAAGTAGCGCGCGTCGGCCAGATCCTTCGCGCGGAGCAGGTGCCGGGCGGGTGGGACGAACGCCATCGCCATGGCCATGAGTAATACCGTGTCGCGCCCCGATGAAGGTCATCTACACGTACACGGACGAGGCGCCCGCGCTCGCGACGCACTCGTTCCTCCCGATCATCGAGGCGTTCGGCGGCCAGGTGGGGGTCGACGTCGAGCTCCGCGACATCTCGCTCGCCGGGCGCATCCTGGCGCAGTTCGGGCACGGCCCCGACGCGCTCGCCGAGCTCGGCGAGCTCGCCAAGACGCCCGAGGCGAACATCATCAAGCTCCCCAACATCAGTGCGTCGATCCCGCAGCTGAAGGCGGCGATCAAGGAGCTGCAGGACGACGGCTATGACATCCCGGACTACGACGACGATCCGGAGCCGTACGACCGCGTCAAGGGCAGCGCGGTCAACCCGGTCCTGCGCGAGGGCAACTCCGACCGCCGCGCGCCCGCGTCGGTGAAGGCGTTCGCACGCAAGCACCCGCACTCGATGGGCGCGTGGTCGAAGGACT
>DATDKF010000109.1:0-8973 GCA_036520135.1 Solirubrobacteraceae bacterium
GTCGCCGAGGCGCTCGCGCTCGCCTGCCGGGCGCTGCGGGCCGCGGGCGCGCGGCGGCTCGCGGTCGAGGACCCGAGCCACCACCAGACGTGGCGGCTGATCGCCCACGCCGGGCTCGAGCCGGTGCCGGTCCCGGTCGACACCGCGGGGATTGACGTCGCGGCGCTCGCCGGCGCGGGCGCCGACGCCGTGCTGATCACGCCCGCCCACCAGTTCCCGACCGGCGTCGTGCTCGACCCGGCGCGACGGGCCGCGCTGCTCGAGTGGGCGCGGCGCGCCGGGACGGTGGTGATCGAGGACGACTATGACGCCGAGTACCGCTACGACCGCCACCCGGTCGGCGCGCTGCAGGGGCTCGCCCCGGAGCACGTCGTGCACGTCCACTCGGTCTCCAAGACGCTCGCCCCGGGGCTGCGGATGGGCTGGGCGGCGCTGCCCGCCCGCTTCGCCGCCGCGGTCGCCGACGAGAAGCGGCTCTCGGATCTCGGCTCGCCCGCGCTCGACCAGCTCACGCTGGCCAGCTTCCTCGAGCGCGGCGAGCTCGACCGCCACCTGCGCCGCACCCGGCCCGTCTACCGCCGGCGGCGCGACGCGCTGCTCCGCGGGCTCGCCGGCCTCGAGGTCGAGGGCATCGCCGCGGGCCTGCACGTGCTCGCCCGCCTGCCCGCCGGCCACGCGGAGGATGCGGTCGTCGCCGCGGCCGCCGCCCACGGCGTGGCCGTCGACGCCCTCGGGCCGCACGTGGCCGGCGCGCCCCGCCCACCGTCGCTGATCCTCGGCTACACGCGGCTCGCCGAGCCGGCCCTGGCGCGCGCCGGCCGCCTCCTCCGGTCGCTGCTCGGCTGACGGCTCGACGGACGCCTCCCCGCTTGCGACAATCGGCACGACGCCGCTCATCGACGAAGGGGTTCGTCACATGGAGCCTGCCACACGGGTACTCGTGGTCGCCAACAAGACCGCCGCCACGCCGGCGCTGCTGGACGCCGTGCGCGAGCGCGCGGCGCGCGGGCCGTGCGCGTTCACGCTGCTCGTACCCAACCCCGCACACGGACTGCACGCGGTCGTCGATCCCGAGGACCAGACGAAGTCAGAGGCCCACGCCACGATCGAGCTCGCGCTGCCGCTGCTCGAGGAGGCGGCCGGCGGGCCGGTGGACTCGATCATCGGCGTGCCGTTCCCGCTCGACGCGGTGCAGGACGCGGTGAACCTGCACGGCTTCGACGAGATCATCATCTCGACGCTCCCGACGCGCGTCTCCAAGTGGCTGCATCTGGACCTACCGCGCAAGGTCGCCGCGCTCGGGCTGCCGGTGACGACCGTGACCGCCCGCTCACGCGAGGGCGCGAAGACGGGCTAGCCTAGACCCGCATGCCGCGGTTCTGGCTCTGGACTCAGCTGGCGATCATCGCGTTCGTCGTGGCGGGCGCGATCATCGCGCTGACCAAGATCTGAGCCGCCCACGCATCCCGCGCCGGCGCGGCAGCTCGGGCCGCGGCGGGAGCGGGCGGCCGGCGATGATCGCCGCCGGCGCCGTCGCGGTCATCCACTCGTGCTGGGCCTCGTCGAGCACGCCGCCGGCCGTGCGCAGGTCCGGGCCGCGGCGGATCGGGTCGTGCGCGTCGCTGGCCAGCACGTGCGCGAGCCCCTGCTCGATCATCGCCCGCGCCGCGCGCCGCGGGATGTCGCCGAAGCCGCCGGCCAGCGAGCCGGTCGTGACCTGCGCGAGCGCGCCGCGCTCGACCATCCGCGTCAGCAGCCCGAGGTCGCGCTGGAAGCTCGCCGAGCGCTCGGGGTGGGCGAGCAGGACCCCGAAGCCGCGGCGCTGCAGGTCCGCGACCATCATCTCCATGCCGGCGCCGACCGGCGCGAACGGGCACTCGAACAGCACGTACGGGCCGCCGCCGAGCGCCAGCGCGCGCAGCGCTTCGTCGTCGAGGTCGGGGAGCCGCTCGGGCGCGATCTCGCCGCCGGCCAGCAGCTCGAGCTCGATCCCCTCCTCGGCCAGCCGCGTCTGCAGCGCCGTGCGCGCGCGCGTGATGTCGTCCGGCCCGAGATCGAACACGTAGCCGATGTGCGAGGTCGTGGCGATCGCCTTCGTCCCCGCGGCGACCGCGACCCGCGCCATCTCCAGCGCGTCCTCGATCGTCGGCGGCCCGTCGTCGATCTCGGGGAGGATGTGCGCGTGGAGGTCGATCATCGGCTCCCACAGTCCTAGCGGAACCGGCGGATCAACCGGGTCTGCGCGCGCGGGAGCGTGGCTATGATCGCGCCGCGAAGGCGAGCCAGGGAGAACGCATGTTCCAGTCGATCGTGGTGGGCACCGACGGGTCCGAGACGGCCGGGGAGGCGGTGCGCGAGGCGATCGAGCTGGCGAAGGCGGTCGGCGCGTCGATCGAGCTGGTATCCGCCTACGAGCCGGTGTCGCGGGAGCGGCTGCGCGAGGAGGCGCGCCAGGCGCCCGGGGACTTGCAGTGGATGGTCAACCCGCGCGAGGACGTCGAGGCGACGCTCAGCGAGGCGTCCGAGCGGGTCGAGGCCGCCGGCGTGAGCGTCAACACCTACCCGCGCGAGGGCGACCCGGCGGACGCGATTCTCGACGTCGCCGAGGAGCGCAACGCCGACCTGATCGTCGTCGGCAACAAGGGCATGACCGGCGCCAAGCGCTTCCTGCTCGGCTCGGTGCCCAACAAGGTCTCGCACCACGCCCCCTGCTCGGTGCTGATCATCCGCACTACCTAGCTCTCGCAGGATCGGTCGCCGCCGCGGCGTCGAGCCGCCCGGCGCCGTAGTACGGGTCGAACCCGGCGGGGCCGGCGTCGACCGCCGTGGCCTGCAGGCGAGCCGCCACCTCCCTGGACTTCGGGTGCTTGCCGAGGATCCCCGACGCGAGCACGAGCGCGGCGGTCGCGGCCACGTGCGGCGCGGCCATCGAGGTGCCGACGAAGCGCCGCGGCAGCCCGAAGCGGCGGTAGCTCCCAGCGGTGCGCGGCGCGCTGTCGGCCGCCGCCCACGGGTAGGTCATCTGGAAGATCCCGCGGCCCTCAGGCGCGCCGGCCGGGCACGTCGGGTCGTTCGGGTCGTCCGGGCCGCCGCCGGGCGCCATGATGTCGAGCCCGCGGCCCGCGTTGGAGTACTGCGCGCGGCAGCCGTGCTCGGTGATCGCGCCGACGCCGATCACGGAGTCGTACCGCGCCGGGTAGGCGACGGTGCTGCGCGACTGGTTGCCGGCCGCGGCGACCACGACGACGTTGTGCCGGCGCGCGTAGCGCAGCGCGGCGAGGATGTCGGGGATCTCCGACGCGGTGACCTGGCGGAACCCGTCGTCGAACTCGAACGACAGGTTGATCACGTTGGCCCCGTGGCGGACGGCGAAGCGGATGCCCGCCGTGATGTTCACGCTGTCGCCGGCGCCGTAGCGGTCGAGCACCCGCACCGGCATGATCTGCGCGCCGTACGCCAGGCCGGTGACGCCGACCGCGTTGCCGGTGCGCTCGCCGATCGTGCTGGCGACGTGCGTGCCGTGGCCGTTCTCGTCGGTCGGGAAGCGGTCGCCGTCGACGAAGTCCCAGCCCTTCACGAAGTCCCCGCGCGCGAAGTCGGGCGAGCGGCGGAAGCGCTTGTGGTCGGTGTACGCGACGCCGGTGTCGAGCACCGCGACGACGACGCCCTTGCCGCCGCCGCGCCCGCGGTCGATCAGGCGTTGCCAGGCGTCCGGCGCGTTGACGCCGACCCCGGGGAGGAAGTTCCATTGCAGCTGCTGCCAGCCGCCCGGCAGCCCCGAGTCCCCCGGGTCGCCCGGGATGTAGGTCGACAGCCGGGCGATCTTGTTCGCCGCTGCGGTGGCCACCTCGGGCCGCGCGCGCAGCTCGCGCACGGTGGCGGCGACGCTGTCGTCGTCGCGGATCTGGAGCACGCGCGTGTGCGGGGCGAACGCCCGCGCGCCGCCGACGCCGACCGCGCGCTGGACCGCCGCGCGGGCGCCGCTGCCGACCCCCTTGCGGTAGCGCAGCACCACCTCGCCGGCCACGTGCGTCGCGCCCGGCTTGGCCTCCGCCGCGCGGGCGTCGGCGTCGGCGCCGGCGGCCGCCGGCACGAGGAGAAGGGCGGCGAGCGCGGTGAGGGTGGGGACGAGGCGAGACGGCGAGATCATGGTGATGGCGGCGGGGAAGCGCCGTGAGCGGGACGCCGTCCGTACACCAAACATTGTGGTGCGGTGATAGTTACGGAACAACCCCAGAAAGTGCCACCTTTGATCGGAAATCGTTTCTTTGCTCGCGACGAGCTGTTCATGCGCCTCGCCATCCGCGAGGCCGAGCGCGCGCTCGCGCACGACGACGTCCCGGTCGGAGCGGTGCTCGTCCACGGCGGCGAGGTCATCGGCGCCGCACACAACGAGCGCGAGCTGCGCGAGGACCCGAGCGCTCACGCCGAGATGCTGGCGATCCGCGAGGGCGCCCGCGCGCTCGGCTCCTGGCGGCTGCTCGACACGGTGCTCTACGTCACGCTCGAGCCGTGCGCGATGTGCGCGGGCGCGATCGTCCTCGGCCGCATCCCGCGCGTGGTCTACGGCACCACCGACCCGAAGGCGGGCGCCGCGGGGTCGGTGCTCGACGTGCTCGGCGAGCCGCGCCTGAACCACCGCCCGGAGGTCGCCGGCGGCCTCCTGGCGGCCGAATGCGCCGAGCTTCTGGAGGCGTTCTTCCGCTCCCGCCGCTGAGCCGAGTCGCTACCCTCCACGGTCCCCACGGAGGGGTGCGAGAGTGGTTGAATCGGGCGGTCTCGAAAACCGTTGTGTGGGTAACCCCTGCACCGAGGGTTCGAATCCCTCCCCCTCCGCTTACAGGGCCAAAGTTCCTGCTAACGAAAGGGTTTTGCCGTGCGCTTCGCGGTGCGGGCGCGCCCCTGAGCGCGTCAGCGGACGTCAACGAACGCCTCTCCTGAGGTGGTTCATTCCCCCGCCATTCCCCCCACCGCTTGTTGACGGCGGTGTGCTGCGTACTGCTGCGCAGTAGTCGCGCGGCGTGTGCGCTGCCGCGACGGGCCCTGGTGCGATCAGTCCGAGGGGCTGACGTTCGACCTCGCCGGCCGTGCTAACCCGGATCGGCGCTGGTCGCCAAACGGAGCGGCGTAAGGCGGGTCCAGGGCGACCGGAACCGTAATGTGCGACCCGATGGCGACCGGGCGCTGCATCCCATGCGAGAAGCCCACCGCCGCGCTGACGGCCCTGCCGGAGACAGTCTGTGCGGGCGGGCCGCACGCCGATTGCGTCACCGCCGTGTACGTCTTCGGCTCCTACGCGCGCGGCGCACTCAACGTCGGCGACGTGGACACCGACATCGAGTGCGACGCCAAGCTCGATCCGGGCGTCGAGCGCGAGATGCTCAACAACCGCGTCGCCGGCGACTGGAACACGCCGTTTCGCAAGCCGCTCAAGCCGGCGCGCGCCCTGCAGGTGATGTTCAACCACCACGAAATGCTGGGCGAGCCCGTACTGGTCTACCAGCGCGGCGACACGCGCGGGCGCGCGGGCGCGCGCCGACGCGATCGCGCCGGACCCGGCTGCCGGACGCGCGAAGCGCGACCCAGTCCACCGGGCGATCGAGCCCGTCGCCGAGGATTCTCGCTCGCCCGTCGCGCATCATGCGCTCCGAACTCATCGGAGCCGGGCTGCTTGCGATCGACGTCATCGACCTGGTTGACGCCGTCGAGGAGGACATCGCCGACCGGGTCTACTGCCGGGAGGTGCGGATGCGTTGGCGGAACTCCTCCAGCCCGCTCGCGAGGGCCGCCCGCGCCGCCGGGCGCTACCTCGAGGCCGCCGACGTCGACCTCGGCGCCGTGGCGCTCATGCCGAAGGGCGTCCTCGGCGGCGCGGGTTCAGCGTGGGCGGTCGACTGCCGCGAGACTCACCTGCGGCGGCTCGTGATCTACCTCGGCTACCACGGGATCACCAACGGGCTGTTCGTCTGCGCCCGGAGCGCAAGCGGCCGCTGCGCACGCTGCGGATGACCGCGCCCGACGCGGCGGCGCTGCCGGTCACCGACCTCGAGGGCTGGCTGTCGCACGCGCGCCTCAGATCCACCGCATCGGCTAGGGGGAGCGAACCCGACCTCCTAGGTGCGATCCAAGGAGCGCTTGGCTTAGAGTTTCGTTCATTAGCAGGGATTTTCTCGCTGCCCCCAAGCTCTCGACGGCGCGGGAGTTTGTCCGCATTTAGCGGGAGATGGCGGGAGTTTCATCACGCGAGAGGCGCGGTGTGATGAAAAGCTCGGCGCTTCGCGGGCGACTCATCTTGTCCGAGCAGCCTTCGTTGTGGTCGGCTGACCAGATGCCTTGGTGATCGGGCTCGGATGCTCGTGAACGGTCGGGCTGTGGACGCTCGCTTCTCACTGAGAACGGGTAGCCATTCGACCCCGACCGAGACGCGAGCGTCTGTCCTTCTGCGGGACCGGCGCCTGCTCCTAAGCGAACCCGGGCGCCAGCGCCACCAACTCCGCCGAGCTCAGCTCGCCGCGGGGGTGGGCCTGCACACTTGGCCGACCTTGATTTCGCCGGATGGCGAGACCCGGACTCGAACCGGGACACCACGATTTTCAGTCCTGGGACCAAACCTCTCTAACTGGGCTAAAAGCCCTGCAATCAAGCGGCTTCTGGTCGGTAGCCTCGAGGAAGAAGTAGTTAGCTATTTGCGAACTTTTGCGGTGCGGTTGGGTACCGAGATCGGTCTTGGTACCCAATCGAGGCCGATAGCCGCGACGTCGCCCGCCGTGAACGCCGGACCCCGTGTGCGACTCGACGGCGGAGTCCCCGCCGCCATGGTGCAGCCAATGCATCACGATGTCGATGGCCTCGCTGAACGTCGCGCGCGTCGCACGTGCGCGCGTATAGCAATCGCATCCGGCGCAAGGCAGGAGCACTGCGCCGTCTGGCAAGCGCTCCCGCCGCTCGTCCCTTGCGGGCGCCCGGGGCACCGCGGCGGAGACGACCGCTACCAGGCAGGGGCGGTAGCGGTTTGGCCGCCAAGGCTATCGCTGCGGACGGCGAGCGACCGTCCTCGCCGATCCTCAGCTCGCTATCGCAATGCGTTACCCGGGAGTCCAGGCCTGTCGATTGCGCGCGTTCGGAACCGGTTCCGCGGCCGGCGCCGCGCTGGACGCCCGAACGCGGTCGCGATCTCATCGGCGATGAACTCCGTCGCGCCGGCGGCGATGCCGTCGAGCCCGGCGGCGGCGATGACCGCGGGGTCGGACTTCTGCCCCGGGTCGATGTGGTCCGACATGTCGGTGTCCGTGTAGCCCCCTGGAGGGCGGCCACGCGCCCTGACGCGGACACTGCGGGCGTCTCTCCGTGGCGAGGCGCCGCGCCGCGCCGACGCTAGGGATCTACTCGATCTCGGGCTCGGTGATGATCATTCAGGCGCACTTCCTCGCACGCTGCTCGTATCCGACGGCGACCCCAGCGCCTACTTCGGGGGTCGGTTCGCCGGGATCGCGCGGCCGGCCACGTCTGCGGCGCTCGTCGTGCCCGTTGAGCGCGGCGGCGTACGGCGGATACGCCCCTCGGCGGTGAGGATTGAGGGCCGCCGCCGGCGCCCCTTGCGCAGGTCGACGCCGGTCAGGGCGGCGGCCAGGGCCAGAGCCATGGCGCCGAGTATGACGCCGCCGATGTCGTCGAGCACGTAGTGCCACCCAAGGTAGATCGTGTTGGCAAGCGTCACGACGAACCAGATCCACAACGCGATCTTCAGCGATTTCCCCGCTCCTAGGAGCTGAGCCGCGAGCGCGGCGGTGAAGCTCATCGAGATGTGCAGCGAGGCGAAGCCCGCGATGCTCTGAGGAGTCCCGCTTGCCGGGTCGCGCAGGAAGTCGAGCCGCTGGTCGAGCAGGATTTCCTGCAGGCGCGTGACCTCGGATGCGGGCAGGTTCGCGAACGCGCGGGGGTAGGCGTAGACCGGTCCCAGTGATGGCAGCAGGAAGTAGCTCGCGGCGCCCAGTACCCAGTTGATTGACTGAGCCGTCGTATAGAGGAGTCCGGAGTGCAGGTCGTGGGAGAACACCAGCGCGATGCCGATCGTGAGCGGCAGGAAGACGATGAACGCCACATATGCCGCCGAGAGGATGTGTGTCTGGATTCCGGTCCCGAGGAGGGAGTGGAGCAGCGCGGCGGGATCGTAACCACCGAACAGGCTGCGATCGAGATCGGCCAGCTGTGGGTCGAAGAGGTCCCCTGGCCGGAGCAGCGGGACCACGCTCTTTAGGTTGCGGTAAGCCATGTAGGTCAGGTAGAAGCCGACAAGCGCGGTGCCGACGATGAGCGCCCGGCGTGCGGTCCAGCGCTCGCGCCGGATGCGCCGCATCGCCGCTCGCGACGGCGGAAAGCCCCCCACGAGACGCACGGCGCGCAGCACGATGTCGAGCCCCACGAGCATCGCCACGCCAAATCCCACCAGGGCCAGGTAGAGCGCGGCAACGTGATCGGGGTCGCGCAGTGGCAGCCCGACCTCGTGGGTCGCCAGCACCCCCGCGACGACAGTGACGACGGCCACCACCGGGCCGGCCACCGTGGCGCGCCACCGGGTCACGTCCGTGTGGTCTCCGGCGCGGCCAGACGACGCGCAGTGCGCAGGTCAAGGCCGGTCAGGGCTCGGGCGAGGAGGATCGCGATCGCGCCGAGGGCGACGCCGGCGAAATCGTCGAGGACGTAGTGCCACCCCAGGTAGATCGTGGCCGCGGTGGTCAATCCGAGCAGCACCCACGCCCCGATCCGCAGCGGCCGCGCGAGTCCCAGCAGGTGGGCTGTGAGCGCGGCGGTGAAGAAGAAGGACACGTGCAGCGAGGAGAACGCGCCGATGCTCTGCGCCGCGCCGCCGGCCGGGTCCCGAAGGAAGTCGATCCGCTGGTCGAGCAGCAACTCCTGCAGTTGCCCGACCGCCGTGCGCGGCAGGTCCGCGAAGACGGACGGCTCGAGGTAGAC
>DATDKF010000110.1:0-54047 GCA_036520135.1 Solirubrobacteraceae bacterium
ACGACGTTCCGGCTGATGGGTCCGGACGAGACCGTGTCCAACCGGCTGTCCGGCGTGCTGGAGGCGACCAACCGGACCTGGATGGCCGAAATCATTCCCGGCGACGACCATCTGGCGGCCGATGGACGGGTGATGGAAATCCTCAGCGAGCACGCCTGCCAGGGCTGGCTGGAGGGCTATGTGCTGACCGGCCGCCACGGGTTCTTCTCGTGCTACGAGGCGTTCATCCACATCGTGGATTCCATGGTCAACCAGCACGCCAAGTGGCTGAAGACCAGCCGCGACGTGTCGTGGCGGCGGCCGATCAGCTCGTTGAACTATCTGCTGACGTCGCATGTCTGGCGGCAGGACCATAACGGGTTCAGCCACCAGGACCCCGGCTTCATCGACCACGTGGTCAACAAGAAGGCCGAGATCGTGCGCGTCTACCTCCCCCCGGACGCGAACTGCTTGCTCTCGGTCGCCGATCACTGCTTGCGCAGCCGCGACTACGTCAACGTCATCGTGGCGGGCAAGCAGCCGACGCTCGACTTCCTCGGCATGGACGACGCGATCGCGCACTGCACGCGCGGCATCGGCATCTGGGACTGGGCGAGCACGGACGCGGGTGGGGAGCCGGACGTCGTGCTCGCCTGCGCCGGCGACGCCCCGACACTCGAGACGCTGTCGGCCGCCGCGCTCCTACGTGCCGAGCTGCCCGATCTCAAGGTCAGGGTGGTCAACGTCGTGGACCTCATGCGGCTGCAGCCGGAGAGCGAGCATCCGCACGGCATGTCCGACGCCGAGTTCGATGCGCTCTTCACGGCCGACCGTCCGGTCGTGTTCGCTTACCACGGTTATCCCTGGCTGATCCACCGGCTCACCTATCGTCGGCGCAACCACCGCAACCTGCATGTGCGCGGTTACAAGGAGGAGGGCACGACAACGACGCCGTTCGACATGGTCATGCTCAACGACATGGATCGCTTCCACCTGGTCATGGACGTGATCGACCGTGTGCCGGGCCTGGGCACGCGTGCCGCCGCCCTGCGGCAGCGCATGGAGGACGAGCGGCTGCGTCACCGGGCCTATACGCGCGAGCACGGCGACGATCCGATCGACGTCCGCGACTGGACCTGGCCGGGCTGACCGCGTGCGGCTGCTGGTGGTCAACGCGGGCTCGAGCAGCCTCAAGCTTCGCGTCCTCGACCACGACGATGCCACCCTCGCCGAGCGCTCGCTCGACTGGGCCAAGGGGAGCACGTTCCCCGAGGACGCGCTCGCCGGCCTGCCGGCGGTCGACGCCGTCGCCCATCGCGTCGTGCACGGCGGCGATGAGTTCCGCGCGGCGGTATGGCTCGACGATGGGGTGCGCGCCCGCCTGGCCGACCTGAGAGAGCTGGCGCCGCTGCACCAACCGCGCGCGCTCGCGGCGATCGACGCCACCACCGACCTCCTGAACGGCACGCCGGCGGCCGCGTGCTTCGACACCGGCTTCCATGCCACGCTGCCGCCGGCGGCCGCGACCTACGCCCTGCCTGCCGAGTGGCCGCGACGGCGCTTCGGCTTCCACGGGCTCTCGCACGCGTACGCCGCGCGGCGCGCCGCGGAGCTCGCCGGACGGCCGGCTTCCGAGCTCCGCGTCGTGAGCTGTCACCTGGGAGCAGGCGCCTCGCTCGCCGCGGTCGCCGCCGGCCGGTCTGTCGATACGACGATGGGCTTCACGCCGCTCGACGGGCTCGTCATGGCGACCCGCGCCGGCAGCGTCGATCCCGGCCTCCTGCTCTGGCTCGTCGAGGAGCGGGGGGTGGACCCGGCGGAGCTCGCCGACGCACTCGAGCACCGCTCCGGGCTCGCGGGGCTCGCCGGCACCGGCGACATGCGCGAACTGCTCGAGCGCGAGGACGCGGACGCGCGGCTGGCGCTCGATGTCTACCTGCACCGGCTGCGCGCATCGGTCGCCGCGATGGCGGCCGCGATGGACGGGCTGGACGCCCTGGTGTTCACGGGCGGCGTCGGAGAGCATGCCCCCGCGGTGCGCGCTGCGGCCGCGGCTGGGCTCGGGTTCCTCGGCGTCACGCTCGACGGCGCGCCCAACGCCGCCGCCCGCGCCGACGCCGATATCGGCGCCGCGGGGGCGGCGGTGCGCGCTTTCGTGGTCACCGCGCGCGAGGACCTCGAGATGGCGCGGCAGGTGCGCGGGCTCTGACGGTCAGGCGCTCGCCTCCGCGGCCGGCTCGAGGATCGCCTGCAGCCCGGTGTGGATGCCGCGCGGCAGGATGATCACGGGGCAGGCGGCCTTGCGCACCAGCGCGTGCGACACCCCGCCGAGGAGCACCGCCCGCATCGGCCCGTAGCCGCGTGAGCCCATGACCAGCAGGTCCACGTCTTCGGTGAGCTCGGACAGCTCGCGCCCGGGGCTGCCGGCGAGGAAGATGCCCTCGACGCGGACGTCCTCGCCGAGCTTTGCGACGCGCTGCTCGAGCCCGCTGCGCTGCGTCGCCTCGATCTCCTTGGGGAGCGAGATATAGCCGGGTCCCTGCATCAGGGCGGGCGTCCCGATCTGAGTGCTGTCGAACACCCGGAACACCCGCAGCTCTGCGTCGAGGCGACGGGCGAGCTCGGTCGCCGTGTTCAGGGCGATCTCGGACTCCTCCGAGCCGTCGTAGCCCACACCGATGACGTGCAGCTCGTGCTCGCGTGACGCGTAGCCCTGGGGAACGATCGCCACCGGGCACGGAGCGCCGTGCAGGAGCCGCTCCGCCGTGCTGCCCGGCAGCACGCAGCCGATCGGCCCGCGGTGGGTCGAGCCAACGACCACGAGGGAGGCGTCGGTCGTCTCGGCGAGCTCGTGCAGTGCGTGGGCGGGCGACACGTCGGCGACCGCGTGCCGGGGCGCGTCGCCCGCGTCGGCACCGGCGAGCACGGCCTGGGCGTCCTCGCGAAGCGCCGCGCGGAAGGTGTCGTTCGACGCGCGCGAGCGCGTGTCGTCGTACGGAAAGGCGTTCGCCAGGCGCAGTTGTGAACCCGTCATACCGGCGAGCCGGCGGGCGAACGCCAGGGCGTCGCGTCCGCTGTCGGTGCCGTCGAAGCCAACGAGGATCTCTGACATTGGTTTGCCTCCTTCGTGAGGGTCTCTGCGAGAATCCTCCGTCGCGCGCCGCTTCGCGCCCACCGGGCAAGACCGCCGTCATTCGCGGGATCTCCACGTTCCGTTGCGGGAAACTACGGATCACCTCGCCGCCGTGTCCGGCATGCTTTGGACCCATGACTGACGACTCGCCCGCGTCCGCGGACATCACCGTCGTCCTCGCCGACGACCATGCCGTGGTGCGCAAGGGCCTGCGCCTGCTCGTCGAGGCCGAGGACGGCCTGCGGGTGGTCGCCGAGGCGGGAAACGTCCCCGACGCGCTGCGGATGGCGCGCGCGCATCGGCCGAACGTGCTCGTGCTCGACCTCAACATGCCCGGCGGATCGAGCCTCGAGGCGATCCCGACGATCCGGGAGCAGGCGTCGATGACCGCGATCGTCGTGCTCACGATGCAGAACGACCCGTCGTTCGCGCGCCAGGCACTGCAGGCAGGAGCGCTCGGCTTCGTGCTCAAAGAGGCCGCCGACGACGAGCTGCTCGGCGCGATCAGGCTTGCCGCCGAGGGCGAGACGTATCTCAATCCCCGCCTCGGCGCGCGCCTCGCCGCCCAGCCCTCTCAGCCGTCGGGCCCACCGGACGACCTGTCTGAGCGCGAGCTCGAGGTCCTCAAGCTGATCGCGCTCGGGCACACCAACGCCGAGGTCGCCGGTCAGCTTTACCTCAGCGTGCGCACCGTTGAGTCCCATCGCGCGCACATCCAGCAGAAGACCCGTCTGTCCTCACGCGCCGAGCTCGTCCGCTACGCCCTCGAGCACCAGCTGATCGACACGTCGGGATAAGCCGCCAAGGCGGTTGTCCAGCGCCCGCCGCACCCTAGTGACGGCAGCTGCGGGCCCCGCGACCGTCGCCACGGCGATCCGCCGGTCCGGCGGCACGCGGGTGAGCGGCTCGAACTCCGCGACGGTGGCTGCGGCGACAGCGGGACCGGCGTCGGATATGTGCCTGGGTGCGCGGGCGCGAGCCGCCGCCCGTCGCGCCACCGTCGCCTCCGGGGCGCGGCACTCGATCCACAGCGGATCGCCCGGGCCGAGCGCCGCGGCGAACACGTCGCGGTCGCTCGCGAACCGGAACGTCGCGTCGATCAGCACCGAGCAGCCCGCTCCGAGGTGCTGCGCGGTCTCCCGGCCGAGGGCGGCGTACGTCCGGCGGTTCGTCTCCGCGTCGTAGGCGGACAGCGGCGCCCGCGCCGTCGGCGCCAGTCCTAAAAGGCGCTTGCGCACGACGTCCGATGACACGACGCGCGCGCCGGATCGTGCGGCCAGCGCGGCGGCCAGCGTCGTCTTGCCCGATGCCGCAGGACCGCAGATCACCGCGAGGCGGCCGAGCCGGATCTCCCACCCGAGCCGGTCCGCGAGCGCGAGCAGGGCGGCGGCGTCCGCCCTGCGTCGCGCCCGGTCGGCGCCGTCGACCTGTCCCGCGCGGATCAGCGCCACCTTGGCGCGGATGAGCGCACGCTGCGCGGCGAAGAACGCCACCAGCACATCGTCGCCGGGATCGCCCCCGGCCTCGCGATACCCGTCGACGAGTGCCGCGGCCAGGCCGCGATCGCGGCGCATCACATCCATTGCGAGGAACGCGAGATCGAGCGCGGTGTCGATCTGGCGCAGCACCGGATCGAACTCGACGCAGTCGACGATCTCGATCCCGTGCGGCGCATCTCGACGGCGTACTCGATGGCCTCGGGATGTGACTCGCCGCGATCCGAAGGCCATCTTCGCGAGCCACGATTGCCCGCACGCCGCGATAGATCGCGGGCGCGAGGCGCGCGTTCAGCGCGACCTCTTCGCGACATAGGTGGTACCGCTGAGCGAGCGTTCCGTAGTCGAGGAACGGGAGCGTCAGCGGCTTCTTGATCTTGTACGCGCGGTCGCCCGCGAGCAGCACCCACGAGATATGCGTCTCGCGCAGCTCGACGACCGCCGGTCGCGGCTCGTAGGCCTCTGGATCCAACAGGCCGGCGAGCCGCGGCGGCAGCACCGGATCAGTCGCCGGGCTTCCCCGGCGCGCCGACGAACTCGAGCTCACGGACGACAGGGTGCGCGTCCCGCGGACGCGCCTGCAGCTGCTGTGCGTCCCGCCCCATCAGATAGGGGGCGAGGTAGCGCGTAGCGATCTTCGTCGGCGGCCACCAGAGGGCATGCAGCGAAGTGCGTGGCTCCGCCGGGGTCCCGCCGGTGGACGCGCGCATCCAGCGCTCGCGGCCGCCGGTCAGCAGCATCCCGCGCAGGATCGGACGGTACGGCTCGGGATCGAGGTCGGCGCCATGGTGCGCGGCGATCGACTCCGCGGCGGCGACGGCCTGCTGCGCTGCGAGTCCGCCCTGCTTGATCGGTGAGGCCGTGACGTCACCGGCCGCGTAAACGCCTGCGAGACCCTCGACGCGCCCGTGCTTGTCGACCCGCACGAATCCGTGCTCGTCGCCGGGCAGCCCGTCGATCTCGGGCCCGACGGGGACGGGCAGCGTGATCGTGCGATCGACCGCGATGCGCTCGTCGCCGGCCACCACCGCGCCCAGCTCGACGTCCGCGCCGACCGGCCCGACGAACCTGATGCCCTCGCTCGCGAGGAGCTGCGCGACGAGCGCGCTCGCCTCGGGTCCGAAGATGTCGAGCGGACGCTCCTCCGGTGAGACGAAGGTGAGCTCGACGTTGTCGATGCCGGCAGACCAGACATCCCGGGCGGTCATCAGGGCAAGCTCGTAGAGCGGGAGGGTCCAGGCCGTGCTGCTCGGCACCACGAACGCCACGCGCTTCGCGTAGCCGTCTTCGAGGTCGGCGATCAGGCCGGACAGCGCCTCGGGAGCGCCGTCCGCGCCGAAGGTGATCGCATGGCGGAACGCCGGCTCCATGCGGGCGCCGACGGCGACCAAGAGCGAGTCGTAGGGGAGCTCACTCCCCTCGTCGAGGATCACGCGAGAGTTGTCCGCGTCGACCGCGCGTAGAGAGCCGCGGACCACGTCGGCGCCGAAGTCCCGGGCGATGCCGCGCAGGGGATGGTGAGCGGCGTGCCCGAGGCAAAACGGCTCGGCGACGGACAGCGGTCGGTAGACGAAGTCGGGCTCAGGCGCGACCAGCGTCACGTTCACGCGATCGCCGGCCAGGTCCCGCAGCGCGATCACGGCCTCGAGGGCGGCGACGCCGCCCCCGGCGATGACGACGCTCGGAAGCGTTGCGGAGGTCTGCTCGGTCATGGTCCGAGGCTAGGTCCCTTCGGCGGCCACGTCATCGCGGCGCAGCGCGGTCGTCTACGGGAAGAAGTCCGCTGCGCGCGCGCGTGGAACCTACGGAGGGCAGCGCACCGCGTCGGCGGTACGGTCCAAGCCATGCGGATCCTCGTCACCGCGGCGAGCAAGCGCGGCTCCACCTTCGAGATCGCCGAGGCGATCGCCGCCGGCCTCGGCCGGCGCGGCCTGCACGCCGAGGTGCGGCGCCCCGCGGCCGTGCGCGACCTCGACGGCTACGACGCCGTGGTGCTCGGCAGCGCCGTGTACCACGGTCGCTGGTGCGACGCCGCGCGCAGCTTCGCGGAGCGCCTGGTCGAGCCGCTCGCCGAGCTCCCGACCTGGCTGTTCAGTTCAGGGCCGCTTGGCAGTACCGACATCAAGCCGGACGGCGACCCGATCGACGCCGCGCCGATGCTCGAGCTCACCGGCGCCGAGTCACATCGCGTCTTCACCGGCAAGCTCGACATCGCCGGCCTGAGCTTCGGCGAGAAAGCGGTGGTGCGCGCTCTGCACGCACCGGTCGGTGACTTCCGCGATTGGGGCGCCATCGACGCGTATGCGCGCGAGATCGCGATGCGGCTCGCCCGACGTCAGGCGCCGACGCCGCCGAACTCGAGCTCGTTCCCGAGTGTGCGCTGAATCGACGCGATGGCACGGAACGCATCGCGAAGGTACCGGCGCGCCAGGGGGTTCAATGTCCGCGGATCGATGAAGTCGTCCGCCGGTCGGCCCGCCCGCAGCGCCTCCACCTGATGGTCAAGACGCAGTGCGGTCAGGAGGTCAAACGCCTCTTCGAGGCTATCGACGGTCTCGCGCGGCAGGGTACCCGCGTCACCCGCGATCCTGAGTCGCTCAACAGTTCCTGTGACGCGCGATCCGGCGGCCACGCCCCCGTAGCGCGCAAGGTTGACCAGCGGCAGCAGCCCTCCGTGCTTGATATCGAACTGGCCGCGGTGCTCCCCCGAGTGCTCGACCACCACGTCGCGCAAGAACCCTGTGGGCGGCCGCGGCGCGAGGCCTACCCGAAGGAGCAGCCTGAGCAGGCGGGGGCGAGTCGGAGCGGTCTCGAGGACCTCGAAAGGATCCGGCAGCCACTCGCCGCCGGTGACCACACGGCCGTCGCACACGAGTGACAGAAGGATCAGCGAGCGCTCGTCTCCGGGGTCGGCCAGCAGCTCCCGGATCCTCGTATCCCAGTCGGCGCTCGAGCGGGCGAACAGCGGGTTCGTAGCCGTAGCGCCGTGCGGATCGGATGGGATGCCACAGGCCGAAAGGCCGGCGAGGACCTCCCTCGTGACGTTGCCGACCGCCTCGGCCGGATCGAGCCGTCCCTCCCACGCGACCGCGGAGTCGAGGTCGGAAGATGGCACCGCCTCGCGGCGGCCGTGGCTGCCGAGTGCCAGCCACGCGAGCTGCGGCAAGGAGGTCCCGGACGGTTCGGCTATCAGCTCGAGCAGGCGTCGCGTGACCGCATCCGTGACGACCGAGATCACCCCGCCGATCTGCGCCGCGTTCATGCGGGCCTCATGAAGTGTGATGACCATGCCGTCGAGGCGAGTGGCCGCGCGTCGCAACGCGTCCACGTCGGCCGCCGCCGCGATGGCACTCCGAAGCACGAACGGCGTCCGGGCCTGGACGGCGAGCAGGTCGACGTCACGCAGGACGCCGACGATCTCGCCCCGCGGCGCAACGATCGGGAGATGCCGGATGCCGCGATCCAGCATCGCGAGCGTCGCGTCAGCCGCTCGACGCTCCGGCGGCACCGTCAGGACAGGGCTCGACATGACCTCGGCGACCGGGGCGTCAGCGGAGCGGTCCGCGGCGAGGACACGTGAGCGCAGGTCCCGATCCGTGACGATGCCCAGCAACTCGGTCTCGCCATGCACGAGGACGCAGCTCGCGGCGCGCTCCACCATCAGCCGTGCGGCGTCGCGGACGGAGGTCTGCGGCGTACAGAGGATCGCGGGCTCGCGCGTGAGCTCATCCACGCGCTGTCGGCTCGGGTCGACCGTTGCCGCGAGCGGCGCAGAGACCCGCGCCGGCCGAGCGAGGAGCGAGCGCGCGACATAGCGCAAGCCGGGCGGTCGCCCGAGCAAGCGAAGCGCGTCGGAGGCGGCGAGGCGGTAGCAGACGGTGTCCTCGGCGGCTCGGACCTCGAAACCCGGCGGCAGGCCCGAGAGCATCGAGGGGTGTCCGAAGAGCTCCCCCTCGTCGAGTCGATCGAGCGCCTGGCCCTGATCGACCAGGTCCACCGCCCCCTGCCGCACGAGCCTTACGGTGCCTGCCGTCTCCTGGTCCGGGGACAGGATCACCGCCCCCCTCGGGAAGCGCTCGACGTCAACGCGCCGCGCGACCTCATCGAGCTCACGCGAGTCCAGCCCGTGAAAGAGCTCGTGGCCGCGCAGAAACTCGACGACGTCCTGCGCCGGCGCGCTCAACGGTCGATCCAGTGAGGTCATCGCTCGCTCGTCCAGGGCCCAACGAGCACGACTCTACGGTGGCCGGCGCGCCATCGTCCAGCTTTCGCACGACGCCGGGCCGCGGCGCGGTTCGTGTGCGGTCCCGCGAAACACCGCGGCGCCCAGGGTGTGGGCGACCGCCTCGGCCAAGCCCTCCCGAATTTCGGCCCAGCGGTCGATGGCGCTGTCGTCCACCACTGCCTCGGGCACCGGCACGATGGCGGCGATCTCCTCGGCCTCCAGGGTCACTTCCGCCGCGCTGCCTCGGTGGCTTGCCCGGCGCCCGGGTCAGTAATTCGTAACACCGCGACAAGGGGTCTTGACGGATGTCGCTTGGCGCGCCGAACGGCACGCTCTCCCTAGCCCGTTCGGCAGCTAGCCGGGGCGCTGACCCCGACAACCTCCAGCAAAGGAGCGCCGCAATGTCCGCCACGATCACCCCACCCGCCACCGTGGACGCGCCGCTCGACACCGCGGCACAGCCTCCCCGGCCTGTTGCAGCCCCAGAGCGGATCCGCATGGAACCTGATGCCGCGTCGCCGCGCCGCAGCCGCCCGAGCGTGTCGAGCGAACGGTTCCGCGAAGCGCTGTTCGCTGCCACCTGGATTCCGGCCCTGGCTGTCGCGAGTGCGGTCGCCGCTGTCATGTTGGCCGTCTCACAGCCGATCGTGGTCGCCGGCGTGTTGTACCGGCAGCGCCGATACCGCTAAGAGGTCGTCGCTTCACACCGCACCGCCCTCACTGGTCGTACACCGGAAGCCGTCTCTCGCCAGGCGGATTTCCCGATGTTGCAGCCGCAACTGCGGTCAAGGCGACGACGAAGAGCCGCCAGCTCCGGCGGCGCTCACGACGCCGTCCCCGCGACTCAGGAGCGGGGACTTCTGCTGCTCCTGAGGCTACCCGAGGACTCGTGACCCCTCCGGGCCTGAGTCGGGGAGACAGGATTTGAACCTGCGACCGCCCGGCCCCCAGCCGGATTTCGCACTTTTCTCTGAGTTGGAGAAATGGCTATTTGCAGGAATGTCTTAGTTCTCGGTGCTTCTGAGATGTCCTGAAATTGGACCCCGAACTGGACCCCGAGCGTGTGTTCGGGTCAGTCCGGCGGGTCCGTACGGTGTCGCCCGTGGCCAAACGGCGATGGCGGTTCTACGAGACGTCGGCGGGACGCAAGGTCGTGCGCGAGCAGCTCGACGCACTCGACGCCGACCACGCCGCCGAGATCACGGCGGCCATGGCCGAGGTCCGCCGCGAGGGTCGTCGCGCTGCCAAGCACCTCCGCGGCGACGTCTGGGACGTCAAGGCCGACTACAAGGGCCTCGCCTACCGCGTGCTGTTCGCCGAGGAAGGCGACGAGGGACAGGTCTGCCTCGCCCTCGAGCTGTTCAGCAAGAAGTCGCAGAAGACCCCGCCGCAGACGATCACGCTCGCCGAGCGCCGGCTGCGCGACTGGCGCAGCCGCGGACGCAACACCGGCCGATAGCGATATCATTCCCGGCATATCATTGCTAGTATGGCCTTATGGCCGATTCGCACGACGATCTCGACGCCTACATCGATGAGCGCACAGCTCGGGAACCCGGGTTCCGCGCCCAGCACGCGGCCGCCGTCAGCCGCCGCGAGATGATGCGCCGCATGGCCGATGCACGGCTGGCCGCCGACCGAACCCAGACCGAGCTCGGCGCCGCAGTCGGCACTTCACAGGCCCAGATCGCCCGTATCGAGAAGGGTGACGCCGACTGCCGGATCTCGTCGGTCGAGCGCTACGCCGCTGCCCTCGGCTTCGAGGTCAGGTACCAGCTCATCCCGGTGACGGGCGCACGGAAGACCGCGAAGCCGGCTGCCGCCAAGCGGTCGCGTGAGTCTCGGCGGCTGGCCTCATGACGACGTTCGACGAGTTCATCGCCGATCTCACCGAGGCGCTCGCGCCGAGGGCCCCGGATGCTGTTGCCGAGCTCGACGCGTTCGGCCTGCGATTCTCGCTCGCCCGCCAGCTCGCCGCCCGGCGGCGCGCGCTGCACCTCTCGCAGCGGGAGCTCTCCGAGCGCACCGTGATCGATCGGGCGGAGATCAGCCGGATCGAGCGGGGCGAAGCGGACGTCACGGCGGCGACGCTGGGCACCCTGACTCGTCCCCTGGGCGTCGACGTGAGCCTGGTGCCGCGCTGAGCGGGCATCTGTTTTCCACGCACGTTGCGGATCTCGCCCTCGATGCCGACCGATGCCCCTCCTACGCTCGCGAGCCATGAGCGAGAAGCGGCATCGGCAGCAGCAGCGACGCCAGCGGCGCAAGGCGCAGGGACGCCCGGGAGCGTCCTCGGTGCGCCGGCCCTCGGGGCCCCGCGGGGCCGACGCAGAGCTCGAGGAGATGCTCGCCGGAATCGCCCAGCTCGCCGCGAGCGACGCCGATCAGCCCGAAGACGCGCTCGACGCCGAACAGTGGGCCTCGACCATCCTGGGCATGATGCATGCCGCGCCGCTGCCGCCGGGCGAGGACGTCGCAGACACGTTCCTGCCCGGATTCATCAGCGCCCTGGAGGGTCTGGGCACACGCAAGGCGCTGGCGACCCTTCGCGCACTCGCGGCCGTCAGCGCGCCGGACTACGCAGCGGCCGCGAGCGCGGCCGCAGATCGTCTCGCCGCGACGGGCTTGCGCGAACCTGGATGGGCGGCTGACCTCGGCGGCGCGCAGCCGACCGCGGCGGCGCTGATGTACGAGGAGGCCTTCGACGACGGCATGAGCATCATGGTCGAGTTCACCGCGCCGAACGTCGAGACGCACACCATCGGCGTCTACATCGACCACAACATGGGCGGTCTCGTGAAGGACGTCTTCCTCGCGGGCCCGCTCAGCGAGGTCCGCACCCAGATGCGAAGCACAGCGCCCAATCAGGTCGGCCTCGCAATCCGTGACCTCCCTCTCGACGAGGCGCGCGCCCGCGCGGAGGCCGCGTTCGACATGCTCGACCACACCTGGGGTGCGCCGGTTGACGAGGACGTCGGCCCGATGCGCGCGCTCATCGAGGCGCGCCTGCGGCTGCTGCCCGAGGGGCTCGAAGTGCCCGACGACTACGTCGAGGTCACCCCCAAGGAGCGCGAGGCGCTGCTCGAGGACTTCCTCTCCTCCCCCGAAGGCCAGTGCTGGCGCGGCAACGAGGACGCTGAGGACGTCGCGCAGCTCGCGATCGACTTCGGCGCGGGCTACAACCACGGCGGGCCGCTGCGTTGGAGCCCGGTCGTCGTCGAGATCTTCATGACGAGCTGGCTGGCGCGGAAGGTCACGCGCGACCCGGAGTTCTTCGCGCGGGTCCCCGAGGTCCTGCCCGACTGGGTGAGGTACGCGGGCCGCCGGAGGGGCGTCCCGGCGGCGCCGCTGGGCGAGGCCGTAGGCGCGGTCGCGGAGTTCAACATGGAGATGCTCGACGCAGTGACCGACCCGCAGGCGTGGGGCCCGGCGAAGACCTTCGCCGTCGCCGCGTTGGAGGCCGGTGTGGACCTCACCGACGAGGCCGAGGTCGAGCGGTTCATCGAGCGCTACAACGACGGGCTCGCCGCGTAGCGACCTCAGTCTGCCTGCGTCCGGCGCCACTCCTCCACTCCGCCGCAAGGACCCAGCCGGCGTCGCGGCACCCGTCGCAGCTGACCGCGTACCACGGGAAACGCGCCGCGGTGCAGGACAGCACGCCGGTGAGGCCGCAGCAATCGCAGATCGTCGCGCTCTCCTTCTCGAACGTCTCGACGAGGCGCTCGAACTCAGCCGTCCGCCGGGCTTGGTCCGCGGCGGCGAGAAGCCCTTCGCCCGATTCGCGGAACGCCTCGACCCGTACCGACCACTCGTCGTGCGCCGGCACGAACACCGCGTCGTAGCCGCTCTGCCAGGCATCGCCGACGGGTCCTTCGCGGCTGGCGTCCTTCGGTCCCAGGATCTCGGCGAGGTCCGCAAGCGATGGGCATCGCGGTTCGACGGCGCGCAGTTCCGCGGGAAGGTCGTCGTCGCTGTCGAACTCGACGTACAGGCCCAGCGTGCCGAACTTCTCCTTGAGCTTGTGCACGACGAACGTCGGGCAGACGTCCGCCAGTTCGCGCTCGGCGCGCGCTAGCAGCGCAAACCAGCCGGACGAGCAGCTGATCCACCTGCCCCATCCGTCGGGGATCCGCAGGAGAAGACGCAGCAGCGCTTGCTCGTGCTCGCCGGCGTCGTCCGGCACGTGCATGGCGTCGACGATCTCGTGGAGATCCATCCCCGACGCGACCTGCCGGGCCTGGTCGAAGGCGGCCCCGAAGCCGATGCTGTCGCCCGCCGCAGCGCCGCTGACCGCGTCGCGCATCGCGTCGCCGAACGCGTCCATCTGCGCCTGTGCCTGGGCAGGCAGCATCTGCGCGACAGCTCGCGCGTCGCCGCTCGCGTACCGGCGGAAGACCTCGCGGACCACGTCATCGCGGATGTGCGCTTCGGACACCCGATCACCAGGCCTACGCCCGGGCCGTCCCACCGGTGACCCGGCCTTCGGCAGTCACCAGCTCCTCCGCGAACGCCGCGTTGACGATCTCGACCTCGTGGGCGCTCGGCGCATAGTGCGCGTAGATCTGCGTGGTCTTGGAATCGGCGTGGCCGAGGAACTCCTGGATCGTGCGCATCGGCTGGCCGGACGCCGCAAGGTGTGTCGCGAAGGTGTGGCGCAGATCGTGGAACCGGATCGGACGCACGCCGGCCTCGACGCACGCCGCCTTGAAGCGCCGCGTGAGCTTCGTGCGATCGAGCGGCCGACCCGACAGCGGGTGGGCGCGCGTCGCGCATGTGGTGCGAGTACGTCGAGTCGTCACCTCCGATCTGACGCAGGAACGGGAACACCCGCTCGGAGACGATCCCGAACATCTCACCGGGCCCGCGATCCTTGAATCGAGACCAACGTAGGTCCGCGTACGGCTGGCCCGTCTCGTCGGTCCCCACCGGGAATATCGGCGCTTCGATCGGGACTCCGAGCCGGTTGGCGCGGTTCTCCTTCGCGGTCTGAAGGTCGTCCAACCTCCGAATGAAGAGCAGGTAGGTGATCTGCTCCATGACCTCAAGCGGGTTAGCGATCCCACCCGACCAGAACGCGTCCCAGATGCGGTCGACGCTCGCCTTCAGCTCCCCGGTGATCATCGGCGCTGAGGCTACCTTCGCCGGCCCCGGCGTACCTCGAATCGGCTCCCGAAGGGCTTCTCCAGCGACTCAGTGGAGAAAAATTGGACCCCAACTGGACCCCGTCGGAGCGCACCGCACCGGCCCTCGACGAGAGAAAATGCCTGCAAAAGCAGACCTTTTCTTGAGTCGGGGAGACAGGATTTGAACCTGCGACCGCCCGGCCCCCAGCCGGGTGCGCTACCAGACTGCGCCACTCCCCGATATGTCGTACAGAGCGGGCGACGGGAATCGAACCCGCCCTAGAAGCTTGGAAGGCTTCTGTGCAACCACAACACTTCGCCCGCAAGCGTCGGCCCGATGATAGCCGTGGCGGGGGCGCCTGTCAGGCGCGCGGGCGGCGTTCCTCGGTGGGCACCGTCCCCTCCTCGTCGAGCAGCGACGGCGGCGGCCACGCGCCGAACCAGTTATCGCGCGCGCCGTCGAGCGTGACCACGGACCCGGAGAGCACGCGGCCGAGCGGGGAAGCGGCGAGCGCGACCAGCCAGGCGTGCTCCTGCTCGGAGCCCAGCCGCTGGAGCGGGACGGTGCGGGCCGCCGCGCGCCACACCGGCTCGGGGTACTTGCGCAGCGACTCGGTGTCGAAGTGGCCGGCCGCCAGCGCGACCACGGCGATGCCATCGTCCGCCCACTCGCGCGCGAGCGCGCACGTGTAGCCCTCGACCGCGGCGCGGGCGGCGCTCGAGTGGGTCATCCCGGGCAGGCCGTGGTGGGGCGAGAGCGTGATGTTGACGATCGTGCCGCCGCCCGCCGGGCGCATCGCGAGCCCGACGGCGGTGCGTGACATCAGCTCGGTGCCGCCGACGTTCAACCCCGTCACGGCCTGCCAGCCCTTGAGCTCGATCGCCTCGGCGGGCACGAAGTACTGGCCGCCGGCGTTGTTGACGAGCACGTCGAGGCGGCCGTGGGTCTGCAGGCACGTGCGGACGATCCGCTCGGCGTCGGCACCGTCGCGGATGTCGCCGGTCACGTACGAGGCGCGCGGGCCGATCTCGGCGGCCGCCGCGGCAAGCACATCCTCGCGCCGGCCGGCGATCACGACGCGCGCTCCACACGCCGCGAGCTCGCGCGCCGCAGCCTTCCCGAGCCCCGTTCCGCCGCCCGTGACGAGGGTCACACGTTCGTTGAGAACGTCTTCCGCAAACACCTCGGATCTCATCGCACCGCCCACCCGCGCCGATGATATGGACACCGAAAAAACGGGAACACCAGGAAGGTCATGCAGATCCCAGGCGTCCACATCGAGACCCTGCACAACCCGGTTCGCTACACGTACGCGCAGATCGAGAAGGCGTGCGCGATCGCGCAGCTGCTCAACCGGGGGAAGCTGGTTCTCGTCGAGCCGCCTCGGCGCTGATTGATCGCCGCGCCGGCCGGTAGGGGGCAGAGCGCGCGCGAAGGGTCAGGGTCGGGGGGCGTACAGCATCACCGCGCGCAGTTCACGTCGGACGACGACGGCCTTGGGGCTCATGACGACGCGGCGCGCCGCCGCCCTTGACCACGTCGATTCGAGCGGGGGACCAGGGAATCGAACCCCAACCTGCGGTTTTGGAGACCGCCATCCTAGCCGTTGGACCAGTCCCCCGAGAGACCGAGCCTCGGCGATTGTAGACGTCGCGACTGGGGGTTCCGTCCGGATCATACGCGAACATGTGTTCGCATGCAAGGTCGGTGGCGTCCACCACACGAAGCGTCCTACTGCCGGCTGCTGGGCCTCTACCTCGGCGACGGCCACCTTGCTGCGCATCCCCGCACGTGGCGGCTCGTGATCTCGTGCGATGCCGCGTATCCGGGGATCGTCGAGGACTGCCGGCGGGCCGTGGAGGTCACCGGGCTGCCGCGGCGAGTCCGGGCCCAAGTCGATGCGACGACTCGCTGCGTGCGCGTCGTGGCCGACAGTCGACGCTGGCCGCAGGCGTTCCCGCAGCACGGGCCGGGGCGCAAGCACGATCGCAAGATCGAGCTCGCGGGCTGGCAACGCGAGTTCGTCGATCGGTTCCCGGAGGAGTTCCTGCGCGGCCTCCTGCACTCGGACGGCTGCCGGACCGTCAACCGGTTCAAGACCACGCTGCCCAGCGGGCGCGTCGCCGAATACGCATATCCGCGGTGGTTCTTCTCGAACCGGTCGGCGGACATCCGCGGGCTGTTCTGCGAGTACTGCGAGCGGCTCGGAATCCGCTGGACGCAGTCGAACCCGCGCAACATCTCGGTTTCGCACCGGCGCAGCGTCGCGCTGCTCGACTCGTTCGTGCCGGCCAAATCGTGAGCGAGAGTGCGGGCGGAGGGACTCGAACCCCCACGGCTTGTGGCCACGAGGACCTAAACCTCGCGCGTCTACCAGTTCCGCCACGCCCGCGGATGCGTGCGCGACGGCTCAAGCGCCGCACGCACAGCAGCGAGATTGTATGGTCGCGGACGTCATGGCTGACCCCGGGGTGATCATCGAGCACCCGAATCGCCGCAAGGCGGCCTCGAAGTTCACCCGGGCGATCGTCGTGCTGCTGCTGCTCGTCTCCGCCGGCCTGGTCCTGATCATCTCGATCGGCGGCTGGGACGCGATCGAGGGCGCGAAGTTCCTGCAGGTGTCCTACATCGTCATCTACGTGGTGCTCGCGGTGTTCGTGCTGCGCTGGAGCCGCGGGGTGCTGCCGCTGGCGGCGGCGCTGGCGATCGTCCTGCTGATCTTCGCCGCGGTCTCGGCGCCCGCGTGGTTCGAGCGCGACAAGGCAGGCTTCACCAACCCGGCGCTCGACGAAGGGATCCTCGGCCTCCTCACCGCCCTGCTCGTGCCGGTGCAGCTGCTGCTGATCGCGTTCTCGATGAGCGGCTTCCGCCAGGCGTGGAACGTTGAGGTCGAGCGCCACGAGGAGCCGCCGCCCGATCGCCAGGAGCGCCGCGGCCCGGCGCCCGCTGCCGCATGAGGTGACTTCGCCGCCGAGCGCCGCACTGGCAACACGCACTGTTACGGGCGCCGCCGCCGTAGGATGGGGGCGGTCCGCCCGGGTACTCCAACTGGCAGAGAGAGTCGACTCAAAATCGATCAAGTGCGGGTTCGAATCCCGCCCCGGGCATCGGCGTGATCGACCACGTCAACAACCTCAAGCTCCAGTACCTCGTCGAGCTCTCGAAGCTCGGCGATCGCTGTGCGGGCCTCGAGCGCGGCGTCGCCGACTGGCTGCAGGAGCACGACGTGGTCTTCAACGGCGCGACGATCCCGTTCGTGCTGATGCCGCACTTCATCTCCCCCGGCCAGCTGCGGCGGGTGCGGCATTCGGTCGAGCATCTGAGCCGCGTGCTCGACCGCTTCTGCGACGCCTACACGACCGACGCCGCGCTGCGCGACGAGCTCGCGCTGAGCCCTGAGGAGGACTCGCTGATCCGGATCGAGCCCGGCTACCCGCGGCCGATGCGGATCTGCCGGCTGGACGCGTTCCTCGCCGGCTACGACGTGAAGTTCCTCGAGTTCAACGCGGACTCGCCGGCCGGGATTGGCTATACGGACGTGCTGTACGAAGGGCTGACGACGAGCATCGACCTCCCCCGCGTCCGCCAGGAGTTCGACACCGCGTACGCGCCGATGCTCCCCGAGCTGATCGGCACCCTGTGCGAGGCGTACGCCCACGTCCGGCCCAGCGACTTCCCGGAGACGCCGCGACTCGCTCTGATCGACACCGAAAACGCGCCCGCCGTCCCCGAGTTCCGGATCGTGTGCGCGGCCGCGAAGGCCCACGGGATCGAGGCCACCCACGCGTCGCTCGCCGACCTCACGTACGACGGCTCGACCCTGCGCGCCCGCAACGAGCCCGTCCACGTCGTCTACCGCCGCGCGCTGCTGGAGGACATCGACCAGGCCGACCTCGTCGCCGCCGCCCGCGACGGCCGCGTCTGCATCGTCAACCCGTTCCGCGCGCGCGTAGCCAACAACAAGAAGCTGCTGGCGCTCTTCCAGGACCCGCGCTTCGCCCACCTCATCGAGGGCGACGAGATCGAGGTCGTCCAGAAGACCGTCCCGTGGACTCGCATCCTGCGCCCCGGCCGCGTCACCTACGGCAGCTGGACGATCGACCTGCTGCCGTTCGTGGCCGACAACCGCGAGAAGCTCGTGCTCAAGCCGGCGAGCTCGTACGGCGGCCACGAGGTCTCCCTGGGCATCGAGACTGCCCAGGACCGCTGGGAGGAGATCGTCGCCCAGCACGCCGAGCGCGCGGACTTCATCGTGCAGGAGTACGTCCCCGTGCCCGAGGAGATGTTCCCGACGATCGAGGGCGGCCACGTCCAGATGCGCCTCAAGCGCTTCAACATCAACCCGTTCGGCATCGGCGGCCGCCACGCCGGCTCGATCACCCGCATCTCCGACCGCGCGGTGATCAACGTCAGCGCCGGCGGCGGGCTGCTGCCGAGCGTGATCGGTCGCCACAAGCGCCGGCTGCTCGCCGAGGGCGACGAACAGGAGGAGCTCGCGCATGGGCTATGACGTCGACGAGAACGCGACCCGTTTCTCCAACTACTTCCACGTCCTGCGCGAGCTCGTGCACCTCTCGTGCGGCCACCTCGCGCTCGAGCCGCGGTTCGAGGTCAAGGCGCTGCTCGGCGACCACCTGCACGACGACGCGCGCGCGGTCAGCAAGATCCACCGCCGCCTCTACGAGCTGCGCACGCCAAGCGACTACCCCGGCGCGCCGTCGCCCGAGCTCGCCGCGCTGCTCGACCGCGCGAACGACGCCGACACGCACGACTACCTCGAGATCGCCTACGGCGAGCTCAAGCCGACGCTGATCGCCGCGCTGAGGATCCACCGCGAGCACCTCGACCCGCTGCTGGACGAGCCGAGCCTGCGCCTGATCACGCAGCTGCTGCACCGCCAGGAGCGCCACACCGCCGAGCTGCCCGCCGCCGGCCGCCCCGTGTTCGAGGACCTCGGCAAGCTCCCGCTCCGGCTGCGCGAGACGCGCCCGCTGCGCGTCATGCCGCCGCTCGTCCAGCCGGCCCGCGACGCCTTCGTCGAGGTCACCGAGGAGGGCGACCCGTACCTGACCGACGACCTGTACGTCAACGGCGACGAGAACCACGTCCCGACCGAGCCTGAGGAGCAGAAGCACTTCTTCCACGGGCTGATGGACGCCGAGCTGTGCGCGGCCGAGCTGATGGCCCGCAACTCGCACGAGCACCCCGACATGCCGTGGGAGTTCCACGTCGACATGGCCCGCCAGACCTGGGACGAGATCCGCCACGCCGAGGTGCACGACCGCCTGATGGCCACCGAGCTCGACTGCCACTGGGGCGACTATCCGGTCGGCTTCGGCTACTTCAAGTCGATCTACGCGCTCGACCTGCTCGGTCGGCTCGCGCTGTTCAACGGGACGAGCGAGCAGAAAGCGATGTGGCGCCACTCGCACCGCCGCAAGGTGCTGGTAGAGCTCGGCCAGGAGCGGATCGCCGACGTGTTCGACTACCTGCTGGCCGACGAGGTCCCGCACGTGCACAACGGCACGCGCTGGGGGACGCACCTGCTCGGCGGCGACGAGCAGGCCTACCGCGACAAGGTCCGCGAGCTCCGCCAGGGGCTCGACCGCACGGGCACGCCCGTGCGCTGACCTACAGCGGCATCTTGCCGCGCCCGCGCCGGCCGGCGCTGCCGCTCTTCGAGACCGCCTTCGAGGAGGTCTGGAACGGCTTGCTGAACCAGCGGCCGAGCTTCCCCGGGGCCTTGCTCGCCCCGCGGCTGCCGAACCCCAGCACCCGCTGCCCGCCTTGCTCGGGGCCGCGCGAGAGCCGCGGCGCGAGGAACGCGAGGATCAGGATCAAGATGCAGAACGCGATGACTCCTCCGATGATCATGCTCGGGTCCTACCCAGCGCACCGCACGAGCAGTCAGGCCACGATCGCCGCGAGCGGCTCGATCAGCGAAGCCGGCGCGACGAGCAGCCCGCCGGCCGCGGGCGGCGCCGGCTCGAGCACGCGCACGGCCAGGCCGGCGCGGCAGCACAGCAGCTCGCCGGCCGCGAGGTCCCAGGCGTTCAGCCCGCGCTCGTAGAACGCGTCGTAGCGCCCGGCCGCGGTCCAGGCGAGATCGAGCGCCGCCGAGCCGAAGCGGCGGATGTCGCGCACCTGCGGCAGCAGCTCGGCGACGATGCCGGCCTGGTACTCGCGCACGGCGGCGTCGTAGCCGAAGCCGGTCGCGACCAGGGTGGTCGCCAGGTCCGAGCGCCCGGAGCCGTGGATCTCCCGCCCGTCGAGCAGTGCCGGGCTGTCGCGCTCGGCCGTCCACAGCTCGTCGCGCATCGGGTCGTAGATGACGCCGGCGAGCGTGCCCTCCGCGTCCTCGCAGGCGATCGAGACCGCCCACTGGGGGATCCCGAACAGGAAGTTGATCGTGCCGTCGAGCGGGTCGACGACCCAGCGGAGCCCGCTGCTGCCCTCGGCGTCGCCGCCCTCCTCGCCGAGGAAGCCGTCACCCGGCCGCGCCGACGCCAGGCGCTCGCGGATGAGCCGCTCGGCGGCGTGGTCGGCCTCGGAGACGAGGTCGGTC
Source organism: Solirubrobacteraceae bacterium (assembly GCA_036520135.1). Classification (GTDB taxonomy): domain Bacteria; phylum Actinomycetota; class Thermoleophilia; order Solirubrobacterales; family Solirubrobacteraceae; genus DASSUW01. The sequence continues at coordinate 20,523 of DATDKF010000110.1, forward strand.
GGGCTCGACTTCGCGGTCACGTTCACGCGCGGACCGGCGAACGCGTCGCGCAGCTGGTGGCCGGCCTCGCGCGCCACCGCCTCGGCGATCTCCCGCAGGGCGCCCGGGCTCACAGCGGCGGCCGCCGGTCGGGCCAGCCGAGCGCGCCCTCGAGCTGCGAGGCGAGCGAGAGCAGGACCGGCTCGCCGTGCGGCGGCGCGACGAGCTGCACGGCAAGCGGGAACCCGTCGCTCGTGAGCCCGGCCGGCACGGACGCGGCGGGCTGGCCGGTGTGGTTGTACGCGCCGCAGTAGGGCGCGAAGCGAACCGAGCCGGTGAGCGAGCGCACCGCCGACATCCCCTGGTAGGCGCCGATGGCGGGCGGGCGGCGGGTGAACATCGGCGTCATCACGAGGTCGACCCCGTCGAACGGGCGCCAGTGGTGGGCCGCGTCGGCCGGCGCCGCCGCCTTCGCGCGCTCGACCGTTGCGCGCGGAACGGCGCCGCCGATCCGCATATAGCCGCGCGTGCGGCGCATCAGGCGCTCGGGATGCGGCGTCGAGCCCCCCATGTCGGCGATCCCGCGCAGGTAGCGCGCGAGCGTGTTGGCGATCAGCGACGGCGTGTACTCGATCTCGCGCTCGATGACGTCGTGCCCGAGCTCGCGCAGCGCGCCCGCGACCGCCTGCACCGCCCCGAGCTGCTCGCCGTCCGCCTGCACGCCGGTCAGCGGCGGCGTGCGCACCGAGACCGCGATCCGCAGCCGGCCGGGCGCGGTCGCCGCCGCCTGGGCGAACGACGGCCCGCCGTCCTTGATCGCGTCGTAGAACAGCGCGCTGTCGGCCACGCGGCGGGTGAGCGGACCCCACGTCGCCATCCCCGCCCAGGGCTCGACGAGCGGCGCCGTCGGCACGCCGCCGTTCTGGGACTTGAGGCCGAACAGCCCGCAGCAACCGGCCGGGATGCGGATCGAGCCGGCGCCGTCGGACCCGAGCGCGGCGCCGGCCATCCCCGCGGCGACGGCGGCGGCCGAGCCGCCCGACGAGCCGCCGGGCGTGCGCAGCCGGTCCCACGGGTTGCGGGTGACCCCGAACGTGTGCGACTCGGTCCACGGCGTGATCGTCAGCTCCGGAACACTCGTCTTGCCGAGGATCACCGCGCCGGCCGAGCGCAGCCGTCGCACCACCTCGGCGTCGGCGGGCCGGGGCCCGTCGTGGGCGTCGCTGCCGAGCGCGGTGACCTCGCCGGCGATGTCGATGTCGTCCTTGATCGCGATCGGGACGCCGAGCAGCGGCCGCCGGTCGCCCGCCTTGGCGCGGGCGTCGGCCTGCCCGGCCTCGGCCAGCGCGCGCTCGTCGAACGTGATGCGGTACGCGTTGAGGTCGCGGTCGTAGCGCTCGATGCGGGTCAGGTACAACTCGGTGAGCTCGCGCGCCGAGACCTCGCGGCTGCGGATGAGCTCGACCTGCTTGGCGGCGCCGGCGAAGGCCAGGTCGATTGCATCCATGGGGCGCATGCTAAGGCGCTCGCACGAGCTTGCGAGTGCGAGTAAGCCGCATTGGTTTACGGTGCGGCGCGATGCTAGCGGTGGTCGACGGGCTGTGCTCCTTCGCCGCCCGCGGCGCGTGCACGGACGCCGAACGGCGGGCGGCCGTGTGGCTGCACGACGAGCTGCGCTCGCGCGTGCACGAGGCGTGGGTCGAGACGCTGTGGGTGCGCCCGCGCCGCGCGGCGGTGCTCGCCCTCGGCTGCCTGCTGGCGGTGGTCGGGAGCCTGTTGAGCACGGCGGTCGCGGTGGCGGGGCTGGCCGTGGCGGCGCTCGGGGCGCTGTCACTGGCGTGCGAGGCGGCCGGACGGCTCGGGCCGATCCGGGCGCTGTTCCCGCGCCGCGCGACGCAGCACGTGCTGACCGCGGTGCCCGGCGACGGCGTCGTGCTGGTGATCACCGCGCCCTACGACGCGCCGCGCCGCGGGCTCGTGCTCAACGACCGCTGGCGCGCGCCGCTGCGGCACTTCCCGGCGTGGACGATCGCCGCCTGCGGCGCGCTGGTCGCGCTGGCGGCGGTGGCGCGGGTCGCGGGCTACGAGCCGGGCTGGCTCGGCGCCGTGCAGCTCGTGCCGACGATCGTGCTGCTGGTCGCGCTCGCCGCGGCGGCCGACGTCGCGCTCTCGGCGGTGTCGCCGGGCGCGAACGACTGCGCCTCCGGCGTCGCGGTCGCGGTGGAGCTGTTCGACGCGCTCGAGCGCGAGCCGCCCCGCACGCTGCGCCCCGCGCTCCTGCTGGCCGGCGCGGGCCACGTGGTCCCGCGCACGGCCGCGCGGTACCTGCGCGCCGAAGGGCTGCGCGCCGAACGCGTCGTGCTGCTCGAGCTCGGCCCGTGCGGCGCCGGGCGCCCGGCGTGGTCGGCCAAGCACCCGCAGGTCCGGGCGGCCGCCAACCGGGCCGCCGCGGCGCTCGGCAGCGGCGAGGGCCCGCGGCCCCGCCGGCCCGCCGCGCGCGTGCCGGCGATCCGCATCGCCTGCCTCGACGACCGCGGCATCAGCCCGCGCGCGCACCAGCCGGACGACCTGCCCGAGCACGTTGACACCGCGGCGATGGAGGCGGCGCTCGACCTCGCGCTCGGCGTCGTTGACGCGCTCGACGCCGAGCTCAGCGCGAGAGTGGTGCCGTTGTCTGGCTCATGACGCCGCCGACACGAGCAGCGCGACCGCCACGACGATCACGAGCACGAGGTTCGCGGTGACCGCGATCATGGTCAGCCGCTGCCGGCGCTCGGTGTCACGGTCGATGACGACGTCGACCGGCGACCCGGAGGTGTCCCACGGCGCCTGGCGCCAGTTGATCGCTGCCGCAAGCACGCCGTTGATGTAGGCGTTCAGGCTCACCTGCTCGAGCTCGGCGGCGCGGGCCAGCTCGCCGTGCAGGCTCTGCGGCATACGCACGAGCAGCTTTCCGCTGTACTGCCGCGCATCGCGCGGCTCCGGGATCTCGCGCCCGGCGGCGTGCGCGCCCGCGACCCACTCGGCGAGCGCGTGGGGGATCCGTGCCACTGCCTCCTCGGCTGTTGCGCCGCGCGCCTCGCAGCCCGCCAGCTCCTCGACGGCCGCGACCCATGCGTATGCGGAGTCGTCGCCTCGATGTGTTACGGAAATCCGGTATGGCTGGGCCAGGTAGTACCTGACGAACTCCTCCGCGACCATCGGCATGGCGCAGCCTAAACCGCAGGAATGCCGACCACAAAGCTCCAGAAACCGGTAGCTCTAGATCACGTAGTGATCAGCGCGATAGCGGCCGCTGTTGCTCTCCATCCAGCGGATCGTGCGCGCGATACCGTCCCGCAGCTCCACCTGCGGCTCCCAGCCGAGTAGCTCGCGCGCCAGGTCCGGGCTCGAAACCAGCCGCAGCACCTCGCTCGTCTCGGCGCGCACGCGGGCTGGATCGCTCTCGACCTCCAGTTGCCTGCCGAGCAGATCGCCGACGATCTGCACCATGTCCCCGATCGAGACATCGTGCCCCGTCCCGAGCTGGATCGTTCGCCCGGCGGCGGCGGGCGTCTGGGCGGCCGCCACGAACCCCGCCACCGTGTCGTCGACGTAGGTGAGGTCGCGGCGGGGATGGAGCGAGCCGAGGCGGACGATCGATCCGGCGAGCGCCTGGCTGATGATCGTGGGCAGGATCGCCCGTGCCGACTGGCCTGGGCCGTAGGTGTTGAAGGGCCGTAGGACCGTCGCCGGCAAGCCGTACGTGCGCTGCCAGCTGTCCATGACCTTGTCGGCCGCTACCTTGCTTGCGGCGTACGGCGACTGCGGCTCGAGCGGATGGGCCTCGGTGATCGGAACGGTTCGCGCCGATCCGTACACCTCGCTCGTCGAGGTGTGCACGACGAGCTCGACGCCGTGTTGGAGCGCGGCCTGGGCGACATTGAGCGTGCCCAGTGCGTTTACCTCGAAGAAGTCGCGCGGATTGACGTACGAGTACGGGATCCCGACATGGGCACCGAGGTGCAGGACGATGTCGATGCCCTTGCAGGCGCCGGTGACCGACTCGACGTCACGCAACTCGCCGAGCACGACCTCGGCGTCGGCGACGGCCTCGGGCGCCAGCCAGTCGAGCGTGCCGCGAGCGTCGCGCGAGTTGTAGTGGACGAATGCCCGCACGCGGGCACCATCGCGGAGGAGACGCACGACGAGGTGTCCGGCGATGAAGCCCCCCGCACCCGTGACGAGCACGGCCTTCCCCTCCAGGCTCGGCATCGGTCAAGGATATGGGTACGGTGGCGGTATGGCGGACTGGCGCGTGCCGCTCGCGGATGTCGTGGTGCCCGAAGCGGACATCGCGGCGGTCGCCGACGTCTATCGCTCGGGCTGGCTGAGCATGGGCCCGGAGACCGCGGCGTTCGAGGCCGACTTCGCGGGATATACGGGCGCGGCCCACGCCGTGGCGGTGACGAACGGAACGGCGGCGCTTCACCTGATCTGCCTGGCCGCCGGACTCGGCCCCGGTGACGAGGTGATCGTGCCCTCGATGACGTTCGTGGCCACGGTCAACGCGATCGTGTACGTCGGCGCGACGCCCGTGTTCGCCGACATCGCCGGCCTGACGCAGCCATGGCTGGCGCACCACGCGGTGACGGCGGCGATCACGCCGCGCACGAAGGGGATCATGACGATGGCGTACGGTGGTCATCCCGGTGACACCGTGCGACTGGCCGAGCTCGCCGCCGATCGCGGGCTCGCGCTGCTCGAGGACGCGGCGCACGCCGTCGGCACGCGCGCCGGCGACCATCACGCCGGGACGATCGGCACGGCGGGGGCGTTCAGCTTCTTCTCGAACAAGAACCTTGCCGTGGGCGAGGGCGGGATGGTGGTCACCGGCGACGCCGACCTCGCGGCGCGGGTGCGGCGCCTGCGCTCCCACGGCATGACGTCGCTCACGTGGGATCGCCACCGCGGGCATGCATCGTCGTACGACGTCGTCGCCACCGGCTTCAACTACCGCATCGACGAGCCGCGCGCGGCCCTCGCGCGCCGGCGCCTGGCGCGGCTGAACGCCGAGAACGCGCGCCGAGCACAGCTCGTCGCGCGCTACCGAGCGGCGCTCGCGGACATCGGCGGCATCGTGGCCGCGCTGCCGCCGGATCCGGGCACGCGCAGCGCGCATCACCTGTTCACCGTCGTCCTCGACGAGGGCGTCGATCGCGCGGGATTTCGCGAGGCGCTCGCTACCCGCGGGATCCAGACGAGCATGCACTATCCGCCTGCGCACCGCTTCTCGGTCTTCGCCGAGCGCGCCGCCCGGCTGCCGCTGACCGATGCCTACGGCGACCGGGCCGTCACGTTGCCGCTGTTCGCCACGATGACCGAACAGCAGCACGACTGGGTGCTCGACGCCGTCCGCAGCGCGCTTGCCGGGTCAGCCGCGCGTGGGGCCGCGTGACGTCAGGCGGCGCCGGACGGCTCCCCAGAGCGTGCCGCGCAGGAACGGCAACGGGTCGTCCCAGGCGAGGCCGGAGACCGCTTGACAGCGGCGCGCCCACCGCAGCCAGGCCAGCGGCGGCGTACCCGTCGCGTACGCCGCGCGTACATCCAGCAGCGGCGCGCACCAGACGACATGGCGCGTAGCGCGCCGGCCGAGCGGGCGCAGAGAGCCGGTGAGGTCGGCGTGCACGAGCGCAGGCAGGTTCACGCCCGCCACGGCCGCGGGATGGTGCCAGAGGTTGAACCGCGGGTTGACCTCCAGCAGATGCAGGCGGCGCCGGCGATCGCGCTTGAAGTCAACCTTCGCGACGCCTCGGAGGCCGAGCCGCCGCAGCACGTCGCGACCCAGGTCCGCGACATCTGGCAGCTCCGTGATCTCGACCGCGCTGCTCAGGCCGTAGTTGAGCGGATACGTACGGATCTTGCGCCCCGTGAACTCGCCGGCGATGGCGCCGCTCGCGGCGATGTACGCGTGGTAGCTCTCGATCGCGCTCTCGGGCCCAGGGACGAGCTGCTGGACCAGCAGCTCGGAGCGCACGCCGACGAGCCGCGTCCAGACGGCGGGCCAGTCGGCCGGCTGGCGCACCGAGAACGCCTTGCCGAGCTCGCCGGTCGCCTGCCAGTCGCCTCCCCGCCGCACCGGCTTGACGACGATCGGGAACGGCACGTCCAGGTCGGGCGGCGGCGATCCTGGTTGCGGGCGCAGCGTCTGCGCGCGCGGGACCGGCAGCCCGTGGCGCACGGCGAGCGCCTGGAAGCGCGACTTGTCCACGAGCTGCTCGACCAGCTCGGCGTCCGCCAGCAGCAGGCGGAACGCCGGCGCGAGCTGCCGGCGGTGCCGCGATGCGAGCAGAACGGCCGCGTCGGTCTGCGGGTAGAGCACCGGCGCCTCGGCCTGCGTGTCCGCGAAGCGCAGCAGCTCGGAGACGATCGCCTCCTGGCAGCGCCATTCGTCGAGCCACGGCAGGACGACCTGGACGTGGCGGGAGAAGCGCGCGGAGTAGGCCGGCGGGCCGAAGTAGGCGCTCGAGATGCCGGCCAGCCCGAGCGCCCGCACCACGTCCACGTCGCCCATCACGAGGGCCGTAGCGGGCTTCGACACCCCTAGCTCGCGGTCACTGCGCGCTCCGCCGGCCGTCGATCGTCCTCGTGCTCTAGGTACGGGCGCCGCTCGACGTCCGCGTGGTTGACGACCATGCCGAAGACCCGGGCGCGGGCGTTCGCGAGCTGCTTCTTGGCCGTCAGCAGATCTCGCCGGCGCGCCCGTTGGAGGTCCACGACGAGGATCACGCCGTCGGCCGCCGCGGCGACCGCAGTGGCATCCGCGACGGTCGACACCGGGACCGTGTCCACGAGCACGTAGTCGGCCTCGTGGCGCAAGTCTGCGAAGAGCTGCTCCAGCCGTGTCCGCGCAACCAGGCCGGCCGGCACCTGGAGATGGTTGCGGCCGGCCAGGAGCCGCAGGTGGGGAGCCGCGACCGTGCCGCGCCGGCGGGCGGCACGGATCTCGGCGTACAGGTCGGCGTGCACGTCCTTCCACCGCCGCAGCGTGGATTCCGGGATGTTGCGGCCGGAGTCCTTCAGCGCCCGCGCCGCACGGCGCGCGTGGCCCCGGGAGCGCGCGAGCTCCGCGAGGGCGGTTGTGATGTCCTCCTCGCTGTAGGCGCGGCGGCCGGGCGCGGGGCGGTCCTCGCCCAGCGGCTCGGGCTCGGGCTCGGCCGCCTGGGCGCGGGCTTCCGCGGCGCCGTCGCCGTTGTGGCCGGACTCCAGCAGCGCCTCGAGCGCACTGTTCTGCCCGTCGAGTTGCACGTCGAAGTACGTATGCAGCTCGGGCTTGCGCAGGTCCAGGTCGAGCGCCGTCACCTCCGCTCCGCTGGCCGCCAGGGACGACGCCAGCCAGGCGACCACCGTCGTCTTCCCCTCGCCGGCCGTCGGGCTCGTCACCGCGACCACGACGCTGTCGCCCTCGTGGCCGATCAACTCGAGGTTCAGGCGCAGGAACTCGAACGCCTCGGCGAATGCCGGCTCCTCGCTCGATTCCCGGGCGTCGCCGGGCCAGTGCGGGATCCGCGTCAGGACCGAAGTCCCCATAAGCGCGGTCAGCTCCTCCTCGTCGTTGACGCGATCGCCGAAGCGTGTCATGAACACCACGAGGAAGACGGCGAGCAGCAGCGCGGCGATCCCAGCGATCACTGCGTTGCGCAGCGGCGTCGGCGAGCTGCGGTGGAGCGGCGGGGTGGCCGCCTCGACGAGCTGCACGTTGCCCGTCTGCGCCGCCTTCAGGGCCTCCAGTCGGGAGAGCCGCTCGCGGATGACGCGGGTGGCGTCGGTCGTCGCCCCGGGCGCCGCGCTCCCGGTGTCCGACGCCGGCAGCGTCGCCTTGAGCGCATCGATGGCGCGCTGGATGTCCGCCTGCGCGCTCTCACGTCGGAACGCGGCGATCTGGGTCGCAAACGCGTTGGCTACCGCAGCTGCCCCGGCGGCCGAGCGCCACTCGGCGGTGACGGTAACGACGTCGGACTCCCCAGCGGCCTCGATCGAGACCGCGCGGTTGACCTCGTCGTCGGTCACGCCGGGCAGCCGCTTCGCGACGCGCGCCGCCACCGTGTCCAGCGAGGCGAGCGCGAGGTTCGTTGCGGCCACCCGCTCGGGCAACTCGCCGGTGTCGGTCGTGCCGCCGGCGATGATCGTCTCGGCGGTCGTCGTCCGGCCGAACAGCAGGTCCGCGCTCGCCTTGTAGCGGTCGGATTGCGCGAGCGAGAGCAGACCGGCCAGGACGGCCGCGGCAAGCATGATCGCCGCGAGCAGCCGCCAGCGTGCGCGCATCAGCGCCAGGAATCGCGGCAGATCCATGCCGACATAGCCCGTCATAGGCATCAACAGGATAAGCGCACTCCGGGGCCGCGAGTCAACGGTCTACGTCGAGAGCGAACTGGAGGTCGCTGTCGCGCCGGTCGCGCTCGCCCCACTGCGTCCAACCCCTCCAGCGCCCGCCCGCGGAGTACTGCGCGTAGCCGCCGGCGAACAGCGTGCGGGCGTCGAAGCCGAAGTCCGTGCCCTTGCGCAGCGGGAACGTGCGGTAGGCGCCGGCCTCGTCCGCCGACGCCGTCAGCGCGATCGTCGTGCCTGGCGGCGCGGAGACCGGGCGCCGGAACCGGACGTGCACCCATTCCGGGAAGCGGGTCGAGATCCTGCGCGCCGCCACGGTCGCTTGCGCGAGGTGAGCGCCGTCCGCGCTCTCGATCCGCAGCTCGAGCGGCGCCGTGGTGCGAGCGGCTCGCTGCACCCGCAGCCATGCGCCCCAGATCGTGCGCGCGCGCCGGCCCCCGAGCGTGAGCAGCTGGCGGACCTCGGCGTCGCCGCCGATCGGGCGCGGCGCCGTGACCCAGACCTCCATGTAGCCGATCCCGAGGTGCTGGTGACGCCCGCCCCCGGCGACGTCCAGGATCGGGACATAGCGCTCATCCGCGCGCTCCTCCCGCGGCCGCCAGCGCCGTACCGTGGCGCCGTCGGCGGACTCGCCGAGGAGCACCGCCAGGCCGCCGGGCATGCGCGGTCGCGGTTCTCCATGCCCGCGCGAGAGCAGCGCGTTGATCGACACGTAGTTGCGCGTGGGATCGGGGTCCACGTTCGTGAACACGACGTGGTAGAGGCGGCCCGCGCGCACGTGTGGCGGTCGCGCGAAGCGCACCAACGGCCACAGGTCGGCGCGCGACGGCGTGATCTCCGCCGCCGCCAGGGCGCGGCCGCGCGGCCGGTGCCGCGGCGTGCCGGAGTCGCGCAGCAGCGCCACGCGCAACCGGCCGAACGTACCGCCGCTGTAGCCCTGGCGCCGGCGGTTGTCGACGATCACGTAGAACCGCACTCCCCGCATCGCCCCGGTCCAGCCGGCCCGGAACCGGAACGCCAGCGCGGTGCCGTACGGGCCGCCGATGCGGGTGTTGGCCAGCGTGTCGGCCGCGACGAGCGAGCCAGGCCGGTTCAGGCGCCCCTCGCCGGTCGCCGCCAGCGACTTGACGCCGTGCTGGTCCGGATCGCCCGAGCCCGCGAGCACGAGCGCGAGCGCGGCGCCGGCGATCAGCACGGCGGACGCGGAGAGCACCGCCGGCGCCTTCATGCGCGTCTCCAGCGGCCCATGTACAGCCGCACCATCGCGAGGTAGTCGCGCAGCCGGCGCGCGAGCGCCAGCGCGACGCTCAGGGCAATGGTCGCGATCAGCGCCGAGCCCGCCACCATGGCCAGCATCGACGCGGTGGCCACTACCTCGCAGAACGCATGCAGCGGGAGGAAGCCGGCGCTGCCGATGGTCGCTAGGCGAGCAGGGCGTTGAGCAATCGTCACCTCAGAGTACGCGTCGCCGGTCGCGATCGCGACCGCCGTCAGCGGATCAGGCCCAGTTCCCGGCCATTTGACCCGTCTGAGGCCAATATCCACCCTATGCAGATGACGCCGGTGCGGCTAGGATCGCGGCGGGTCGGACGGAGACAGCCGCAAGGAGGGGTGCATGAAGCTCACTCGGACAGCAATTGCTCTGCTTGTCACGGGTCTCTTCGCCGGGACGGCGGCGGAGGCCGGCGCGACGATACGCGTGCAGAACCACAACGATCCTGCGGGTGACCCCACGAAGATCACCTACCAGCTGGGCGGCCCGAGCTGGCCACACCCGCCCATCGTGATGGAGCTGAGTGACGGGGAATCGGAGTCGCATGGCCCCGGTCCCGGCACGTACACGATTCAAGCCCTGCCGCCGTCCGGGTGGCGGGTGAACGCCATCAGCTGCGTCTCCAACGATCCGGCTCCCGGGCAGTTTGTCTACGACGTGGCGCATGGCGTCGTCACGCTTGTCCATCGAACGACCGAAACAGAGCAGACCTGCGCCTTCACCAACGGCAAGGTCGGCGCGCCGCCGTCCTCGGGCGTCGCGCCCTCGCCACCGCCGGGCGAGGTGCCGGAGGCCAGCCTTCCCAACGAGATCACGCTGCTCGGCGTGCGCACCGGCAAGGGGTTTGCGCAGGCACGCCTGCGGCTCATCCGGCGCTCGACAATCAACCTGCAGCTGCGCCGCGGCACGCGCGTCGCCGCCCGCAAGCGGGTCGTCCGCCGGGCCGGCCGGCGCGTCGTCACGCTGCGGCTGCGCCAAGACACGCGGCGATGGTTCCGCAGCCACGGACACAAGCGCGTCAAGTTCATGCTGAGGATACGGGTCGCGGAGCGCGGCGGTGCCAGGAAGACGTTCTGGTATGGCGTCATCATTCGGGTCTAGGTCCGCGCGCACCGCACGCGGATCAGGCTCTCGGCGCTAGGGCAGGCGGTAGTGGACGTCGATGCAGGTGTACGCCTTGACGCGGCGATGATTCCGGTAGAACTCGTTCAACCTGTGAAAGAGCGCGTGGGACGCGCACTTCTCACTGAGTCGGATGGAGTTCAGCGTCGAGTCCATGACCGTGGTGTAGCGCGCATGCACGAACTCGTCCGCCGCGATCCCGCATACGCAGCGTCCATGCCGAGACATGCTGACGCCGGTCGCAGAGTGGTCTGGATCGTCAACCAGTACGCCGGCTCGCCGCGACACGGCATGGAGTACCGCCATTACTACCTCGCTCAGGGGCTGGCGGACCGCAGCCATCACCCAATCGTCATCTCCGGCAGCCGATCCCATCTCTTCACGCGGCCGCCGGACGTCTCCCGCGCGTTTACGCTCGAAACCGTCGCCGATGTCCGGTACTGCTGGGTCGCGGTGCCGGGCTACCAGCGGGCGATCAGCGTTGGACGCGTCCTCAACATGATCGCATTCGCGGCCGCGCTGGAGCGGCTTCCCACCAGCAAGCTGCCGCGCCCGGACGCGATCCTCGTCTCGTCACCGTCGCTGTTCCCGATCGGCGTGGCGGCGCGGTGGGCGCGCCGGTTCGGCGCCCGCCTTGTCTTCGAGGTCCGCGACATCTGGCCGCTCACACTGCAGGAGCTCGGCGGTCTCTCGTCGCGGCATCCGCTCGTCGTGCTCATGCAGCGGCTCGAGGACTACGCGTATCGCGTGAGCGACAGCGTGGTGTCGGTGCTGCCGGCGGCAGACCGGCACATGGTCGTCCGAGGCATGGACGCGGCGAAGTTCCACTACCTGCCCAACGGCGTCGACCTCGACAGCTCGAGCCCATCGACGGACGTCCCGGGGGCGGTGCACGAGGCGATGCAACCCGGCGCGTTTACCGTCGGGTTCGTCGGTACCCTCGGCGCGGCGAACGTGCTCGAGACCCTGATCGACGCCGCCCGGCTGCTCGATCCGGGCCGGTTCGCTGTCGTGATCGTCGGCCACGGCCCCGAGCGCGAGCGGCTGATGGCCCGAGCAGCGGACGTGCCGAACGTCGTCTTCACCGGCCCGGTGCCGAAGGAACGGATCACCGCGGCGATCTCGCTCTTCGACGCCTGCTATGTCGGCTACCGGCGCAGTGCCCTCTACCGGTTCGGCGTGTCGCCCAACAAGCTGTACGAATACATGGCGGCCGGACGGCCGGTGCTGTTTGCCGCCGAGGCCGCGAACCAGCCGGTGCGGGATGCCGACTGCGGGCAGACGGTGCCGCCCGAGGATCCGCGGGCGCTGGCGAACGCGATCCGAATCCTGGCCGCCCGCCCCGCCGCCGAGCGCGCGCGCCTCGGGGCCAACGCGCGCGCCTACGTCGAGCGCCATCACGCGTACGGACGGCTCGCCGGCGAGCTGGCCGAGATCCTCCTCGGCGACGGCCCGTGAGCGCGCGCGAGGAGCTGCGCCGGGCGATCGGCGACCTCATCGGTGTGCCGGCCGCTCACGTCACCCTGTTCTGGCGCGGCCGGGTCGCCCTCCACGCGATCCTCCGGGCCCTGGGGATCGGTCCGGGCGACGAGGTGATCGTGCCTGCCTTCACCTGCGTGGCCGTGCCCAACGCGGTGCTCTACGTCGGCGCCAGACCGGTCTATGTCGACATCGACGAAGCGGCTTATACGGTGGACCCCGCCGCGGTCGCGGCGGCGATCGGACCCCTGACGCGGGCCGTGCTCGCCCAGAACACGTTCGGTTTGTCGGCAGACCTCGACGCACTCGTCGCGGCCGCGCAGCCCTCGGGGGCGGTCGTGATCGATGACTGCACGCACGGCCTGGGCGGGACCTACAAGGGCCGTTGGAACGGCGCCGCGGCGCCTGTCGCCTTCTACTCGACGCAGTGGAGCAAGCCGATCTCCACCGGCCTTGGCGGCATCGCGGTGACGACGGAGCCGGAGCTCGCGCATGCGATTGCGGCGATCGAGCGATCGGTAGGCGAGCCGGCAGTGCGCGATCGCGCCCTGCTGGCGACGATGCTGTTCGCGCGTGAGCGCGTCGCCACCCCGCGCACGCTGCGTGCTGGGCGCGCGCTCTACCGGGCGGCGGGCCGCGCCGGCCTGGTTCCGGGCTCATCGAGCGCCCGTGAGCTGGAGGGTCCGGTAATGCCGGCGTCGTTCGTCGCGGGGATGTCCGAGTTCCAGGCGCGTCTTGCCAACCGTCGGCTGCCCGCGCTCGCGGCGACCGTCCAGCGCCGCCGAGCGGTGGCGCACCGCTATTCCGCCTGGCTCGCCGCACACGGGCGCATCCCAGCACACGAGCCGGCCTTCGCTGGTCACGCCTTCCTGCGCTACCCGCTGCGCGTGCGAGAACGCGACGCGTTCATCGCGGCGGCGGCCCGGCGCGGCGTGCTGCTCGGCGACTGGTTCCACTCGCCGCTGTATCCGGTCAGCGACGGTCTGGAGTCGTGGTGTTACCGGCGCGGGCAGTGCCCGGTCGCCGAGCGGGTAGCGGCCGATATCGTCAATCTCCCGACCGACGTGGCGCCTGCCGGACGCGAGATGCGCACCGTCGAGGCGTTGCTTGAGGCCTCAGTCGACCGAATCCTGTGACTCAACATCAGACTCCCCGCGCGCGGCGCCGCCGCAGCGAGTTGACGAGCCACACGTAGTCCAGGACGTCGCGGCGCCGCGGCCGCAGGTCGGCGAGCCGCACGTGCGTCTCGGCCGTGAAGGCGCGGTAGGCGACGACGATCGCGACGATCCCGGCCAGCGAGGCGGCGACCGCGGCGCCGCGCGAGCCCCAGTGCGGCACGAGCGCCACGTTGGTCACGACGTTGGCGACCAGCGCCGCCCCGAAGACGCGCATCATCACCGCGGGCTGCTCGGCCTGGACCTGGAAGAACGAGTACAGCGGCCGCATGGCGGCCTGGCAGAGGACGCTCGGCAGCAGCAGCAGTAGCAGCAGCGGCACCTCGCCGTATCCCTCGCCGAGGACCCACGGAATGCCGGCGTAGGCGGCCGGGATGACGATCGTCGCGGCGCCGCCGGCCAGCAGGATGCAGTGGCGCGTGGTGCGGACCGCGAGTGCGCCGGCGGCGTCGCGGGCGTCGCCGCCGATGCGCCGGAACGTGCTGAGCTGCAGCGCGTCCGTGGTCATCAGCACGACCTCTACCGCGGCGATCGCGATCGAGAACACGCCGACCGTGGCATCGCTGGCGAAGACGGCGAGCGCGATGAGTCCGTTGCGCTGGTTTAAGACCTCGACGACGCGGAAGCCCGAGATCGTGAGCCCGTACCGCAACACCCGGCTGTAGATGGCGCGCTGGCGCGGGAACTGCGGGCCGCCCATGAACCGGCGCAGGCGGAACGACGCGGTGATGGCCAAGGCCACGAACGACAGTTCCCAGATGACGATCGTCATTCGCGACGAGGCGTCGGCGAGCACCGGCGGGGCAATGAAGGCGACGGCCAGCGTGGAGCGCCCGATCCGCAGCACGTTGACCGCGCGCACGTGGCCGAGCGCCTGGTACAGACCCTCCTGGTAGGCGCGCAGCAGGACGAACGGCGTGACCAGTGAGGGAAGCGCGAGCAGCCACCAGCGTTCGCCCAGGGCAGGCGAGATCGCGACCGCGACCGCCGACGTCAGCAGCCCGGCGGCGAACGCAATGACGACCGAGAGGCCGAAGATCTGGCGCGGCGTCGCGCGCCCCTTCGTCAGCTCGACCGCGTTCGCGACCCAGACCGAGCCGAACGGCACCTGACAGAGCCCGATGCTCAGCGAGGCGAGCGCGTAGAGGCCGCGGCCGGAGGGTCCCATGAACCGGCCGGTGAGCACGATCATGGCCAGCTGCGAGACCATGACGACGACGCGCGCCACGAGCGCCTCGAATCCGCCAGTGGCGATCGAGGGCGGCCGGAACTCGCCGGGCCCATCGCTCGAGTCCTCGGCTGTCGGCACGTGCGCCGGGGGCTCGGGCTTCGACACGACTCGACAACTTAACCCCTATGGCGTCTCGGACGCATCAGGCTGCGTCGGCGCGAGGCCTTGCCATCGTTCGGCGGGTGGCGGCGCGCGGCGCCGACGACGATCGGTAGGCTCGCTGGGTCATGGTGGCGGGTCGACCCGTCGTTCGGCGATCGCGCAGGCCGGTCCTTCGGAGACGGATGGCCGTGGGCGTGGGCGCGCTCGCCGCCCTCGCAGCCGGGTGCGTGAGCAGCGGCTCGAAGGACGCCGGCGACACGTCGGCGCGCCCGGCGGATCCGCCCCGCCCCGGCTCGCTCGTCCAGGCCGACGCGCTCGGGAACACGGTGATTGGCGGCCCGTCGCGGACCTCCCTCGCCTTCCGCTTCCGCGCCACGTGGACCGGCTCGGTCGTGGCCGTGCGCTGCTACGTGATTAAGAACGTCAACGGCCGCCGCGGATACAGCAACGGCGACGGCGGCGTTATGCGGGTGAGCCTCCAGTCCGATTCAGGCCGCGCGCCCCACGTGCCGATCGGCCGGCCGCTCGGGAGCATGACGTTCCGGCCCGCGGGCCGCGGGGTCTTCCCGCTGCTGCGCTTCGACCGCCCGGCGCAGATCGTGGCTGGGCGCCTCTATCACGTCGTGTTCAACAACGTGGGTCGCGACCCGGAACGCAACTACGTCTCGATCAACGCCCTGTACTCGGGGGCGCGCCCCCGTCGTGGGCCCGCCGTGCCAGACGGACTCGCCGTCATGGAGGGCTACCGCGGCGGCACGGCGTGGAAGCCCCGACGCTCGCGGCCGCACGAGTACTACCTGCCGATCCTCGACGTCGTGGGCGCCGCGCCCCGCCAGCACGACGGGCTCGGCTACATGGAGGTCTGGGACCCCAAGTCGATCGGCGGCCGCGCGATGGTGCGCCAGCTTGTGCGCGAAGCCAGCGGCAACACGACCCAGGTGAGCGGCGTGTGGCTGCGCGTCCGCCGCCGCAGCGCATCCGTAGGTCCGCTGGTCCTGCGCATCGTCGGACCGGACGGCACGGGGCTCGCGTCGGCGTCGGTTCCGGCCCGCCGGGTGCCCTCGCGCGCGGCGGGATGGGTGCACGTTCGCTTCGCGAAGCCCGCCACGCTGATGGCCGCCGGCACCTACGCGCTGACCGCGTCGGCGCGGCGGGCGGATGCCTACGAGGCCTTCCCGCTCCGCAAGGGCACGGGGTTCGGTTTCGATCATCGCACGTTCTTCAACGGGGGCTATGCGCAGTTCAACGATGGCAGCGCGTGGGTCGGGTGGGACCAGTGGGGCGGGCACGACCGCCGCAACAGCGACCTCCAGTTCGCGCTCGACACGGCGAGGTAGATGACCACGAGAGCGCTTTCACCCACGCTCGCCGGCCGCCGCCTCGGCCGCGCCGAGGCCGCGCTCGCCGCCGCGACCGTCGTGATCGCCGCCGCGGCCGCCGTGATGACCGGTCCTGCCGCGCTCGGCATCCCGGTCGCGATCGCGCTGGTCGCCTTCCTGCTGCGCGAGCCGCTCGCGCTGCTTGCGCTGTACCTCGAGATCGGCCTCTTCAAGGGCGAGGCGGTCGTCACGTCGCTGCCGGTCGACCCGACGCTCGCACTCGGCATCCTGCTCGCCCTCGTCTGCGCCGTGCGCCTCGTCAACGGCCGCGTTCGGGCGGCCCCCTACGTCTTCGCCCTGACGATCGGGGTCGTCTCGCTGAGCCTCGTGGTGAGCCTGTCGTGGACGCCCGCGTCCTCCTACGGAGGCAGCAAGGTCACGACGTTCCTGACCGTGACGATGCTCGCGATCGGCGCGCCGTTCTTCCTGTTGGAGCGCTGGGACGACCTGCGGCGCTTCTTCACCTGGACCGTGGTCGTCGCGGTGCCGGTGGCGATCCTCGCGCTGACCCATCCCGCGCGCGACACCGGGCGCCTGGCCGGCGACAACACGATCGGCACGTCGCGCCTGTTGTGCATCGCGGCGCTGATTCTGCTGCTGGGCGCCCTCGGGCGCTCGCGGCTGCGCCTGGCGGCGGCGACGCTCGCGGCCGGCTTCATCGCGATCGCCGCCGCCGCGGGCTCGCGCGGACCGATCCTGAGCTTGGCGCTGGCGCTCGCCGTGACGCTCGCCGCGTGGCTGCTGCGCGTGCCGCGCATGGTCGCGCCCGTGCTCGCCGTCGCGGCGGCCAGCATCGCGGTCGTGCCGTTCGTGTCGCTGCCGCAGACCTCCAGCGCGCGCCTGTCCGAGGCGGCGCGCGACCCCGTGGCCGCCTTCCGCGAGGATGACCGCTACTACCTCGTCCAGCAGGCATTCCAAATCATCGACCGCGACCCGGTACGCGGCGGCGGCGTGGGGGCGTTCAGTACCGTCAACCCGACGGCCAAGTGGCCGCACAACCTCTTCCTCGAGCTGTGGGCCGAGCTGGGCCTCGCCGCCCTGGTGGTCGTCGCGGCGGCGGTCGTCGTCGCGCTCGTGGGGCTCTTCCGCCTCGCCTGGCGCTTCCCGCCGAACAGCCCGGAGCACGCGCTCGTCTACATCCTGCTCGCCGTGTTCGCCTTCAACCTGCTCGCCGTTCAGGTCTCGGGCAATATCAATGACAACCGCGACTTCTGGGGGATGCTCGCGATCGTTTCGCTCGTCGTCGCCGGCCGGATCGGTGTCCGTGATCCCGCACGCGGCTGAGCGAGTGCCGGTCAACGACCGCGGGGTCGCCTCGCCACCGGCGGCGGCGCACGCATGGGTTCTCGGCGCGATCGACCTCGTGCAGGCGCTCACGCTGGCGAGCATCCCGACAGTCGTGGTCGCCGGCCGCCACAGCCCGGCGCACTACTCGCGCGCCGCGGTCGCGACGATCGACGCGGGGGAGTCGCCGACCGATCCGGAGGCCGTCGTCGACTGGCTGCTCGCGGGAGCCGCCGACCAGCCCGAGCCGCCGGTGCTCTACTACGACAACGACCGGGACCTGCTGCTCGTCTCGCGCCACCGCGAGCGGCTCGCACGCGGCTTCCGCTTCGTGGTCCCCGCCGCCGACCTCGTTGAGGACCTCGTCGACAAGGCGCGCTTCCAGGCGCTGGCCGAGCGGCTGGGGCTGCCGGTCCCGCGCGCCGTGCATTGCTCCGCGGGCGATCTCGGCGGCGATCCCGGGCTGCGCTATCCGCTCATCGTCAAGCCGCGCAGCCGCCACCGCGGCGGCTGGACGCGTGTCGTCGGCGCGAAGGCGGCGCACATCGACGGCCGTGCTGCACTAGCCCGGCTCGGCCACCAACTGCCAGATCCGAGCATCGAGCTTCTCGTCCAGGAGGCCGTCCCAGGCCCGGAGGACCGCATCGAGAGCTACCACGTCTACGTGGACGAGGGCGAGCGCATCGTCGGCGAGTTCACGGGCCGCAAGCTGCGCACGTATCCGCGCGCGTACGGGTTCAGCACCGCAGTCACGGTCACCGACAGTCCCGAGGTGCGCGAGCTCGGCCGCGAGACTGTGCGGGCACTCGGGCTGCGCGGCGTCGCCAAGGTCGACGTCAAGCGCGGACCCGACGGGAGGCTCGGCCTACTCGAGGTCAACCCCCGCTTCAACCTCTGGCATCACCCCGGCGCGTGCGCCGGGGTCAACCTCCCGGCGCTCGTCCACGCGCGCGTCGTGGGCCATCCCGCTCCCGCGCCGCCGGCGGCGCGCGCGGGGGTCACCTGGTGCAGCCCGCACGACCTGCGGGCCGCCCGCGCGCAGGGCCTCGGCATACTGAGCTGGCTGCGCTGGGTGGCCACGTGCGAGGCGACGTCCGGGTTCGCGTGGGACGACCCGTTCCCCATCCCACGGGCGGCGCTCTGGCGCGTCCGTGAGCGCCTCCGCGAGCGGATCGCCGGCTGATCGCGATGCGTTACGGGCTGCTCGCCGACGTGCACGGCAACCTCGACGCGCTGCGGGCGGTCCTGGGCGCGCTCGAGCGCCATGGCGTCGATCGCCATCTCGTCGCCGGCGATCTCGTCGGCTACGGCCCGTACCCGAACGAGTGCGTCGCGACGGTCGCGGAGCTCGACGCGACGTCGGTGGCCGGCAACCACGACCTGATCGCGCTCGGCGTCCTGTCGGATCGCCGCTGCATCGAGCTCGCGCGCCGCAGCCTGGCGTGGACCCGGGAGGTGCTCGGCGACGACGCGCGGCGCTTCCTTGCCGCGCTCCCGCGGACGGCCGCCGCGGACGGTGGTCTACTGATGGCCCACGGCTCGATCGGCGATCCGCAGAAGTACACGACGTCGAGCCGGCAGGCGCTCGCCCAGCTCGCCGAGGCGGAGGAGCGCCACGGCGCGGCCGTCCTCGTGCTCGGGCATACGCACCGGCCGCTCGCCTTCGGGCGGCGCTCGGGGTGGCTGCGCGCGAGCGGCGTGAGCGCCCTGCCGCCCGGCGACGCCGTGCTCCTCAACCCCGGCGCGGTCGGGCAGTCGCGCGAGCTCCGCGCCCGCGCCCGCTACGCCGTGCTCGACCTCGACGCGCGCGAGGCGCGCTTCTTCGCGATTCCGTACGACGTCGACGCCTGCCGCGCGGCGCTGCGGCGCGTCGGGCTGTCCGAGCATTCCTGCCACCTGCGGCCGTCGGTGCCGCGCGCGGCGGCTCGCGCCGTGCGCCGGCGACTCGACGGCGTGCACCGCCGCGCCACCCGCTCATGGCGCTGACGCTCGAGCGCATCGAGCCGGCCGCGGCCGACTGGGAGCGTATGGACGCGTTCGCCGACCGCGTCGTCTTCCAGACCCGCGAGTGGCTCGGGTTCCTCGCGCGCACGCAGCAGGCTGAGCCCGTCGTGGCGGCGGTCATGGACGGTCGCGAGTGCGTCGGCTACTTCACGGGGCTGATCGTGCGGCGCATGCGGATCCGCATCCTCGGCAGCCCGTTCCCCGGCTGGACGACCGAGTCGATGGGCTTCAACCTCGTCGCGGACGCCAGCCGCCGCGAGGCGGCTGCGGCGCTGCTGCCGTTCGCCTTTCGCACGCTCGGGTGCGCCCACGTCGAGCTCAAGGACCGCCGGCTGCAGACGGACGAGCTCCGCGGCCTCGGCTACACGAGCGAGCCGAAGCGCACGTTCGAGGTCGACCTCTCGGGCGAGGAGACCGAGATCTTCGGGCGGATGTCGAGCGCCTGCCGGCGGGCGGTGCGCCGGGGCGAGAAGGTCGGCGTCAGCGTCGAGGAGGTGCACGGGAGCGCCTTCGCCGACGAGTACTACCAACAGCTCGTGGAGGTGTTCGCCCGCCAGTCGCTCGTACCGCCGTACGGCGTCGAGCGCGTGCGCGCGCTCATCGAGAGCCTCGACGGCACCGGACGGCTGCTGCTGGTCCGCGCGCGCTCGGCCGAAGGGCCGCCGATCGCGAGCGCGATCTTCCCGGCCTTCAACGGCACCGCCTACTTCTGGGGCGGCGCCAGCGTGCGCGAGCACCAGATCCTGCGACCGAACGAGGCGATCGTCTGGTACGCGATGCGCTACTGGCGGGTCCGCGGGATGACCGTGCTCGACCTCGGCGGAGGCGGCGAGTACAAGCGCCGCTACGGGCCGCGCGAGGTAAGCGTGCCGTTCTTCCGCAGGTCGCGCTTCCCGGGCCTGCCGTTGCTACGCCAGATAGCCCGCGTCGCCGTCGATCGCCGCCATGCGTGGCTCGGACGCCGGCGGCGCGGCGCTTACGAGCGCCCGCCAACGCGCAGCTTGTGAAGGAGCCAGCCCCGCTCGAGGCGCGAGCGCTCGTCGTCGGTGAGCTCGTGGTGGCCCTTCGTCGCGAGCAGCTGATCGAGCAGCGTGCTCGCGGGCACGAACCAGCCGTCCAGGCGGCTCAGCCGGCCCATGACGCGTACGAACCGCGGGTCGAGCTCACCGTGCGGCGCAAAGCCAGACGCGAAGTGGGTGTAGATGATGCAGGCACCGCCCGCTGCGGCCAGCCGCTCGATGTTCGCGTCCGAGAGCTTCTCGACGAACCGGTCGACGTTCGGGCCCTCGGTCGACGCGAACCAGTAGTTGACGTAGGGCCGCCGCGGATCGTGGTAGGGCATCTCCGGGCAGTAGCCCAGCGTGTCGATGTTCCCGTGGACGAAGTTGCGCACGTACGTGATGCGGCTGCGGCAGACGTCGCCCCAGAACAGTGGGCTGCGCTCCACGTGTCCCCGGAAGCTGGTGAAGTGGCTGTGTCGGCTGAGCACCTCATACGCGACGCGGTTGGCTCCGGAGACGCGCGCGGCGCCCCAGTAGATGTTCTCGCGGCAGCTGCTGTGGTTGACGTGCACCGCCGGATAGGAGCCGAACACGTCGCGGAAGCGCTCGATGCCGTCGATCGTCCGCGAGCGCGGGGAGGTCCGCGACGCCACATTGTGCAGCGCGATCTCGAACCCCTGATCCTGCAGGCGCCCCAACCAGGCGCGGTAGGACGCGTTGTCGCACGCGAGCCCGTCGCGCTCGTCGCCGTGCAGCGTCCAGACGGACTTCGTGGTCCGCAGGCCGAGGTCGGCGAGTAGGGCGTAGACGGTGGGCACGTTCTCGAGCGTCGCGCCGTCGGTGTCGTCGACGATCGAGAACGCGAAGCTCTTGCCTTCGGGCCAGTCCACGGCGCCTCCGATGGGGGAGCCTATGCATCGGCCGTGTCCCCCGCAGAGGGGCGCGCGGCTTTTGCTCAGGAACCACGAACGCTATAGTCCACAGGCCGAGAGATGCAACTGTCAGCGCGCCGCGACGGCGGCGTCACCACTGCGGCAGAGCATGTCGAGCCTGCGCAAGTCCGCCTCCCAGTTGTATCGCTCGGCGATCGCTCGCCGCCCCTTCCGACCGAGCCGGCGGGCCCGCTCCGGGTCCTCGCTCACGTCCGGATTGCGTCGGCGATTGCTTGAGGGTTGCGTGGGTCGACCGCGATCCCGCAGTCGGCGCCTCCGACGATCTCGGCCCGCAGCGGGAAGTCCGAGCACACGACCGGTAGCCCGCGCCATGTATTCGAACATCTTCGTCGGGTAAGCGTCGACGTAGTTGGGCGTCGGGTGGTTCAGCACGATGCCGGCCCGCGCGCGCGTCATCGCCTGCACAACGTCGGCGCGCGGGACTTGGCCGAGGTAGCGCACGCGCCGCCAGCCGGGCATGGCGGCGATCTCTCGCTCGAGCGCGGGCGGATGGAATGTGCCGGCGATGGTGCCGGTCATGCCAGGCGGCAGGAGGGCGAACGCCTGCGCCATCTCGCGGGCGCCCTGGACCTCCATGAGCCCTCCGGCGTAGACGAACGCTTCGGCCCGCTCGGCGAGCGGCGCGCCCTCGCCGTCGGGCTGCGCGAACGACGCCTCCGGGAAGTTCTGTACGACCGCGGTCTTGCCGGGCGGGACTTGCGGGCGACGGTCGGCGTCGCGGCCACGATGCCGTCGACGAGCTGTGCGCCGACCCGCTCGACGAGCATGACCGCCCGCGAGACGAGCGGCCGCGCCCACCGCGGGATCCACGGCTTGCTGAGAATCTGCTTCGGGACGTCCTCATGGACGTCATAGACCACGTGCGCGCCACGCAGGCGCAGCACCGCCCCGACCCAGAGCAGCTCCGGGTGGTGGAAGTGGTACAGGTCGGCTCGCTCACGCGCGGCGGCGCGCCGGATCCTCCAGCACACGCGCGTCATGCGGTCGAACCGCCCGCGGGGGCGGTCAACCGGCATGATTCGCACGCCGTCGCGGACCTCCGCGCGGTCGTCACAGACGATCAGGCCGACGTCGTTGCCAACCCCCGCAACGCTCTTGCACTGCCTGCGGAAGATCCGGGGATCGTCGGCGGCGTGCGCCGACGTCAGGTGACGAATCGTCCGCGGGGCCAAGTCGCCATTCTCTCGTGCCGGGCGGCCACCGCGCCCTAGCTTCCTGCGACGGCCGCCACCAGCTCCTCATACCAGCGCTGCTCGCGGCGGCTGCGCAGCATCGTGTTGTTGTGCCAGAGGATCCCGAGGCGGCCGTTGTAGCGGCGGCATTGCCGTGCGATCTCCAGCACTGCCGCCTCAGCGCGGTCCGTCGTCAGCGCCATTGCGGTAGCCAGCGTGACGTCCATGACTTGGAACGGCATTTCGCGCAGCCGCAGGGGCCGGCGCGCCTGCAGGTCGAAGACGCGGTAGGGACGGCACGTCCCGGTGCGGAATCCGATCGCGTCGGCATAGCCGAGCGTGCTGTCGTAGGCCAGTCCGGCGAGCTCCCAGTTGCGCCAGGTGTCGGGGTTCGCCCAGCGGAGGAAGTGCTGTCTTCCACCCCACTCGTCCTGACGTACGCCTTCGCCCTCGGCGACGCGCAACAGGCGAACGAACTCCTCCCGCGTGCGCGCGGCGTCGCGATAGGTGCAGAAGCTCGTGTGGAGCCCGACCTCGTGCCCGCGCCGGCCGATATGGCCGACCAGCCGGGCGACGCACGGATGCTCGAACAGGTACGTGCCGTCGCGCGGGCGCTGATCGCGATAGGCCAGGAAGTAGAAGGCGCTCCGCAGGCCGTGGCGCTCACTGACGTCCATCAGGAAGTCGAACGTGTTGTGGGGATCGAGACGACGATCGCCTGCGAGCGAGCGCACACGCCGGACCGCGAGCCGCGGGTCGCGCCGTCGCACGAGGTCCCCGACCAGCTGGCGCGCAACGTCGCGCGGGCCGTGTTCGAGCGTCGCGAACGGATCGTCGATGTCGTGCGTAACGAACACGTCGAACGTGTGCGCCCGCCGCCGCAGCCGCGGCCACGTCCGCTCCAGGGCCTGCCATAGCAGCTCGACATAGGCGTCGACGATCGGCGTGCCGAGCAAACCGGCACGGCCGGCGATCGAGGCCGATGCCGGGAAGCGTCCGTAGCGATCCCGATCCGCGATCACCAGCTCCTCGTAGCGCGTGAGCATGAAGAACGCGCTGCCGAACACGTCGACCGCGAGCCGGCCGACTTCGGGCGCCGGCGGCGACGCGTACAGGACCGCCAGGCCGTCGGACGCGCTCACGCGGGGAAGCGAGGCGTCCGTCAGCCAATCCTGGCTGCGGGTGGCGAAGAGCACGTCGGATATCAGCACGCAGGCCCCGGCCGGTTCGTCGGCCAGGGTGATACGAACGTCCGGGCGATCGACCGTACGCAGCTCCCACTCCAACCCGAGCCAGTCGCCGAGGACAACGTCGAGGATGTACCGTCGCTCGGGCTCGTAGGTGGCCGGTGCCTCGACGAGCAGCGTCACCCGTCGGCCTCCGACGCCGCCACGACCGTCGTCACGAGGAGCGCCGCCGCGAGCGCGGCGATGACCACTGCGCCGCCGACGGTCATCGCGCGGTCGGCCGCGTCGAGCGGTACCCGGCCCGACGCCACGCCGACCAGCGCGCCCGCGACCAGTGCGCCCACGCCTGCGGCCGCCACCAGCCATCCGAGCAGCGGCGGCCGCCGCCCGACCCTGCGCTCTGCCACCTCGAGTCGCGCCAGCACCGCCAGGGCCATCGAGACCCAGAGCCCGGCGACCAGCAGCCCGCCGACCACGTCCGACGGGTAGTGCCAGACGAGGGCCAGCGTGGCGTACGCGATACTGATCGTGAATCCGCAGGCGAGCAGCGCCGTCGCCGCGCGCCAGGCTGGCGGGGCGACGACCACCGCGCACAGGGCGAGCGTCATCGCCGCCGTCGTGTGCCCGCTCGGCCAGCCGTGCTGCATCGAGTCGCCGAACAGCCAGTCCGCGTAGCGCGGCTGGCCGAGTATGTGCTTGAGCGTCAGCGTCGTCAGACCGGTGCCCACGAGCACAACGGCGATCGCCGCGGCGCGTGCCGTGCGGCGGCGGACGAGCGCGACCCCGATACATGCCGTGCCGATGAGCGCGTACGGCACCGGGTCGACGAGGCGCGCGGTGATCCTGAGTTCCGATTCGACGCGCGCACCGTAGAGCCCGGTGAAGCCGTGCAGCATCGCGGCGTCGCGGTCGTGTACGGCCGGAAGCGCAAACACTGCGGCACCGACCGTCACGAGGCCGAGCCCGCACGCCAGGGCGGCCGCGCCTGGGAGCGCGCCGCGCCGGTCGATGAGCGGCGCGGACTTAGCCACGGCGGCGGCGACGCAGGCGACCGGCCGCCTGGCGGGCGGACCAGGCGGCGAGCGCCGGCTTCGCCCGGGCGCTGGCCTTCGTGACGACGAAGTACGGGAGCTGCCGACCCCCGAAGCCCCGGAAGTAATGCTCGACGGACTGAATCACGGACCCTTCGAAGTCAAACGTGCGCGAGACCTGTGACGCGAGACGGATCGCCTCCCAGTACAGCACGGTGTTCGCGCCGTCCGTCTGCAGTTCGCTGTCACGCGCACTGATGAGCGCATACAGGACACGTTCGTCCCAGACGACATACAGGACCGCACGAAGGCGGCCCTGGGCGTCCGCGGCACCGAGGATCCGCCGCGCTCCGTGCGCGACGCACGCCGCGTCGAGCCGTCGGACGAGCTCCTGACTGTATGGCAGCCGTCGGCCCTGGCGCGCATACGTCTGCGCATCGAGCCGGAGCAGCGTCTCGAGTGGGCAGTCGTCGACGACCTCCACCGTGCGGAGTCCTCTCCGCAGGTTGCGCCGGACATGCTCCTGAAACTCGCTCTGCACGCGGTCGAGGTCCGTCAGATCCTCGATCCGATACGAGTACCGCACCGTCGCGTCGAACCCCGCCCAGTAGAAGGGCAGCCAGTTGGTCAAGGTCGTCGAGAAGCTCTGGCGGAAGATGTCGAACGGTGGCAGCAGCTCGATCAGCTCAGCGACTAGCTTCTTCTGGTTCTCGAGGCGGCGCGCGTACTTGCCGTCGCTCTCGGCGAGCCAGGGTCCGAGCGTCTGTGTCAGCGGCGGCTGGACGATCGTGCTCAGGCCGAACCGGCGGCGATGCGCGTACGGCAAACGCGCGACCACCTCGCCGCCCCGCCTGACGACGACCTCGCTCCAGGCGCCCGGGGCGACCGCGTCGAGCCACCATGGCTGTTCGAAGACGGAGTTGACCGTCCTCACGCCCGGGCGACGTGTCAGCGTCTCAGGCTCCGCCACGTCTTGTCCTTTCCGAGCAGCAAGTCCTGGATGAGCCACCAGGCCACGGCAGGGTTCGCGCGCACGTCGGCGACCCCGTAGGGCGCCGCCGCGCGGCCGTAGGGCACGTAGACGCGAATCGGCACGCCAAGTCTCCGCGCGGTCGCCGTGGGGCCGCGGAACGGCAGGCCGAGGAACAGCTCCGCCGTACACGACGTGCCGGCGGCGGTCAGGCGATGCAGCGAGCTTTCAAGCAGCGCGACGTCGTGCGTCGCTACGCCGACGCCATCCTGGTGACCGCGGAGCCGTGCGACCACGCGCCGGAACCCTTCGCCCCCGTCGGTCGCGCCCGTCCACTGGCCCTTGACGACGCGGACGCGAAGGCCCAGCCGCGCGGCGTGCGCGGCGTCGTCGACGCTGCGCGGCCAGGCACCCGGGAGCGTCGTGCCGATCCGGCCCGCGCGGGGAGCGCTTTCAATCAGGCGCCAGGTCGCGTCGACCGTCTCGGGTGCCAGCGCGTCGATGTGCAGGGCGCACCGGGTCTGCGCGGCGGCCGCGTCGAGCTCGGCGAAGAGGCTGGGGTCGAACTCGAGCGTCGACAGCTTCACCGATACGTGGCCGTCGAGCCCCGCCCCGGCGAGCTGCTCGAAGGCCGCCAGGTGCGCATCGGCGACCGAGCGTGCGGATTCCCCGGGCATCGCCGTGTAGCCGAGCGTGCACGCGAGCCCCTCGCGTTCCAGCCTGCGGCAGAGGGCGAGCGCGGCGTCGAGCGTCGGCCCGGCGCCATACGCGGATGCCCGCCGCTGCCGCAGTGGATCGATGAGGCTCATCATGCACTAAGGAGGTCGCCGTACAGCCGGAGGAGCGCGTCCGCCTGGCTCTGCCACGAATAGTGCCGCTCCGCCGCGAGCCGCGCACGCTGCCCCATCGCTCGCGCGCGGTCGTCGTCGTCGAGGATCGCGGTGATCGCCTCCGCGAGCCGGTGCGGCGAGTCGGCCGGGACGCACAGCCCGCAGCCGTGGGCGTCGAGCAGTGCCCGCCACAGGGGGACGTCGGTCGCGACCACGGGTAGCCCCGCCGCCAGGTACTCGAACAGCTTGACGGGATACGCCACGCGGTAGTTGGGTATCGGGCGCAGCGGGATCACGCCGACCCTTGCCCGGGTCAGCAGCTCCGGCACCTGCTCCGGCGCGACCCGCCCGAGGTAGCGAACATGCGGCCAACCCGCCGATCGCTCGAGCTCGCGCCGTAGCTCAGGCGGAGAGATCGTGCCCGCGAGGCAGAGCTCCGCGTCGGTGTGCGCCATCGCGTCGACCAGTGCCTGGACGCCCCGTACGCGAGTGATCCCCCCGACGTAGCAGGCGACCCGCCCGCGATCGGCCCAGGCCGTAGCGGCGACCCCATCGTCCAGTCGCGGGTAGTTCGCGACGAGCACGGCGTTCGGCTGGCGCGGCGACAGGCGCGCGAGCGCAGCGAGGCTCGGCGTCACGACGGCGTCGATCCGCGCAACGCAGGCCGCCTCGAGCCGGGCGACGCTGCGCGCGACCAGCGCGCGCGACGGTCCCGGGAGCCAGTCCTTGTAGCGGATCTGGGTAAGCACGTCCTCGTGCGCGTCGTACACGACCCGCTTGCCCGCGCGGGCAAGCCGCGTCCCGTACGGCAGGAAGTCGGGATCATGGAAGTGGTAGAGATCGGCGTCGACGGCGACCGCCGCTCGGTACGCCGCCTGGGGGCGCCGGAGCGTGCGCTCGAGCCGGTTGCGCACCGGCACGCGAAACCCCACGACCGAGACACCGCGAATCGTCGTCCGCTCGGTGTCGGGCGCGATCAGCGTGACGTCGTAGCCGGCTTCGCGCAGCGAGACGCACTCCTTGTGGAGGATGCGATGATCATCCGGCGGGTGCACCGTCGTGATGTGGCACACCCGGCTCATCGGACATCTCTCAGGATCAACCTGAGGTTGAGATAATGCGCTACGGGGTTATCGCGGACATCTCTCAGGATCAACTTGAGGTTGAGATAATGCGCTACGGGGTTATCGCGGACGTTCACGCGAACGCGCACGCGCTCGACGCGGCGCTCGCCTTCCTCGCGACCCAGGAGCTCGACGGCTACCTCTGCGCCGGCGACCTGGTCGGCTACGGGCCGCTGCCCAACGAGTGCGTCCGCCGCGTGCTCGCGCTTCCCGGGCGCTGTGTGGCCGGTAATCACGACCTGATCGCGCTCGGCCGCTTGAGCGACGAGCGCTGCATCCCGCTCGCTCAGGCCAGCCTGCGCTGGACGCGGGGAGTGCTCGAGGATGACGTGCGCGCGCTCCTGGCCGGGCTCCCGCTCGGCGTTACGGTCGATGGCATCGCGCTGCGTCACGGCTCGATCGCCGATCCGCAGGAGTACGTGGTGACGATGCGCCAGGCGGGTGCTTGCCTCGAGCAGCTCGCCGCCCTCACACCGCCGGCCGGCGTGCTCATCGTCGGCCATACCCACCGGCCGATGGCCGTGACGCGCCACGGCAGCGCGCTGCCGCACTCGAGCACCGGCGAGGTGCGACTGCCCGCCGACGAGCCGATCCTGCTCAACCCGGGCGCGGTCGGCCAGTCCCGGACCGCCGACCTGCGTGCCCGCTTCATGGTCCTCGACACGAAGGCGCGCGTCGCCAGCTTCCACGGGCTCGAGTACGACCTCGACGCATGCCGCGAGGCGCTGCGCGAGCGAGGGCTGCCGGTCAAATCCTGTAAGGTGCGCCCCTCGCGCTGGCGCGCCGTTGCGGCGCGCCTGCGGCGGCCGCTGTCGTGACGGTGGCGCCACGTCAGGTCGCCGGTCCGGCGATCCACCGCCACCGGCCGCCTGAACACGAGCGTCAGGATGGTCGCGCACAGGATCCGCAGGTCCCGGCGGATGCTTGGACGGGTCGCGTACAGCCGGTCGAGCCCGACCTTCTGCGGCAGCAGACAGACCAGGTAATGGCGCTCGGGATCGACCGGGTCCAGTATCGCGCCCTCCTGCGCGAAAGCGAGCTGCGTGTACCCGGTGATTCCGGGTCGCACGCTGAGGATCAGCTCGTAGTCGGGGGCGTACCGACACACGCAATCGGGTGACTCCGGGCGTGGACCGACCAAGCTCATCTCGCCGCGCAGCACGTGCCACAGCTGCGGTAGCTCGTCGAGCTTGGTCCGTGCCAGCCACGCGCCGACGCGCGTCAGCCGCTCGTCCTCGGCGAGCGTCAGCCACGCCCCCGCGGCGTCGACGTGCATCTTGCGGAACTTGAGCATCCGCAGCGGCCGGCCGCGGAACCCGGCGCGCGCCGCGCGATAGAACACCGGGCCCCGCGAATCCACGACGATCAGCAGCGCGATCAGCAGGAACAGCGGCGCGAGCAGGGCCAGCGCGAGCGCGGCGACCACGATGTCGAGGCTCCGCTTGGCCGCCGCGGTCACCGCGTTCGCCTCTCTGCGCCGGCATAGTTGACAGCGCCGTTGGAGCTCCCCGGCTGCATCGCCGCGAAGATGTCGTGCGGCGGCAGCGCGAGCGGCTCGATCCCGTACTTCTCGGGAAACCGCTCCACGTCCGCGGCGGCCCGTTCGTACTCGCCGACCGTGCCGATGTCGTACCAGTCCGCGTCGCTCTCGTAGGCGGCGACACGCTCGCCGGCCTCGAGCAGGGCCAGCACGAGGTCCGGTACCTGCGATGGGCCCTGCGGCAGGTAGCGGAGCGCCCGCTCGTCGAGGACGTAGATCCCCATGCTCGCCTGGAAGAGCATCGTCGGCTTCTCCGTGTACGCACGGACCAGGCCGTCCTTGCATTCGATGACGCCGAGGTCGACGTCCACGCGCTGGCTATGGATCGCCACGGTCAGCGCCGCCTCGCGCTCGAGGTGGTACTCGACGAGCATCTGGTAGTCGAGCGTCGTGAGCACGTCCCCGTTCATCGCGATGAACGTGCCTTCCAGGTCCGGCACGCCGGCCAGGGCGCCGGCTGTACCGAGCGGCTCGGTCTCCCAGTGGAATTCGAGCCGCACGTCGCGAGGCAGCTCCGCGTGTGCGAGATACACGCAGATCAGCTGCCCGAGATGGCTGACACAAAGGTCGATGCGGCGGACGCCCGCCCTGACCACCGACCGGATGATGTGCTCGAGTACGGGCCGGTCGCCGATCGGTACCAGCGGTTTCGGGATGATCGTCGTGTACGGACGCAGGCGCGTGCCGAGCCCTCCGGCGAGGATGACGGCTCTCATCCGCCTTCGCTCCGGTCTGCAGGTTTACGGTTCATTGCTTCTCTCCCTTCCTAAGAGACGACTGACCAATGCGTCTGGTTCGCGGCGCCCGTGATGGGCGGCCGGCGGACTAGCCGGGTCGGTCGCGCAGGGAGAAAAAGCCGGGGGCGTCGGGCACGGGCAGTCGCGCCCCGAAGCGCCCCAGCTCGAGGCAGGCCAGCGCCGCGAACGCCGCGGGCATCGTGCAGGCGAGCGCCGGCGGCGCGTTCGTGCCGGGGCCGGCCGCGGTCGCCGCGGCACCGTCACGCGCGGGCTCGACGGGCGGCGTCGGGCGGCGTTCGGACGCTTGTGGTGCCGGCGTCGCCTTGCGCCGGTGCTCGCCACCGCGTTCCGGGCGCGTCCGCGCGCTCGGGTCGGTCAGCACGGCGTCGGGCTGACGCGCGCCGACGAATATCAGTGCCGGCGATGACTGCACAGCGAGCGGCACGCAATCGCGGGCGCGCCATGCCGGGCGCCGGGACGCCGAGCGTGCGCGGGGCGACGGAGCCGGCACCGTATGCGCGGCGATCGGCTCGGCAGCGGGCTCCGGGACGGGCCGAGTCGGCATCGGGACGGTGACGGCGCGGACGGGGGGCGCGGGACGCCCCGGCGGCTGCGCCCCGCGGCTCGGCTGCGGCGCCGGCGCGGGCTGCGGCGCGGCGCTCACGGGAGCCTCGGCCGCGGGTTCGGCGTTTCCTGCTCCGTCCGCCGCGCTCGGTGCAGTGGTCGGCGGTTGAGGAGCCGGGTCAACCGCCGGCTGCGCGCCGGACGGCGCGTCTGGGGCCCCCGACTCGCCGCCGGCCGCGGGATCCGGCGCCGGCTGCCCGGTACTCGGCGCGTCCGAGGCGGGCTCTCCACCGGTCGCCGCGTCCGACGCGGGCTGCCCGCCGGGCGGCGGCGCCGTACCGGGCGCCGGTTCCGGTGTCGCCGAGGGTGCCGCCACGGTGGTCGCGGCCGGGTCTGAAGCCGGCTCCTCGCCGGCCGCGACCGCCGGCCAGGCGGTGGACGCCAAAGCCAGGCCTCCGGCGAGCGCGATGGACACGGCTCGATGCACGGCCCCTAGCCCGCCCCTAGTGGCAGTTCAGTGTGGTGATAGCACGACCGACGCATCCAATGCCCCCAGCCTCCAGGCCCATGCGGGGCCCGGCCATAACAGTCAGGAAAGGGAAACTCTTCCCCGCGAGGATCCGGAGCCATCCAACCGATACCAGCGTGCGCTGGACAGCGCAAGGGTTGGACGAGAAAGTGTCCAGAAAACCACTAGTACCATTAATTGCGACGAGTTAGTACAACCCTTGATCGAGAATCAGGTAGATCGGCGGAGATTTGGTATCACCGTCTTTTTTGTGACCGGGAACCCGGTATCAGCGAGGACACCGAGGCCCGTGAGGTCCTCCACCGGCTCGGCGAACGAGCACGAGCCGTAAGCGACGAACAGCTCGCGCCGCGCCTCGGCGATCGCCGCGGCGCCGGCGTGGTGGTCGCGCGCGGTCAGGCCGTCGGCGGCCACCGCGAACGCGGACGGGTCCCGCTCGGCGAGCAGCGGCACCAGCTCCGCCTCGCTGAGCCCTTCGGCGTGCGCGAACACGGCGGCCGCGAGGAGGTTGAGGAAGCCGTGGGCGTCGTCGCTGCGGATCGCATGGTGCAGGCCCGCCGTCGCCTTGAAGCGCACGCCGGCTTCGCGGCAGGCCGCCACGAACGCGGCGACGCCCTCGACCGGCGGCACGGTGACACCGCCACAGCGGATCTTCGCGCCCGCCCGCGCCTCGCGCACGGCCGCGACGGCGCCGGCGAGGCCGCGGCCCGGCGCGAGCTCCCAGAACGCCTGCACGCCCTCCCCCAGCTTGGCGGCCACGAGCTGCTGCGTGTCGGGGATCCACACCGGGTCGATCCGCGCCTCGACGAGCTCGACCTCGCGGCCGGCGACGCGGGCATCGTGGACCGCCTCGAGGTCACCCTCTCCCCCGTCGAGCACGACGCTCAGCCGCGGCGCCTCGCGCGGCAGCTCGCCGAGCCGCGACGCCGGGCAGATGAAGCGGCCGAGGATCCAGGCGTGCTCGCTCGCCCGAGCGGCGCGGTCGGCCGCGATCGCCTCCGGCATGTCCAGCGACGCGGGCGGGAACAGCGCCGCGTGGTCGATCAGGGCGCCGAGCAGCTCGCGGCGAGCGTCGAGACTCACGCCGGCGGGATCGCGTTGCGCTTGGCGGGCCACTCGCGCGCCTTGCCGGCGTAGCGACCGAAGCGGCGCACCAGCTCGCCGCGCAGGTCCTCGGGCTGGACGATCGCGTCGATCACCATCTCGGACGCCAGCTTGAGGAGGTCGACGCCCTCGGCGTACACCTCCATCAGCTCCGCGCGGCGGGCGCCGCGCTCGTCCTCGTCCTCGATCGCCTGCAGCTGGTTGTAGAAGACCGCGTTGACCGCGGCGCTCGGGCCCATCACCGCAATCTTGGCCGTGGGCAGCGCGAGCGTGCAGTCGGGGTCGAACGCCGGGCCGGCCATCGCGTACAGGCCGGCGCCGTAGGCCTTGCGGACAATCACCGAGATCTTCGGGACGGTCGCCTCGGACACCGCCGAGATCATCTTCGCGCCGTGGCGGATGATGCCCTGGCGCTCCACCGCGGTGCCGATCATGAAGCCCGGCACGTCGGCGAGGAACAGCAGCGGGATGCCGAACGCGTTGCAGGTCCAGATGAACCGCGCGGCCTTGTCGGCCGAGTCGACGAACAGCACGCCGCCCTTGAACTTCGGCTGGTTGGCGACGATCCCGACCGCGCGGCCGTCGAGCCGCGCGTAGCCGACGATCACCTCCTTCGCCCAGCGCTTGTGGACCTCTAGGAACGAGCCGTCGTCGACCACCGCCTCGATCAACTCGTGCATGTTCCACGGCTTGTTCTCGTCGGCCGGGATAAGCTCGCGAATCGGCGTCGCGTCCGCCGGCGGCGCGGCCGGTGGCGCGGCGGGCGGCTCCTCGTCGCACGAGCCCGGGAAGTACGACAGGTAGCGCTTGGCGAGGTCGATGCCCTCCTCGTCGGTCTTGACGAGGAAGTGCCCGCAGCCGGACACGCCGGTGTGCATCTTCGCGCCGCCCATCTCCTCCAGCGACACGTGCTCGCCGATCACCATCTCGGCCATCCGCGGCGAGCCGAGGTACATCGACGCGTTGCCGTCGCGCATGATCACGACGTCGCAGAACGCCGGGATGTAGGCGCCGCCGGCCGCGCTGGGCCCGAACAGCACGCAGACCTGCGGGACGGTCCCCGACAGCTTCACCTCGTTGAAGAAGATCCGGCCGGCGTGGCGGCGCCCGGGGAACATCTGCACCTGCTCGGTGTTGCGGGCGCCGGCGCTGTCGACGAGGTAGACCATCGGCACCCGGTGCGCGAGCGCGGCCTCCTGGATGCGGAGGATCTTCTCGACCGTCTTCGGGCCCCAGGAACCCGCCTTCACGGTCGGGTCGTTGGCCATCAGCGCGACGGTGCGGCCGCCGATCGTGCCGAGCCCGGTGACGACGCCGTCGGCACCGAGCCCCTCGGCCTCCCAGTTGGCGAGCAGCGCGTCCTCGGAGAACGACGCCTCGTCGAGCAG
>DATDKF010000111.1:0-7005 GCA_036520135.1 Solirubrobacteraceae bacterium
TCCCCGACCGACGCGCACCGATCCCCATCGCGCCCGTAGTCGTCACCTCGGGGTCGCCCGCACCCATCAGTCGCCAATCGTCCCACCGCGCGCACGACAATGCGAATCGACACCGGGCCGACGGACTCGGCGCGGACCCCCCAGAGCCGGTCGTCTCGCACATCTCGTGGAGGAGGGATGCTGGCCGCCGACCCGATCGATCATCACGCTCGCGATCGCGTGATTGCGGTCGTCTCCGCCGTGGCGCTGCGGACGCCTGCAAGGGACGATCACCGGGCGTCACGGGCGCCGTCGTCCAGACTCCGCAATCGCCGACGGAAGCGAGCGTGAGCTCATCGTCTCCTAGACGCTCGGAAGTCGTCCGCAGCGAGCGCGTCGTGGACGGCACTCGGGCGCTCGCGTCTGGGCGAAGGCGAGTGCGGGGAGCGCGTGCCATGTGCAGCGGACGGATCAGTGAGCGGAAGCGGTACGACGCGGGCGCCGCAGGCCCAGCATGTACGGAAGGCCTCGGCCCACGAGGCCAACCGTCCTGCCGAAGCGTCCGAGCGAGGAGGGAGCGGGCGGCGGAGGGAGTGGGCCCGCGAGGTCCTCGACGTCCACGAAGTACGTGCGAACGGGTCCGATTCCCTCCAGGTCCTGCGAGACCTCGTGCGCGTGATCGGGCGGCGCGCCCTCTCCAGTCCGGTAGAGCTCCTCGGAAAGAAGGACGTACTCGGGGACCTGAACGGGGTTCTTCAGCAGCCGGTGAACGAAGATGACGTCGATCCCGACGAGCGTACGCCGCTGCTTGATGGTCTGGGTGGCGACCTCGCCGATGTGCGCGACGAACTTCAGCTTCAGGTTGTCCGCCTGAGCGCAACCGTCGCAAGGGCACAGGTTCGTCACCACATGCTGCCGCTCGATGTGGAAGGCGCGGTGCATGGAAACGACGGCCTGGGTGATCGCCGCGACCGTGACGTCGCGGTTCAGCGCGTCAGCCTGACGAGAGAGGAAGGCCGCGTCGCCTTCGATCTCGATCAGGTCGAAGTCGGGGGCGGCATCAATCACCTTTTCGAGCAGCCTGGCGGTGTTTGCCTCGGCGTGGGCGAGACTCATCCGATGGGAGCCCATGTAGTCGGTGTAGCCGCCGATGTCAGCGATCAGGAGGAGCGCACGCCCAGACGCCATGCCAGGAGACCCTACTCGACATCGTGGACTCTCAAGAGCTGACACGCCCGGGATGTCGGAGGTGTGAATCCGCAGGCCGCTCGCGTGATCGTTGTACGCGTCGACATCGGGCGCGAGCTGCTCGACACAGACGTAGGCCTGCCGCGGCCGCCCGACGTCGTGCTCGAGACCGCGTTCGGCGTCCGGGAGGAGCACCTGCGCGGGCGCCGATCGTCCTCAGGCGGTCCAGGCTTCGACGGCGGACGCTCATGCCCACCAGACGAGCGGGAGCACGAGCATGGCGCGGCCGAATCCCGCCCACGAGCGATCGTTGTAGAGCAGGGCTGTGACCTGATGACGGCGAAGACGAAAACGAGGTCCCAGAAGAATTCTGCGGGCGTCGTCCGCTGCTCTGCGCCTCCGGCATCTCGGAGCGACACGGGCCGCGCGCGCGGTCGGACCCGTTACCGAGAGGCCGGGCGGCCCACGCCGTCGTGATGGCACGACCTCATAGCCATCGCGCGCCCCGGCTCGCCGATGGTTGTGGCGCTCTGCGGCATCGTCGATGAAGTCCTCGCCGATGACCGGCCAACGCTGATCGCTGCCGCGGCGAACGACCCCACATGCGAGAGCCGGCGCCGAGGGATGTTCTGCTCGTTGCTCGCCGAGAGTGCATTTGGCTGCACGATCGCGCGGCCGCCGCGCGTCGTCGATGATCCGTGCGCTGGGATCCTTGATCGAGCGTCCGAAGAGGCGCGTTGCGGATCGGCTTGCGGTACACCTTGGACATGCCGGTGGTCAGCGTGTCTGCGGCCGCGGATTCGACGCATGAGGATCCCGTCGCTGACGTGCTGTTCGGCTTGCGGGCGATGGACAGTTGCTACATGCGTTGTGAGCTGAGCGCGCCGTGGGGGATTCGAATCCCCGCGTGCCCACACCCCGGCGGGACCAGCCTGCACTTTGTGGCCCGCGGTCGGGCGTGGTTGACCGCGGAGGGGCGGCGGACGACGCTCGAGGAGGGCGATCTGGTGCTCTTCCTGCACGGCGATGAGAATCTGATCGCCGACGCGCCGGACACCCCCGAGCGGGAGGTGTACACGGTTCCCGAGCTGTCACACCCGGTCGAGCTGCGCCACGGAGGCGGCGGCGAAGGCGCGCTGGTGCTCTCAGCCGGCGCGCGGCTAGGGTCACCGGATCATCCGGTGGTGTCGTTGCTGCCCGCCGTGCTGTTGATCGGGCGCAGTGGCAATCCGGCGGACGAGTGGGTGCAGGCAACACTGCGTGCGCTGGCGGCCGAGGCGGCGATCCCGCGCCCTGGCGGCGAGACGATCATCACGCGCCTGTGCGACGTGCTGCTATTGCAGGCGATCCGCTGCTGGATCGAGTCCAGCCCGGATGCGCACCAGGGATGGCTGCGGGCGCTTCGCGACGAGCACGTCGGCCGGGCGCTGGCGGCGATGCACCGGGACCCGGCGCGGGCGTGGACGGTGGCGTCGCTGGCGCAGGTGGCGCATCTCTCGCGCGCGGCGTTTGCGCAGCGGTTCGCCGAGCTGACGGGCGACTCGCCGATGGCGTACCTGGCCGAGCACCGGATGCGGCTGGCGACTTCCATGCTGCGCGACGAGGGCATGTCGCCGGGGGAAGTGGCCTACCGGGTGGGATACGGGTCGCTCGCGGCGTTCAGCCGCGCCTTCAAGCGCGTCACCGGCAGCTCGCCGGGGGGCGCGCGCCGGCCGTAAGCCTTTCGTGCGGGGGCGTGAGTTGCCCGCCTCGCTGACGCTGCCCAGCCGGAGCGGGTTCGTGCCGTCCGGACATCCGGCTCGTCTTGCCCGACGTCCCACTCGTCCGCCGTAGATGTTCTCGGTAGACGCGCGCGCAAGGATCGCGGCGTTCGGGTCATAGACAGTTCGGCCACCCGGGGCGCACCATGCGATCAGCCATCGACACCTGCCAACAAAGGCACCCATGACTCCCCTCCACCCTGTCCTGGCCCGCGAGCTGGCCGCGGCCCAGATCCAGGACCTGCGCGCTGCCGCAGACCTCCACCGCGCCAAGCGACCGGCGACGGCCTCGGCGCCGCCTACGCACCATAGAACGGGTCAGCGCCCGATCGTCGTCGGGCCCGGCGTGCCGCCGCGGCGCCGTGCGCAGGTGTGCCGCGGCACATGACCATGCGCTACAAGCTGCTCGGGCGGACTGGCCTCCGCATCTCCGAGCTGGCGCTCGGCGCGATGACGTTCGGCGAGCAGTGGGGGTGGGGCGCCTCGGCGCAGGAGTGCGCTCGCATGCTCGACGCCTACGCGCAGGCGGGCGGCAACGTCATCGACACGGCCAACCACTACACGCACGGCGAGAGCGAGCGGATCGTCGGCGAGCTCATCGGCTCAGAACGCGACCGCTGGGTGCTGTGCACCAAGTACGTGCTCAACCAGCGCCGGGCCGATCCCAACGCCGGGGGCAGCCATCGCAAGAGCCTGGTGCAATCGCTGGAGGCCAGCCTGAACCGCCTAGGGACGGAGTATGTCGACGTCCTGTGGGTGCACATCTGGGATGCCCTCACCCCGGTCGAGGAGCTGATGCGGGCGCTGGATGACATGGTGCGCGCGGAAAAGGTCCTCTATGTGGGAATCTCGGACACGCCGGCGTGGATCGTCTGCGGGGCCAACACGCTGGCGCAGCTGCGCGGCTGGACGCCATTCGCGGGGCTGCAGGTCCCCTACAGCCTCGTCGAGCGTGCCGTCGAGCGTGACCTGCTGCCGATGGCCCAGGCGCTGGAGCTGACGGTCACGACGTGGGGGCCGTTGGGTGGTGGGTTGCTCACTGGGCGCTACGGCGGTGGCCGTGAGCGTCCGACGGGCACGCGCCTGGAGACCGTCGCCGGGCAGGCTGATCGGCTGCTGACCGAGCGCAACCTCCGGATCGTCGACGTCGTCAACGCGATCGGCGCCGAGCGGGAGGCCCGCGCGTCGCAGGTCGCGATCGCCTGGGTGCGCGCCCAGCAGTCTCGCGCGACCATCGTGCCGATCCTGGGCGCGCGCACACGCGAGCAACTCGAGGACAACCTCGCGGCGCTTGAGCTGCAGCTGTCGGCAGACGAGCTGGCACGGTTGGACGCCGTCAGCCGGATCGAGCTCGGGTTCCCGCACGACTTCGACGCCGATCGGCTCGCCTACGGCGACACCCGCGAGCTCATCGACGACCACCGCCGACCCTGGGTCCCGTAGCGTGACCTCCCTCTCGCACGCGCACATCCCGACGGGGCGCCCGCCCGCGCCGGGTGGCCCGGCACAGCAGTCGCGGTGAACGCGCAGTCCAGCAAACCGACAAGGAGCGTCCCGTGAGCACGGTCACCCCGCATATCGTCGTCCGCGACGCCGCCCGCGCGGCCGACTGGTACCGGCAGGCGCTCGGCGCCACGGCCGGCACCCGGATCGGGCTGCCCGACGGCCGGTTCATGCAGATCGAGCTGCGATTCGGCGACTCCGTCGTGATGATCGCGGACGAGTTCCTCGAGCTCGATGTCTTGTCGCCGCTGGCGGTCGGTGGCACCTACGGCGCGCTGCACATCGCCACCGACGACGCCGACGCTCTCTGGCAACAGGCCATCGCCGCTGGTGCCGTGGTCCACCAGCCCCTGCAGGACACGTTCTGGGGCGAACGGCACGGGCAGATCGTCGACCCCTTCGGCCACCGCTGGGCGATCGCGCAGCGTCTGCGCGACGTGCCGCCCGAGGAACTCGCCGAAGCCGCGGCCGCCGCATTCGGACCCTAAAAGACCGATGCTGCATTTCCCTGGGCGCGGTCGTCTCCGCCGCGGCGCTGCGGACGTTCGCAAGGGACGAGGACCGGTCGTCTCGCGGCACCTGGCCCTGGATCGGCCGACCTCGGTTGCGCAAGGCGAGCGGTAGCCCGGCCTCCCCCAGCCGTGTAAGGCAGCGCCTGTATCTGCTGTCCGATGGGAGGAGGTCCCATGACCATGTCGTTCCTGGTCGTGCGGCGGGCCGGCGCCGCTCGCCAGCGGTCCTGCCGGGCTATCACGCCGGGCGCGCGCCTCGCAACAAGGGCTTGCGCTACCCGGCCGACCCGCCGGGTGTCGATGAGATCGTCGCAGTCGTGCGCCACGCCGCCGACGACCGTCATGGCTGGCGGCCGCGCGTCCGGAGCGGGCATGTCGCCGATGGTCGCGAGACGCTCGCTGGCAGGCCGAAGGCGGCAGTGCGCGCTCGGCTCCGTCCCGCCGCTCGGTAGAGAAGCGGCCGCGGCGCGCCCGATCGGTTGCAGCCCAATAGGCGCTGCAATACGGTTGGTCGAACCGGTCCAGCGATGGTGGCCGCCGCGTCTCGAGGAGGAGTCGGGCAAGGGTCTTCGGCGTGTCAAGCTTTCCCTTCGCTGGGTTCCTCCCAGCCGAGGGCTCGGCTTCGTGCGGATCACCCGATCACGACTCGAACGCCGCACCGCGCTCGCCTGGAACCGCGCGACCATCTCCCCCGCCGCGCGCCTTCCTCAACCTCGCCCACCGGCGCTTCCCGGACCCCGACCCGGAGAATCCGGTTGTTGCGGGTGCTGATTTGGCTCCGTAGCCGAGGTCGGGACGACGCCCGCTGCGTTAAGTCTCGCCGTCCCAATAGTCGAGCCGCGGCTCACGCTTGAGCATCGCCTGATAGCCCTCCGACTGCGACCAGAGGCCGACCTTGCCGCTGTCCGGATAGTGGACGATGGCGAGCGGTGACTTGGAGGAGAGAATGAGGACGCGGCAGAGCTCCTCCGAGCGGTTGATCACCTGGTGGCCGCCCGCCGGCCCTCCGGAAACACCGCGACGTCACCGGGAGCGAGATCCCGCTCGCCATCCGGCCCGCGCAAGGTGGGCCGCCCCGAAACCGCGATCAGCCACTCCTCACAGCCGACCTCGTCGTGATACGGCCAGGTCTTTTTCGCCTGGCGGCAGCTCATACAGGCTGCCTCCCAGAAAAGCGGCGCCCAGTCGCTTCCCGATCACAGTGGTTCTGTGCCGATATCCGGGGCGATCGTTCTCGCTGTCGCAATCCTGCTCGCCGAACAGGTTGCAGATGTCCATGAAGGCATGCTACGGACGCTTCCTCCCGAGCGGTCGAGCGGCTCTGGGACGTACTCTCGCCGCTGCGCCGCGTGGTCGACGACTTCGGCGCCACGCTCGTGCGTCCTCGCGCCAGGGGCGCGGGTGGTGCCTGCTTTCGACGCTGCGGTCACGTTCACCGGCCCGGGAAGCGGCGCGGCGATGCGGATGCCCCTCGATGACCTCGAGCAACGCCGAGCGGGTGCGCTCAGGCAACGCCTCTCGCTGAACGCCCGCCGACTGCGCTGAATCAGTGGAGCGGGCCCCGCCACAGCCACAGGGCGACGGCCGTAAACAGAGCAGGTTCCGCGGACGACCGGATGCGTCGTGACGGGCACCGGCGCGCACGCCGGGCATCCTCGGCGACTTTCTCGGGAGTGTCCCGAGTCGCGAGTCTGCGAAGTCGTCGCCGCTCCCGCCAATCATCGACCGGCCGAAATGCCAACTCCCGATTCGACAACCTCGCTGCCTCCACCACGCTCAGTTCTTCACGGCGCGAGCAAAAACCAACGTTACCGTCGCCGCGCCGAAACTACCGTTGTGGGTGCGTGCGATCCGGCGTAGTGGCCTCACCACCGACTCGCCGACTTCGGACACCTCGAACCGATGGTCCGCGCCGCGCAACGCGAGTTGCGCACCAGTCGAGCTCGGCGACCCGGACGTTGTGCTCGCCGACGCCGGCTACTGGCATCAGCGCCGGATCGAAGCGGTCGCCAGCGACGGCATCGAAGTGCTCGTCGCTCCCGACTCCAGCCTGCGCAGACGCG
>DATDKF010000112.1:0-15493 GCA_036520135.1 Solirubrobacteraceae bacterium
GGCGCGCTCCCGACCAGCACCGAGTCGCGCCAGGCGTACGACGGGCTGACGGCGGGGTTCGGGGTCGGCGCCAACGGGCCGCTGCTGGTCAGCGTCGACCTCTCCGCGCAGCCCGCGACGCAGAAGGCGAGCGACCCGCGCCTGCAGTCCCTGCGCACCGACATCGCGAAGACCGCCGGAGTCGCGGCGGTGTCGCAGCCGGTCGTCAACTCGGCCGGCACCGCCGCGATCCTCAACGTCACGCCGTCGACGGGGCCGTCCGACCGCGCGACCGAGCAGCTCGTGCGGCGGCTGCGGGACGACACCATCCCGCAGGCCACCCGCGGCACGGGCATGACCGCCGACGTCGGCGGGACGACGGCCGGCTACGTGGACCTCGCCGACGAGATCTCGGGACGGCTGATCGTGACGATCGCGGTCGTCGTCGGCCTCAGCTTCCTGCTGCTCCTGCTGGCCTTCCGGTCGGTCGTGATCCCGCTGACGGCGGGGCTCATGAACCTGATCTCGATCGGCGCCGCGTTCGGCGTCGTCACCGCGGTGTTCGAGAAGGGCTGGGGCGTCGGCATCGTCGGGCTGCAGGACGAGGTGGCGATCGTCAGCTTCGTGCCGCTGATGATGTTCGCGATTCTCTTCGGCCTCTCGATGGACTACGAGGTCTTCCTGATGACCCACATCAAGGAGGCCTGGGACCGGACGCGCGACAACCGTGAGGCGGTGATCGAGGGCGTCGCGCACACCGGGCGCGTCATCACCTCGGCTGCGCTGATCATGGTGAGCGTGTTCTTCGCCTTCGTGATCAACGGCGATCCGACCGTCAAGCAGTTCGGCGTCGGCATGGGCGTGGCGGTGGCGGTCGACGCGACGCTCGTGCGCTGCCTACTCGTCCCCGCCGTGATGACGCTGCTGGGCCGCTCGAACTGGTGGTTCCCCGGCTGGCTGGACAGGGTGGTGCCGGACTTCTCGATCGAGGGCGACGCCTGGTTCCGCGAGCGCGATGCCGCCGCGGCCGCCGCGGCGGAAGCCGAGCCGCGGAAGGTGCTGGCGACCGATTAGAGCCGGGTCCGGTCGGGAAGCGCGACGCGCAGCGCAAACGCCGACAGGCCGAGCAGCACGAGCATCAGCGCGATCCAGAGGCCGCCGCCGCTCACGTCGTCCGGGTGCAGGAGCGGCAGCGCGAGCAGCAGCACGCTCCACGCGGCCAACGTCGCGTACGGGATGATCGCTTCGGCCGGGCGCCTCAGCCCGACGGCGCAGCTGATCAGCATCGTCGCGAACAGCCCGTACCAGGCGGCGACGGCGCGGGCGAGCAGCGGCGTCAGCGGCCACAGCCAGTGCTGGCCGAGCGCGACCGGCGCCAGGAACAGCGCGACGGCGCCGGCGAGCAGGGGGACGCCGGCGATCGCGGAGAGGATCCGGACGGCCCGCAGCCGCGGATCGGCCCGCGGCTCAGCGTCGGCGACGCGCCGCTGGCGGGCGACGAGCAGCGGCACGGCCAGCGGGACGCCGGCGTAGACGAGCGCCCACACCCACGTCGGCGGGTAGTCCCACTTGAACCGGTCCTGGTGGATGATCGTCGCCGCGAGCAGGGTGCTCGCGAGCACCCATAAGGCGGGCGGCAGCGTCGAGAACGTGCGCCAGCGCGTGGCGGTCGCCAGCACCAAGGCGGTCGCGAGCGTGCCGGCCAGGAACCCGGCGCCGATGAACGCAGCGTTCACCGGCGGCTTGATCGCCCAGGCGTAGTCGGTGTCGGCGCGGCCGGGAAGGAGGTAGAGGAACAGGCCATTCGCCGCCGCGAGGACCAGCAGGACCCAGATCCCGGCGCGCGTGAGACCAAGCACGCGGTCGTCGGCGTGCGAGGCCTGCAACGCGGGTGTGCCGTTCGGGGCCGTGGACGCGACGCTATCGCGCGACGGTGCGATCGAGCAACGCGAACAGCTCCGTGTAGTGGCGCTCGGCGGCGGCCTCGTCGTAGGCGGGCGTGTCGGCCATCGTGTAGCCGTGGGCGGCGCCGGGATAGACCTCGGAGCGGTGGGGGACGCCGGCCGCGTCGAGCGCATGGTCGACCTCGGCGATCGCCTCGGCAGGCATGCTCCTGTCGTTGTCGGCATAGCCCAGGTAGACCTCGGCGTCGAGATCGCCGGCGCTGCGGTGCGGGCTGTCCTCGCCATCGGTCACGAGGCCGCCGACGTGGA
Source organism: Solirubrobacteraceae bacterium (assembly GCA_036520135.1). GTDB lineage: Bacteria > Actinomycetota > Thermoleophilia > Solirubrobacterales > Solirubrobacteraceae > DASSUW01. The sequence continues at coordinate 2,193 of DATDKF010000112.1, forward strand.
AGGCGCCGAGGGCCGCGACCCGCTCCGGGTAGGCGGCGGCGATGCGCCAGCCGACCCGGCCGCCCATGCAGTAGCCGGTGATCGCGACGGGGCCGCGGCCGGCCTGCTCGAGCCGGTCGAGATAGGCGCCGCCGTCGCTGACGATCCGCTCGGTCGTCAGCGCGCGGATCAGCGGCATCGCCCGCGCGAACACCTCGCCGCGCCGGTCGGGATCGTCAAGGCCCTCGAGCGAGACGACCGGCGAGCGCCCGGCCCGGTAGAAGACGTTCGGCGCGAGCACGACGTAGCCCTGCGCCGCGATCCGGTCGGCCATCCGCTCGATCTGCGGGCGCAGGCCGTACGCGTCCATCACGAGCAGGACGGCCGGATGGGGCTCGTCGTCGGGCCGCGCGAGGTAGGCGTCGGCGACGCCGTCCGGCGTCGCGACGTCGATCATCTCGCCGGGCATCGGCGCTATTGCGCGTCAGCGACTGCCACGTCGCCGACCGGGCCGCTCTCATGCCCGGCGGGCGCGAGCCGCGTGCGCAGCAGCGATGCGCCGATCGTGGCCGCCAGGACGGCGAACGCCGCCCCGACCAGGAAGGCCACGTGGTAGCCGCCGACGAGCGCGGAGAGCCGATCGCTGCCTGCGGCCACGAGGTCGTCCGTCCGCGCGGTGGCGGCGCTCGCAAGCACCGCGAGACCAAGCGCGCCGCCCATCATGAACGACGTGTTGACGAGGCCCGACGCCAGGCCGGACTCCTGGGGCTCCACGTCGCTCATCGCGGCCATCAGGACCGGGTTGAAGGCGATACCCGCGCCGACGCCCAGAAGGACCATGCTCGGCAGGACGTCCACCAGGAACTCGCCGTCGACGGGCGCGCGCGCGAACAGGAGCAGGCCGGCGGTGGCAAGCCCCAGCCCAGCGGCGAGCGGGCGCCGGAAGCCGAAGCGCATGACGAGCTTCGCCGAGACGCCGATGGACAGGATGCCCATGATCACATTCGACGGCAAGAACGCCAGCCCGACCTCCAGCGGCGAGTAGCCGAGCACGAGCTGCAGATACAGCGCCGACATGAAGAACCACGCGAACATCGCGCCCGCCCACAGCATGCCGACGACGTTCGCGACGGCGACGTTACGCAGGCCGAGCAGCCGTAGCGGCATCAGCGGCGCGGGGACGCGCGCCTCGATCGCGATGAACGTCGCCAGCAGTGCCGCGGCGCCGATCAGCAGGCCGATGGTCTCGCCCGACGTCCAGCCGTTGTCGTTGCCATTGACGATCGCGTAGGTCGCGAGCATCAACGAGGCCGTCACGGTGACCGCCCCCGCGACGTCGAGCTGACCGCGGTGCGCGACGCCGTCGGCCGGCAGCAACCGCCTCGACAGCAGGGCCACCACCACGCCGATGGGCAGGTTCACGAGGAAGATCCAGTGCCAGTCGAGGATGTCGGTCAGGACGCCGCCGAGGAGCACGCCGATCGAGCCGCCGCCGGAGGCGACGAAGCCGAACACTCCCATCGCCTTTGCGCGCTCGGACGGCGCGGTGAACAACGTCATGATCAGCGACAACGACACGGCCGACGCGATCGCTCCGCCGACGCCCTGCACCGCCCGCGCCGCGATGAGCGTGCCCTGGGTCGTCGCCAGCCCGCAGCACAGCGAGGCCAGCGTGAACAGGGCGATCCCCAACAGGAACAGGCGCCTCCCGCCGTAGAGGTCACCGAGCCGTCCGCCGAGCAGCAGGCAGCCGCCGAACGTGAGGAGATAGGCGTTGACGACCCACGCCAGCGACGTCTGCGAGAAGCCCAGATCGTCCCGGATCGAGGGCAGCGCGACGTTCACGATCGTCGCGTCGAGAACGATCATCAGGCTGCCGAGGCACAGAACGTACAGCGCCAGCCACCGTCGCCTCTCGTGCATGTGGGTGGTCTCGTCAGTCACGACCGACCCCCGAAAGTAGCCGCAGGAGCCGCGGCACAAAGTGCGGACAACCACACCATGAGCCGACTGGGGAATTCCCTGATGCCGAAATGCGTCGACGGAGTGATGCTGCACGCATCCTCCCCTTCCCCTCCCCGATTCGGAGCCGTTCCCCAATGAACATCCAACGCTGGACGCTCGTGGTCGTCTGCGCGGCCACCGCGATGCTGATGCTTGACATCGCCGTCGTGAACACGGCGCTGTCGCGGATCGCCGAGGACCTCGACACGGGCCTGAGCGGCCTGCAGTGGGTCGTCGACGCGTACACGCTGGCCCTCGCCAGCACGGTGCTGACCGCCGGCTCGCTGGCCGACCGCCTCGGTCGTCGCCGCGTCTTCATGTTCGGCCTCGCGCTGTTCACCACCGCGTCGCTGGCCTGCGGCCTGGCCCAGGACATCACGATGCTCAACGCCTCGCGCGCGGTGCAGGGCGTCGGCGCGGCGATCATGTTCGCCGTCTCGCTCGCGCTGCTCGCGCACGCGTTCCCGGGCGCCCGTGAGCGCGGCGCCGCGCTCGCCGCCTACGGCGCGACGATCGGCGCCTCGTTCGCCGTCGGCCCGCTGGTCGGCGGGCTGCTCACGAGCGGCCTCGACTGGCAGTGGATCTTCCTCGTGAACCTGCCGATCGGCCTCTTCTGCCTGTGGGTGACGCGCACGTTCGTCCAGGAGTCGCGCGACCCGCACGCCCGCCGCATCGACTGGCTCGGCCAGGTCACGCTGACCGCCGGGCTCGGCCTGCTCGTGCTGGCGCTCCTGCGCGGCAACGAGCAGGGGTGGACGAGTGACGCGATCGTCGCCGAGCTGATCGGCGCGGCCGTCGCGCTCATCGCGTTCGTGATCGTCGAGCTGCGCGTGCGCGAGCCGATGCTGCCGATGCGGCTGTTCCGCAACGCGTCGTTCACCGGCGCGCAGGTCGCGGCGTTCGCCATCTCGGCGTCGTTCTTCGCGGTCTTCATGTACACCACGCTGTACCTGCAGCAGATCCTCGGCCTGTCGGCGATCGAGGCCGGGCTCGTGTACCTGCCGGGCACGCTCGCGATGCTGTTCGTCTCGGGCGCCACCGCGCAGCTCGGCGCCAAGGTCCCCGCGCGCACGATGATCGGCGTCGGGCTCGCGCTCGTCGCCGTCGGCATGGGACTGCTGACGCTCGCCGACGAGACCTCGTCCTGGACCGCCACGCTGCCCGGCGTGCTGGTCGCCTGCATCGGCACCGGCCTGTTCAATCCCGCCGTCACGAACGTCGCGCTCAGCTCGGCGCCGGTCGAGCAGAGCGGCCTCGCCGCGGGCGTGAACGACACGTTCCGCCAGGCCGGCATCGCGGTCGGCGTCGCCGCCCTCGGCGCGCTGATCCCCGCCGAGCACGCGTTCGGCGGCTCAGCCGCGACGTACGTCAGCGGCCTGCACGACGCGCTGTGGGCGGGCGGCGCGCTCGCGCTCGCGGGGGCCGTCGCCGCAGGTGTGCTGATCTCGCGCCGCTACGGCGCCGCCGCGGAGATCCCGGCGGACGAGCCGCCGCACGCCGCGCTCGCGCCGCAGCCTGCGTGAATCACGTCACCTCGCTCGCGATCAGCTCCGCGATCGCGAGCGAGGCGGTGGCGGCCGGTGACGGCGCGTTGAGCACGTGCACGGCGCGCCCGGTCCTGGCGACGAGGAAGTCGTCGACCAGCGCGCCGTCGCGGCCGACCGCCTGAGCGCGGTAGCCGTGCGGGCCGGGCCGGACGTCCTGCGCGCCGAGCGCGGGCACGAAGCGGGACGCCTCGCGCATCAGCAGTCCGCGGCTGAGCGCGTGGGCGATCTCGGTGACGCCGGTGCGCCACCACCGGCGCATGACGCGCCAGGTGCCGGGCCAGCGCAGCGTCGCACGCAGGTCGACGTGGGTCGGCGCGAGCAGGGCGGTCGGGCCGACCAGCACGTCGCCGCCGACCGTGCGCGACAGGTGCACCCCGAGGAACGGGAGCGCGGGGTCGGGGACCGGGTAGATCTGGCCGCGGACGAGGTCCGCGCGCTCCGGGCGCAGCCGCAGGTACGCGCCGCGGAACGGCACGATCCGGACGTCCGGCCGCGCGCCGGAGGCGAGCGCGAGCCGGTCCGACCACGCGCCGGCGCAGGCGATCGCGCGCGCCGCCGGCACGCGCGCGCCGTCGGCCAGCACGGCCTCGACGCGGTCCTCGCGCTCGACCAGCGCGCGCACGGCGGCCCCGCGGCGGATCTCCCCGCCGTGCTGCTCGAGGTCGCGCGCGTAGGCGGCGGCGACGGCGCCGAAGTCGACCATCCCGGTGTGCGGCGAGTGCAGGGCGGACAGGCCGCGCGCGGCGGGCTCGACCGCCGGGATCTCGTGCGGCCCGAGCCGCGCCAGGTCCTGCACGCCGTTGGCGCGGGCGCGCCGCTCGAGCTCGTCGAGGCGCGGCAGGTCCGCGTCGCGCACCGCGATGACGAGCTTGCCGCAGCGCTGCGCGTCGATCCCGTTGGCGGCGCAGTACTCGTACAGCGCGGCCGCGCCCTCCACGCAGAGCCGCGCCTTCAGGGAGCCGGGCGCGTAGTAGATGCCGGCGTGGATCACCCCGCTGTTGTGGGTCGTCTGGTGCTCCCCGAGCCGCGGCCCGCGCTCGAGCAGCACGACGCTGCGCCCGCGCAGCGCGAGCGCCCTCGCCGTGGCGAGGCCGACGATCCCGCCCCCCGCGACCGCGACGTCGTGCACTAATCGAGGAGGTCCAGGGCCGCGCCGATCACCGACTCGGCGTCGATCTGGTGGTGCTCGTACAGCTCGCCGATGTCGCCCGACTGGCCAAACCGCTGCACGCCGAGGCAGGTCATCGGGACGCCGTGGATCGCCGCCAGGAAGCTCAGCGTGTGCGGGTGGCCGTCGAGCAGCGAGACGATCGGGAGCGGCTCCGGGAACAGCGCGTCGAGGATCGACGGGTCGCCTTCGGCCAGCCCTGCGCGCGCCTGGAACGCGCGGAACAGCAGGTCGGCGCTCGTGATGCAGACGACCGACGCGCCGAGCTCCTCGGCCGCCTCCATCGCCTCGGGCACGAGCGCGCCCATGACCGCGATCGTCAGCCGCGAGCCGTCGCGTAGCCGGTAGCCGCCGGCGAGCACGTGCGCGGGATCGGCGTCGGCGGCGAGCGACTGGTCGATCGGCCGCGTCGAGAGCCGGAAGTACGCCGAGCTCCCGTCCTCGCGGCCGAGCCGCGACAGCGCGTGCAGGAAGGTCCACTCGAAGTCGCGCCCGAAGGCGGGCTCCCAGGCGACGCAGCCCGGCTGCTCGATCCCGATCGACGGCGTGATCACCGACTGGTGCGCGCCGCCCTCAGGCCCGAGCGTGACGCCGCTCGGCGTGCCGACGAGGATCGACTGGCCGCCGGCGTAGATCCCGAACGACCACGGCTCCAGCGCGCGGGCGACGAACGGGTCGTAGATCGTGCCGACCGGGAGCAGCGGCTGGCCGTCGCGCGACCACGTCGCCCCCAGCTCGCCGAGCAGACCGACGAGGTTGACCTCGGCGATCCCCAGCTCGACGTGCTGCCCGTGGTCGCTCTCGCGCCAGCGCACGAGCGTGTCGGTGTCGTCGGCGAACCAGTCGATGCGGTCGCCGATCGACCAGATGCCGGCCTTGTTGATCCAGCCGCCGAGGTTGGTCGAGGTGCCGACGTCGGGAGAGACCGTCACGACCCGCTTTGCCACCTCGGGCGCCTCGCGCTCGAGGTCGACCCAGAAGCGCCCGAACGCCTGCTGAGTGGACTCGCGGCCGCGGTGCTCGCGCCCGAGGCTCGCCGGGACGGCCGGCGGCTCGACCGGAGGGACCGGCTCGCGCCGCAGCCGCGCTGCCGCGGCGCCGCACAGCTCGGCCTCCGGCGTGCCCTCGCCGAAGCCCGCCCACGGGTCGTCGGGATCGGTGCCGAGCGCCGCCGCCAGCTCGGCGAACTGCTCGGCGGACAAGAGCGCGGAGTGGTTCGCGGGATGGCCCTCTGTCGGCAGCTTCCAGCCCTTGATCGTGTAGGCGAAGACGACGGTCGGGCGGTCGCGGACCGCGTCGGCGGCGCGGAAGGCGGAGATGAGCGCGGCCAGGTCGTGGCCGCCGAGGTCGCGGAATGCGGCCAGCAGCTCGGCGTCGTCGCCGGGCAGCACGCCGACCTCGAGCCGCTCGCGCAGCTCGCGCGCGTCGGCGCGCAGCAGCCTCTGGTACTCCTCGTTGGGCATTGCGTCGATGCGCTCGCGCAGCGCGGGCAGCCGCTGCAGCCGCGGCCCGTACTTGACCAACTCCACGTGCCAGCCGGCGGCCTCGAACATCGACGCGAGGCGCCCGGCGGCGATGTCCGGCACTACGCGGTCGAGCGACTGGCGGTTGAGGTCGATCACCCACATGACCTCGCCGAGCTTGGCCACCATCGGGTCGGCGATCGCCTCCCAGCAGGCGCCCTCGTCGAGCTCGGCGTCGCCGATCAGCGCGATCTGGCGGCCGCCGACCGGGACGTCGAAGTGCCCGGCGACGTAGCGGTGCGCGAGCGCGCCCCAGATCGGCGCCGTCGCGCCGAGCCCGACGGAGCCGGTCGAGTAGTCGACCGGGTCCGGGTCCTTCGTCCGCGACGGGTACGACTGCAGGCCGCCGAACTGGCGCAGCGTGGTCAGGTACTCGCGGTCGAGCCGGCCGAGCAGGTAGTTGATCGCGTGCAGCACCGGCGACGCGTGCGGCTTCACGCTCACGCGGTCGGGCGCCTCGAGGATCGCGAACCACAGCGCGGTCATCAGCGACACCATCGACGCGCTCGACGCCTGATGGCCGCCGACCTTCACGCCGGACGCGTTCGGCCTGACCCGGTTCGCGTGGTGCACGATCGCGGTCGCCAGCCACAGCACGCGCTGCTGCACGCGGTCGAGGACCGCGAGGTCGAGCTGCGGTGGGGCTGGGGCGACGGCGATGGCTGCATGTTAGATCTGCGAGGGTGCGCCCATGGACGAGCTGATCGAGCGGTTCTACGCGGCGTTCGACCGCCGTGACGGCGACGCCATGGCCGCGTGCTACGCGCCCGATGCGCGCTTCTCCGATCCGGTGTTCGGGTGGCTCGACGGCGATCAGACGCGCGCGATGTGGCGCATGCTGACCGGCCGCGCCGCCGACCTGCGCGTGGAGCTCGCCGAGCACGAGGCCGACGGGTCGACCGGCTCGGCGCGCTGGATCGCCCGGTACACGTTCGCCCAGACGGGCCGGCCCGTGGTCAACGAGGTCCGCGCCCGGTTCCGCTTCGCCGACGGCCTGATCGCCGAGCACGTCGACAAGTTCAGCTTCTGGCGCTGGTCGCGCCAGGCGCTCGGCCCGTCGGGCCTCTGGCTCGGCTGGACGCCGCAGCTGGGCCTACGGGTCCACCGCGAGGCCCGCGCCGGGCTCAGCCGTTGGATGCAGGAGCGGGACGGCGCCGTGCCAGCCGGCGCGCAGGACGCCGACGAGGGTCGGCGCGGTGACGCAGACCGCACGCCCTGACGGCCGCGGCACTCGGTCGGCGTAGCCCGCCGGCGTCCACCGCAGCAGCTCGCCGCCGCGGATGAGCCACGGCGCGCCGTCGCGCAGGACGAACGCGCCGTCCGGCAGGTCGTCCGCCTCGCGGGGCCGGCCGCGCTCGGCGTGCAGCCGCCGGTCGATCTCGTCCGCGCCGCGCGCGCCGACCAGCGCCAGGAAGCGGTCGTAGTCCGCGCGGCGGCAGAGTGCGCACGGGCGGTGGCCGGCGGCGAACGCGGTCGCCTCGTCCAGGAAGAACAGCTCGGTGAAGCGGGCAGGCTGGAGCAGTGCCGAGCGGTGCCAGTCCTTGAAACGCAGGCGGCAGGCGATCCAGCGGCGGCCGTTGTGGTGGCGGCGGATGCGGCCCTGGGCGTCGTGCAGGCAGCCGCGGTTGCCGTACACGAGCCCGCGGGCCGGGTTGGCGATCAGCTCGCTCAGCGGCGTGACGCGGTTCTGCAGCGGCATGCCCCGTAGTCTGCGGGAACGATGGCGCTCGGGACCAACTGGGCCGGAAGCTACGCGTACTGCGCGCGGGAGCTGCACCGGCCCGCGACGGTGGAGGAGCTGCGCGAGATCGTCGCCCGCGCGCCGCGGATCCGCGTGCTCGGGTCGCGCCACACGTTCAGCGACATCGCCGACTCCGACGAGCTCGTCTCACTCGACGCCCTGCCGCAGGACGTCGAGATCTCCGGCGGGCAGGTGTCGTTCGGCGGCGCGCTCCGCTACGGCGACCTGGCGGCGATCGTCGACCGCGAAGGGCTCGCCCTGCACAACCTCGCTTCGCTGCCGCACACGACCGTCGCCGGCTCGGTCGCGACCGCGACGCACGGCTCGGGCGACCGCAACGGCAACCTCGCGACCGCCGTGGCCGCGCTCGAGCTCGTCACGTCGACCGGCGAGCTCGTCCGGGCCGCGCGCGGCGAACCCGACTTCGACGGCATGGTCGTCGCGCTCGGGGCGCTCGGCGCGGTGACGCGGATCACGCTCGACGTCGAGCCCTTCTACGAGGTGCGCCAGCGCGTGTTCGAGGGCCTCACGTGGGACGCGCTGCTCGGCGACTTCGACGCGATAACGGCCAGCGGATACAGCGTCAGCGTCTTCACGCTCTGGGGCGACACGTCGTCGGTCTGGGTCAAGAGCCGCGACGAGGGGCCGCACGAGCTGCTCGGCGTCCGCCCCGCGCCGGTCGACCGGCACCCGATCCCCGGCATCGACCCGGTCAACTGCACCGCCCAGCGCGGCGTGCCCGGGCCGTGGTGGGACCGGCTGCCGCACTTCCGCATGGGCTTCACGCCGAGCGCCGGCGAGGAGCTGCAGTCCGAGTTCCAGGTGCCGCGCCGCCACGCGATCGGCGCCATCGAGGCGGTGCGCGCGCTGGCCGCGAGCGTGCAGCCGGTCCTGCAGGTCACCGAGCTGCGCACGATCGCCGCCGACCGGCTGTGGCTGAGCCCGCAGTACGAGCAGGACACGGTCGGGATCCACTTCACCTGGGCGCGCGAGCCGGACGCCGTCGCCGGCGTGCTCGCGGAGGTCGAGGCCGCGCTCGAGCCGTTCGAGGCCCGCCCGCACTGGGGCAAGCTGTTCCTCGGCAGCCCCGGCCACCTCTACGCGCGCCGCGGCGACTTCCTCCGCCTGGCGGAGCGGCTCGATCCCCGCGGCGCGTTCCGGAACGCGGGGTTCGAGCGCGCCCTAGACGCGGGCTCCGCGTAGCGCCGGCAGCACCTGTCCGCCGAGCACGTCGATCGCCCGCTCGACGTTCGCCGCCGAGTTGTTCTTGGGCTGAAGGTGGTCGGAGGCGCCGATGCCGTCGAAGCCCGCGCGCTCGGCGGCGACGACGTGCCGCAGCAGCGCTTCAGGCGGGAACTCCTCGTGCGAGGCGCCGTAGAAGTAGCGCGTCATAGAGCTGGGGCTACCCAGCCCTAGAGGCTCCAATCGGGGTCGTAGGCCTTGCGGACGAGCACCTTCGCCTTGCCGCCGCCGTAGGGCATCGTCACGACGTTGTGGCGGTTCGTCGGGTCCGGACCGCCGGTGTGCCCGAGGACGGTATTGCCGTCGGCCGTCAGGTTGGCGGCCACGAAGCCGTTCTCGAACTTGCCGGGCGTGAACGGGCGGACCGACCCCGTCCGCGGGTTGACCGCGTAGCCCGCGCTGGTGTCCTGGCCGATGAGCTCGGCGATCAGGCGCTTGCCGTCGGCCGACAGCTCGAGCGGCACCAGCCCGCTGAGCAGCGGCGTGATCTTCAGCGAGGTGATCCGCCGCAGGCTGCCGCCGTCGGGCTGGATCTCGAACAGGTTGTAGGTCGGCGCGTCGCCCTGCCGTGGCTTCTGCCGGTCGTGGACGATCCCGCTCGCGCCCCACAGCGGGTTCAGCGACTTGCGGTCGCGCGTGATGCGGGTGCGCTGCTTGGTCGCGATCTCGAACGCGTACAGGTCGGCCGGCGCGTCGAAGGCGTCGTTGCGGCCGCACGTGCCGAACACGACGGACTTCGAGTCCGGCGAGTAGGAGAAGCCGCGGATGTTGCCGGAGGCCGCCTTGGTGCTCTCGCGGTCGTGGATGTCGTAGACCCACAGACGGGTGCCGGTGATGAGGCCGAGCGTCTTGGAGTCGGGCGAGAAGCGCAGCTCCCCGGCGAAGTTCGAGCTGGCGACCTCGCGCGCCTTGCGGGTGCGGTCGGCCAGGCGCATCATCACGCGCGCCGTGTCGCCGGGCTCGATCCAGGCGACCCATCGGCCGTCGGGCGACACGACCGGCGAGTTGCCGATCCCGATCCGGTGCGGGTGCTTGCCGTCGTCGTCGGCCACGTAGACCTTCGACTCGTCTTGGCCCGCGCCTTTCACGTAGGTCAGGGTGGCGTGCGCGGGCGCCGCCATCAGGAGCGCGATCGCGGCTCCGAGCAGCAGCGGGATCGTCCGATTCACAACAGGGGCCTCCTTGGGTGCGGCGATCCTAACCCCGTAGCAGCCCGAAGGTTGTGGTGCTCACTCGTCGCTCGACGGGCGGCGACGCGCCCGCTTGACCTCGCCGCGGCGCCGTTTGCCCTCCATGCGCTTGCGCCGGGAGGCCGCGGTCGGGCGGGTCGCGCGGCGCGGGCGGGCGACCTCCAGGGCGGCCGCGAGCCGGTCGCCGAGGCGCTCGAGGGCGAGCTCGCGGTTGCGCCGCTGCGAGCGGGTGTCCTGGGCCGAGGCGGTCACCCGCGGGCCGAGCCGGGCGGCGATCCGCGCCTGCTGCGCCTCGGTCAGCGTGGTCGAGGCGTGGACGTCGAAGACCGCCTCCACGCGCGAGGCCGTGACGTTGGCGTGCTGACCGCCGGGGCCGGACGAGCGGCTCGTCCGCAGTTCGATTTCGGTCAACGGGATCTCCACGCCCGGGCGTATGGCGAGCCGGTCAGACATTTGCGGGACCATTCTCAGCAACTCTTCGTCGTCCTGGTAGTTAGAGTCGCGGTAGTGGAAGCGTCAGCCCTCCACGCTCCGGCAGGTCTGGCCCGGTTGCCGATCGGGCCTCCGTTGCTGAAGCTGCGCTCCGACGAGCAGCTGCTGGCGCTGTTCCGGGCCGGGAGCGAGGATGCGTTCCGCGCAATCCACGACCGCTACCGGCAGCGGCTGTTCGCGTACGTGCGCCAGATGCTGTGCGTCGGCCCGCGGCAGGACGCCGAGGACGTGCTGCAGGACGTGTTCGTGCGCGCGTACGGCGCGCTGCGGAGCGACGCGCGCGACGTGAACGTGCGCGCGTGGCTCTACCGCGTCGCCCACAACCGCTGCATCGACCACCTGCGCCGGCCTGTCCCGCCTGCCGCCGACGTCTTCGAGCTCTCGCGCAAGCCGCTCCACGACCCGATCGAGGAGGCGCAGCGGCGCGAGGACCTCGCGCGGCTCGTGGCCGACATCGGGCGGCTGCCCGAGCAGCAGCGCTCGGCGCTGCTGATGCGCGAGATCGACGGCATGTCGTACATCGACCTCGCCGGGGCGCTCGACGTCACGGTGCCGGCGGTCAAGTCGCTGCTCGTGCGCGCGCGGATCGGGCTGGTGGAGGCCGCCGAGGCCCGCGACGCCGACTGCGCCGAGATCCGGGTCGACCTGCTCGACGCCCACGACCGCGGGGTGAAGGCCTCCAGCCGCGCGCGGCGCCACATGCGCACCTGCGACGCCTGCGCCGAGTACCGGGGAGCGCTGCGCAGCATGCGACGCTCGTTCGCCGCGCTCAGCCCGGCCGGCGCCGGCCCGCTGGCGATGGCCGGCGCGAAGCTGCTCGGCCTTGGCGGCGCGGGTGGCGGCGCGGCCGCGGGTGGCTCGGCGGCCGCCGGTGGCGGGGCCGCCGCCGCGGGCGGCGTGGCCGCGTGCAAGGTCGCCGCCGTCGTATGCACGGCCGCGCTCACCGCCGCGGGCGGCGCGGTCGAGGTGCGCCACCTCGCGCGCAAGCACCACGAGCCGGCGCCCGCCGCGCAGGCCGCGAAGGCGGCGGCGCCCGCCCCGGCGCAGCCGGCCGCGGCCGCGCACGTCGCCGCGATCGTGCGACCACGGGCGGCGTTCGCTCCCGAGAAGCCTGTAACCACCAAGTTCCGCGCCAAGCACCGCGAGAAGCCGGCGAGGAAGCCGGTCGAAGAGGCCGCGACCAAGACTCCGCCGCCGGCCACGACCACGACGCCCGCGGACGAGGCAGCGCCGCCGCCGGTCGACGACGCCGCGTCCGGCGGGGTCCAGGCGCCCGATCCTCCGGCCGAGGCGCCGACCGACACCGCCGCCCCGCCCGCCGATACCGGCGCCGGCGAGGCCCCGCCCCTGTCCGGCTCCGGCGACACCACCGACCCGGCGGACACGGGCACCCCGGGCGATCCCGGCTCGGGCACGCCGCCGACCGAGCACTGAGCGCCGCCGCGCCGCGATCGAGCGGCGGCGAGATAAGCTCGAAGTCATCGATCACCTCGAGCCGCTCACCCACGAGGCACTGCTCGTCCGCCGCGGGCGGCGGTCCGGGCTGTACACGATCGTCGCCGTGCACTCGACGGCGCGCGGCCCGTCGCTGGGCGGCTGCCGGATGTGGACGTACGCCGACACGCGCGCCGCGGTGCGCGATGCGCTGCGCCTCTCGCGGGCGATGACCTTCAAGTCGGCGGTCGCCGGCCTGCCGCTGGGCGGCGGCAAGGGCGTGATCATGCTGCCCGCGGGCACGACCGCCCCGACCGGCGAGGCCCGCCGCAACGTCCTGCTCGACTTCGGCGAGACCGTCGCGGCGCTCGACGGCGCCTACATCACGGCCGAGGACGTCGGCACCTCCGAGCCGGACATGCGCACGATCTCCGAGGTGACCTCGCACGTGAGCGGCCTGGCGGTGGAGAGCGGCGGGTCCGGCGACCCGAGCCCGTGGACCGCGCTCGGCGTCGAGGCGGCGATCCGGGTCGCCTGCGAGCGCGTCTTCGGGTCGGCGTCTCTGGAGGGCCGGAGCATCGCGGTTGTGGGCGTGGGCCATGTGGGCGGGCCGCTGGCCGAGCTGCTGGCCGAGGGCGGCGCGAAGCTCGTGCTCGCCGACATCGACGGCGGCCGCCGCGAGCTCGCCGACCGCCTCGGCGCGGACTGGACCGACCCCAGCACCGCCCTCACCGCCGACGTCGACGTGCTCGCGCCGTGCGCGCTCGGCGGCGTGCTCGATGACGAGACCGTCCCGCTGCTCCGCTGCCGCGCGATCGCGGGCGCGGCCAACAACCAGCTCGCGGCCGACCACGTCGGCGAGCTGCTCGCCGCCCGCGGCATCCTCTGGGTGCCCGACTTCGTCGCCAACGCCGGCGGCGTGGTCAACATCGCGGTCGAGCTCGAGCCGGCGGGCTACGACACGGGCCGGGCCGAGACCCG
>DATDKF010000113.1:0-9892 GCA_036520135.1 Solirubrobacteraceae bacterium
CCGCGTGGTGCAGCACGTAGCTGCTCACGCTCCCCACGAGCGCGTGCACGCGGCCGACGCCGCGGGCGCCGAGCAGGATCGCGTCGTAGTCGCACTCGCGCGCCTGGGCGACGATCTCCGGGCCGGCCTTGCCGTGGCGCAAGCGCTTGGTCACCGGGATGTCGGCAGGCAGCCGGTCGACCGTCTCGCTGAGCAGGCGCTCGGCCTCCTCGTCGGCCTCCTGCTGCATCGCGTTGGGGTCCGGCGACCCGGTGGTCCAGAGGTGCGACTCGGCGAGGAAGTTGGGCGTGACGGCCAGCAGCGTGATCGCCGCGTTGTCGCGGCGCGCCGCCGTGACGGCCGCCGACAGCGCCAGCTCGGCGGTGTTGGAGCCGTCGACGGCGACGAGCAGGCGGTGCAGGTGCAGCTCTCCGAGCTCGGTCATCACTACGCCGCCTGCGGCTGGGCTTGGCGAGCGATCTCGATGCCGCTCTTGGTGCCGAGCGGCTCCTCTCGCATCAGCGCGACCGCGATCATCGCGACGAGCCCGAGCGGCGCGGCGGCGAGGAAGATCTCGGCGATGCCGCTTCCGTAGGCGTGCTCGACGATGCGGGCGACCGCGGGCGGGAGCTCGTGGACGGCGGGCACGCTGTGGCTGTCGCCGGCCGCCTTCACGCCGGCGGCAGCGAGCCCGGCGGCGATCGACGAGCTCGCCTTCGACGCCAGCAGGGCGCCGAGCACGGAGACGCCGACGGCGCCGCCGAGGCTGCGGAAGAACGCGATCAGCGAGCTGCCCGCGCCCATGTCGGTGTGGGCGACCGCGTTCTGCACGACCAGCACGAGGTTCTGCATGAGCATCCCGAGGCCGGCGCCGACGAGCACCATGAACGCGCCGAGCTCGACCAGCGAGGTGGTCTCGTCGAGCGTCCCCATCAGCGCGAGGCCGACGGTGAGCAGCCCCGTGCCGGTGAGCATCACCTGCTTGTAGCGACCGGTGCGCGTGACGCGGCGGCCGATCACCGCGGAGGCGGTGAACAGGCCGACGACCATCGGGATCGTCAGCAGGCCCGACTCGGTCGGCGACTTGCCGCGCGCGACCTGCATGTACTGGCTGAGGAAGACCGTGGTGCCGAACATCGCGATGCCGACCGCCACCGAGGCGATCACCGCGAGCACGACGGTGCGGTGGCCGAACAGCTGCAGCGGCACGAGTGGCTCGCGCACGTGGCGCTCGACCGCGATCGCCGCGACGATCAGCGCCACGCCGCCGGCGACCAGCGCGCCGGTCTGCCACGAGATCCAGTCGAAGTTCTGGCCGGCGAGCGAGACCCAGATCAGCAGCGCCGACGCGCCGCCGGCGATCAGCGTGGCGCCGGCGTAGTCGAGCTTGGCCTCGCGGCGGCGGCGGGGGAGATGGAGCGTCTGCTGCAGCACGACGAACGCGGCGACCGCGAACGGGACGCCGATGTAGAAGCACCAGCGCCAGCCGATCGAGTCGGTGATCACGCCGCCGAGCAGCGGTCCCGCGACGGTGCCGACGCCGAAGACGGCGCCGAGGTAGCCGGAGTAGCGACCGCGCTCGCGCGGCGAGACGAGGTCGGAGAGGATCACCTGGACGAGCGCGGTCAGGCCGCCGGCGCCGAGGCCCTGGATCGCGCGGCAGGCGATCAGCCAGCCCATCGAGGTGGAGAGCCCGGCGAGCACCGAGCCGATGACGAAGATGATCAGCCCGGTCTGCACGAGCAGCTTGCGGTCGAACAGGTCGGCGAGCTCGCCCCAGATCGGCGTGCTCACGGTCAGTGCGAGCAGGGTTGCCGTGACGACCCAGGTGTAGCCCGACTGCGTGCCGCCGAGGTCGCTGACGATGCGTGGCAGCGAGGTCGAGACGACGGTGCTGGAAAGGATCGCGACGAACATGCCGAGCAGCAGTCCGGACATGGCTTCGAGGATCTGGCGGTGTGTCATGGCCTCCATCTAGGCGGCCTCCTTCTTGGCGTGTGAGGGCGCGGCGGCGAGGCGCGCGAAGTCGTCGCGCAGGCGCTCGAGGCCGCTCGTGAGCGTTTGGACGTCGTCGTCCGACCAGTCATCGACCACGCGCGTGAACGCGGCCACCATGCGCCGGTGGGACTCGCGCAGGACGCGGCGGCCGGCCGTGGTGGTGGCGACGAGCTGGGCGCGGCGGTCGCTCTCATCCTCGCGACGCTCGACGTAGCCCTCGGCGGTCAGCGACGCGATCTGGCGGCTGGCGACCGAGAGGTCGACGCCGAGGCGCTGGGCGACCTCGCTGACGCGCTGGGGGCCGTGCACCTGGATCGCCGCGAGCGCGGTGAAACCCTGGGTGCCGAGCTCGGCGAGCGCGTGGCGCTCGATGTCGCGCCGGACCATGCCGAGCCCGTAGAGCTGGCGGACGAGCGCTTCGATGGGTGGATGCTGATCAGGCATTAGTTGTCTTCTGCAAGCAAGTATATCGACTGAGATCGACTGTTTCCAGAGCCGACCTGCTAGAAGCGGTCGCGATGTCGTCGGAAGCCGCGAACGAGCTGGACGTCGCGACACAGCCCGGTCGCATCACGCGGCGTCTCGTCGGGCTCGTGGTGTTCCTCGCGCTGGCCATCCTGGCCATCGCCACGCTCCCCGGCGTCGACGACGTCCGCGACCGCTTCGCGGCTGCCCGGCCGGGGTGGATCGCCGTCGCCGCGGCGTGCTCGCTGATCTCGATGTTCGGCTTCGTGCGCACGCTGTGGGCGGCGTTCGACCGGCTCGTGCCGTGGCGCCGCGCGGTCGTGCTCGGGTTCGCCGAGCAGGCCGCCAACGTGCTGCTCCCGGCGGGCGGCCTGGGCGGCCCGGCGCTCGGCGCGCTGGTGATGCGCCGCGCCGGCGTGCCGGCCTGGTTCGCGGCCGAGCGCCACGCGGTGCTGTTCCTCTCGACGAGCTGCGTGAGCTTCGTCGCGCTCGCCCTGGCCGGGCTGCTGCTCGCGGCGGGGGTGGTGCCGGGCGACGTGTCGCTCGCCGCTTCGCTGATCCCGGCGCTGTTCGCGATCGCGGCACTCGCGGGCGCCGCGGCGTTCGCCTACAGCCAGTCGCCGCCGCTCTCCGTCCGCGGCCGCTGGCGCGCCGCGATGTGGCGGGTGCGCATCTTCGTGCACGACGGCGCGCGCGCGACGATCGAGCTGCTGCGCCACGGCGACCGCCTGCTGATCGCGGGCGCGATCACCTACTACGCGTTCGACGTCGCGGCGCTCGGCGCGAGCTTCCAGGCGTTCGGCGGCGGCGCCCCTCCGGTCGCGGTCTTCGTGCTCGCCTACACGCTCGGCCACGCGGGCGCGCTGCTGCCGACTCCGGGTGGCCTGGGCGGCACCGAGGGCGGCCTGATCGGCATGTTCGTCGCGTTCGGGACGCCGCTCTCGCTCGCCACCGCCGCCGTGCTCGGCTACCGCGTCTTCCAGCTCGGCCTGCCCGCGATCCTCGGCGGCCTGTCGATGCTCCGGATCCGCAAGCTCCTCGCCGGCGAGCTCTCACCCGAGCTCGTCGCTGCCCGCTTCGCCGCCGTGCAGCGCGGCGGCCAGGCCTGAGCCCGAGGGCTCGTGTTCTCGGCGACCGCTACCGATACGAGCGACATGCACCGATTTTCGTACGAGAACCACGCAGGCCTCCAGCTCGCGACACTGCCCGCCCGCCTCGTCGGCCTCGCCGCCGAGCGGCTCGACATCGGCGACGCCACCGCGCTCGCGCACGTGCAGCGCGTCCTGCGCGCCGAGCAGGAGGTCAACCAGGCGCTCGCGGGCCTCGCCCAGGCGCTGATCACGGCGGGCATCGCTCCCGAGGACGTCGAGTCCGATCTCGAGGCCCGCGCCGCCGCGCTCCGCGACCTCCAGAGCGTCGTGCTGCTCGCGGTCGCCGCTGATTAGCGGCTGTCGCTGTGACGCTGGAAGAGCTCGACGGGGTTGCCGGACGGATCATCGACCAGGACCTGGTCGCCGCCGACGCCGCGCACGATGTCGCTTCGGAACTCCGCACCGGCGGCCCGGAGTCGCTCGACCTCGGCGTCCAGGTCGGCGACCTCGAACTGGATCCGGTTCCAGCCGCCGGGTTCGGGGCGTCTGCCGTCCGGCAGGATCTGCCCGCCGCCGCCCGCTCCGCTGGGTGCGCTGAGCAGTAGCCGAAGCTCGCCTCGCGCGAGGATCGCGAAGGTGGGGGCGGGGTGCATGACGACCTCGAACCCGAACTGCTCGGAGTAGAACCCGATCGCGGCGTCGACGTCGTCCACGATGTACCGCACGTTGACCGTTCCCATGCTGCCTCCGTCCCTCGCTCGGTGCCAGGATGATGACGAGGTGAGATCACCCGCCGCGATCGCCGTTCACCGGCGGCGAGCTCGCGCGCGGCCGCGACGACGTCGTCATCAATGTCGAGCGTCGTCCGCACGCATTTGCTGCTACCGCATCAACGCATCAGTCTGACGAACCCCGAGATCGCGGCCAGATTAGGGCGGCTCAGGGGAGAAACGGTGCGCGATCGCTGCCGCCTCGAGGCGGTTGGGCGCGTCGAGCTTGCGGAGGATGTTCGAGACGTGGACGCCGGCGGTCTTGACGCTGATCACGAGCGTGTCGGCGATCTCGCGGTTGGTGTAGCCGCGGGCGACGAGTGCCAGCACCTCCGCCTCGCGCGGCGTCAGGCCGAGCGCCTCCTTCAAGCCCTGCTTCGGGGGCCTCGCGTCAGGCGGTGTCAGATCGAGCCGCGAGCGCTCGGCGAGCAGCTCGAGCTCGCGCAGCAGGGGCTTCGCCCCGAGCCGGGCCGCGACCGCATGCGCGTCTCCCAGAGGCCGGATCGCCTCGGTGCGCGGGGCGCCGGCGGCGACGAGCGCCTCGGCCTGGCGCCAGCGGCAGTAGGCGGCGAGCGGCGGTCGCTCGAGCTGATCCCACGCCACCGCGGCAGCGGACCACAGGTCGGGGCGGGCGAGACCCTGCGCGCGCTCGTGCTCGGCTTCAGCCAGCGCGCGCCAGCCGGCGGCGTTCGGGGTCACCGCCGCCGCCTGCGCCGCGGCCTCCCGCGCCTCGTCGAGCAGATCGTCCGCCCGACCGAGCGCACCGCCGAGGGCGTCAGCGTCGTGGGGAGCGCGCGCGAGCGCCGCCAGCTCCGCCTGTGCCCGCAGGCCCTTGGCGCAGAGCCAGACGCGGATCTGGGCTCCCCAGCGCGGACGCGCCTGCACGATGCCGTCGCGAACGGCCGCGTCGGCGTCCGCCCATCGGCGCTCCCAGAGGGCGAGCTCGGCGAGGTATCCGTCGTAGGTCGCCACCCCAGGCGCGTGGAGCACCGTGGAACGAGCGGCTTCGAGATGCGCGCGTGCAGCGTCGAAGTGACCGCGGCCGAGCTCGAGACGGGCGCGGAGCATGAGGGGCATATGCGGGTAGTTCGCGGTTATCGCCCGCAGCGCGTTGGCGCTCGCGCGGTCGGCGCGGTCCCATTCCCCGGTGATGAGCAACGCCTCGACCCAGTTCGCAGCCAGCACGGTCTGGTCGGCTTCGGACGGGCGCATGGCCTCGAGCCCGTCCTCCGCGAGCCGCACCGCGTCCGCCGGCCGCCCGACCATCGTCAGCATGTCGGTGAGAGAGACGTACGCCCGGTGAAGCGCCAGGGGGTCTCCGATCCGCTCGGCGAGCTGCAGGGCCTGCCTGAGCTGCGCGAGGCCCTCGTCGGCGCGGCCGAGATACGCGAGGCTGCTGCCGAGTGTCACGAGCGCCCGGCACTCTGCGTCGTTCGCGCCGACCGCGCGCGCGACCTCGAGCGCCTGCTCGCACACCGCGAGCGATTCGTCGTGGCGCCAGAGGAGCTGTAACCCGCTCGCGAGGCCCGCCAGCGCCCGCGCGCGTTCCGGGGACGGCGGCTGCGCCGGCACCAGCTCGAGCGCGCGCTCGGACGCGGCGAGGAACGTGTCACCGCTGCCGCTTTCGAACAGGTAACGGCTCAGGAGATCGTGGAGGACCGCCGCGTGCAGCCGGTTCCGCTCGCCGGCGAGCTCGATCGCTCGCCGCGTGAGCTCGACCGCGCGCGGCGCGTCGCCCGTCTGGCTCGCGAGTTCCGCGGTCCGCGTGCAGAGCTGGTCGAGTGTGAGTCCCGCCACATCGGGTGCGTCGGGCACCGAGTCCCACAGCGTGACCGCGCGCTCGAGGTGCGCAAGGGCCTCCGACAGCCCGAAGACGGCCCCCGCCTCGCGGGCCGCCGCGACCGACGCCGACAGCGCCTCGACGCTGCGACCCGCCGCCGCCCAGTGCGGTGCGAGCTCCGCCGCGGTCGCCACCCCGCTGCCGGCGAGCTCCTCCGCGAGCCGCGCGTGCAGCTCCTCGCGCTCGCCCGGCAGGATCGTCGCGTAGGTCGCTTCCGCCAGGAGCGCGTGCCGGAAGCGGAAGCTGCCGGTTGCCTGCTCCGAGATAAGGACACCGTGCTCGACGGCCTGGCGAAGTGACTCGCGCACCTCGTGCTCCGGCCGCGCATCTACCGCGCGGAGGAGCGGGTACCCGACGTCACGGCCGGCCGCTGCGGCCACGCGCAGCAGGCTGTGCGTCGGCGGGTCGAGCCCCGCCATGCGCTGGAGCAGCAGATCGCGGAGGCGACTCGGGAGCTCGCCGCGCTGGTCGCCCGCGGCGGCGAGGAGCTCCTCGGCGAAAAAGGGGTTGCCTTCCGAGCGGGCGGCGATCGTGTGCGTCAGGGCGGCCGGGACCGGAGCGTCGGCGCGGGCCGCCAGCAGCGCCGCCAGATCGTCATGCTCCAGCGGCCCGAGCTCGAGCACGGTTGCCGAGCCCGAGCGCCGGACGCCGTCGGCGAATCGACGCATCCGCTCGGAGGAGGTGGGGTCGTCGGCGCGGTAGGTCGCGAGCAGGAGAACGTGCCGGTCGTGGAGGTTGTGGGCGAGGAAGACGATTAGGTCGAGCGTCGATGTATCCGCCCAGTGCAGGTCCTCCAGCACGAGCAGCACCGGTGCGGCGCCCGCGCGCTCGGTGAGCAGCGCGAGCGTCTCCTCGAAGACCCGCAGCTGCGAGCCCGCGGCGGGCGCGTCGACCTGGCGAAGCCCTCCCAGCGGGCGGAGCGCCTCGGCGAACGGCTGGTACGGAAGCTCCGTGCCGACGAGATCGATGGAGCGGCCGAGGAAGACCTCGAAGCCTTCCGCGCCGGCACGGCTCGCGAGCTCGGAGGCGAGCCGCGTCTTGCCGATGCCCGCCTCGCCCGCGACCAGGACCGTCCGCCCGGTCCCGGCGCGCGTCGGCTCGAGCGCGCGGTGGAGCTCTGCCAGCTCGCGCGCTCGCCCGACGAAGACCTCGCTGGAGCGAGCCACGAGCCAAAGATAAGGATGCGCGCGGTCAAAGATAAGGCGCTTCGCCCGATGCGCTCCGGCTCCTCGGCGACGACGATCGCAGCGACTCGACGAACACGAGGAGCGAGAGATGACGACCGTCGCACAACCCGCAGCGCGGATGAAGGTTCACACGATCGAGGGCGGCGGCGGTCTACGCCTGCACGTGCGCGAGTGGGGGAAGCCGGATGGCGCGCCGATCCTGTTCATCCACGCCTGGTCACAGAACCACCTCTGCTGGGCCGAGCAGTACGACAGCGGGCTCGCCGAAGAGTTCCGGCTGGTGGCCTATGACCTTCGCGGCCACGGCATGTCCGAGGCGCCGCTCGAGCCCGAGCACTACACCGACGCGCAGCTGTGGGCCGACGACGTGGCGGCGATCATCGACCAGCTGGCGCTCGACCGGCCGGTGCTCGTGGGCTGGTCCTATGGCTCCTACGTCATCTGCGACTACGTCCGCGCGTACGGCCAGGATCGGATCGCGGCCATCGATTTCTCCGGTGGCGGCGTCAAGCTGGGCCAGGCCGCGTTCGGCACGCTGATCGGCCCGGGCTTCCTCGACCACTTCGCCGACGCCACCGCGGACGATTTGCCGACCAACATCCGCGCCATGCGCTCGTTCGTGCGGGCGTGCCTCGAGAAGCCGCTCCCGGACGACGCCCTCGAGACGGCGGTGTGCTGGAACGTCGTCGTGCCGGCGCGGATCCGCGCCAATCTCGCAGCCCGCGAGATCGACGGCGACGATGTGCTGCGCTCGTTGAGGGTGCCGCTGCTCGTGACGCAGGGCCGGGCGGACTCGGTCGTGCTGCCGGCGATGGCCGAGCACGTGCTCGCCACCTGCCCGACCGCCGCGGCGTCCTGGTACGAGGGCGTCGGTCACGTGCCGCACCTGGAGGAGCCCGAGCGCTTCAACCGCGAGCTGGCCGAGCTGACCCGCCGGGTCCGTGCCTGATCGCCAGCTCAAGAACGACGCCGCAGAAGCAGCAGCATCTATCCAGGTGGCGCTCGCTACGAGATTTGTCAGGCGCCGCGGCCATGCGAGTAGTACGTCGCCCTAGGCGTGAACCGAACGGCGGGCGCTCGGTGAAGCGCTCCCTTTCGACGAGCGACAGGAGCGGCGACGTTATTGCGCCCGAACGACGAGCGCGACGCCCGAGAGGTCAACGGCGACCGCGTTGGCCGTGAGGATCTCGGCGAGCGTCCCGGCGGCGAGTCCCGCCGACCGGATGGCGTCCGCATCAGCCGCTGCGCGGAGCGTGAAGGTGACCGTGAGCTTGTCGGTGCCGACGGAACTCGTGCTGTGCCGGTCATACCGGCCGCCGAGGTCGCGGCGCAGCCGGTCGTCGATCACCGAGCGAAGCTCCTGCAGCACATGGAGCACTTGTCCGGGCGCGTGACCGCGCTCGCAGCTCAACGCGACCCGGGCGCTGTACCTCGGCCCTGACGGCGCCGGCGGTGACGTGTTCGGATGCTCAGACACGGCGGGCACGGGCTGACTCGCCAGCCTTCAAGCCGACGATACGCGTCAGCGTACGGGTTCGGCCAGCGAACCGCCCACGACCTGGAGGTCGATGCCGGCGAGCTCCGCGGTGACCGCGAAGTACAGGATCGCGCCCGTGGCGATGCAGACGAGCGTGCCGCCGATGGCTATCGCTTACAAGCCCGTGCTGTCGAACGGCCGGGCTGCGGCGCTGCGCCGCAGCTCCGCCTCTCCGAGGTACGCCTGATCGATCTCGTCCTGCGAGGGCTTGCGCACGGCCCAGTAGATGACCGCCCCGACGAACGGCAGGAGCACGATCAGGGCGAGCCAGCCGACCGTGGTCCAGCCCGAGTAGTGGTGGCGGAAGAGATCGACGATCGTGATCCCCCAGATGACAGCCAGCGCAACGGCGCCGATGATCCACAGCACGGTCATGACGGTCCTTTCCTCGGAGCCGAGCCGGTCTCGGCCAGGCGAGCGACGGATTCTTGACCGAAGCCAACACGTGAGTCGGCCGGCCCGCATCACTCGAACAGGATGAATCTCGCTAGCTCGCCTCGAGCGCCGCTTCTACGTCGTAGCCGAGCGCATCGCCCGTCTGGCTGAGTTGCTCGCCCAGCGCCGCCCGTGTGATGCCGCGGCCGTTGGTCCGGGGCGTCTGTGACTGCCGCCCATGCGCTTGCGCTATCGGACCCATTGCAGGCGTTGGGCGGCAGGCGGCGTTGTCAGTCGAGCGTGATGACGACCTTGCCGTTGGCGCGGCCCTGCTCGACGTACGCCAGCGCCTCGAGGGTCTGGTCGAACGGGAACGTGTTGTCGATGAGCGGGCGGAGGTGGCCGGCGTCGTAGAGGGAGGCCAGCTCGCGCAGCTGCGCGCCGTTGGCCTGCATGAACAGGAACGAGTAGCTCACGCCTCGCTGCCGCGCCTGCTTGCGGACCTTTCGGCTCAGCAGCCCCATCACGACGCCGATGAACTTCGGCGCCCCGAGCTGTTTCGCGAAGGCGGGGTCGGGCGGGCCGGTCACGCCGATCGCCTGTCCGCCCGGCTTGAGGACCGTGAGGGACTTCTCGAGGTTTTCGCCCCC
>DATDKF010000114.1:0-6111 GCA_036520135.1 Solirubrobacteraceae bacterium
TGGTCGTGGATCGCCTCGATCCCCACGCGCTCGAGCAGCTCGAGCGAGCCGGTCTGGGCGACCCAGCTGAACCACGCCGGCGAGACGTCGAAGCGCCGCGCGCCGCCCGCCAGCCGCAGCGGCCCGCCGTAGGACGCCGCCGGCGTCTCGGCGGCGAACCAGCCCGCCAGGTGCGGCGTCAGTCGCTCGGCCGCCTCCGGCCGCACCGCCATGAACGCGCAGCCGCGCGGGGCGAGCAGCCACTTGTAGGTCGCGCACACGAGGAAGTCGAACCGCGACGCGTCCAACGGCAGCCAGCCGCACGCCTGCGTCGCGTCGATGAGCGCCGGGACCCCCGAAGCGGCGATCGCGTCGAGGTCGGCCAGCCGCCCGTCCGCCGACTGGACCGCGCTGACCGCCACGAGGTCTGCGCCGTCGAGGGCGCCGACGAGGTCCGCGAGCGGGACCAGGTCGACGCGGACGCCGCGCGCCTCCTGGGCGAGCAGCGGGAACAGCACGGACGTGAAGTCCTCCGCGCAGGCCACGACCCGTGCGCCGCGCGGCAGCGACAGCGCGACGAGCCCCACGAACGCCGACACCTGCGAGCCGACCGCCACGTCGTCCGCCGCCACGCCGTGCAGCCGCGCGAACAGGCCGCGGGCGACGTCGACCGACCGCTGCCACTCCTGCCACGGCGTGCGCCCGTGACGCCACTGCTCGGCCGCGGCCGCGAACGCCTCGAACGCCGCGCGCGGCGGCAGCCCGTAGCCGGCGGTGTTGAGGTAGATGGTCTCCGGCGCGAACTGCCGCCGGGCCTCGGCGATGGAGAGCGCGGACAGGCGCGTCAGCGTATCTGCAGGCGGTCGAGCGCCCCCAGGAACAGCGCCGCCGCGAACCGGGTCGCGCCGTCGACGTCCGGCGGATCGCGCTCGGCCAGGCGCGATCCGAGCTCGAGCCCGACCGCGATCATCGCGTGCGCGCAGTACTCGACGTCGACCGGCGGCAGGTGCCCCGCGGCGATCGCGGCCCGCAGATCCTCCGCCAGCTCGCCGGTGCCGGCCGGGAGCACCGCGTCGCCGAACCGCGTCCGCAGGATGTCGAAGTTGCGGCGCATGAACGCGAACCGCTCCGGGTCCTCGACGATGAACTCGAAGAACGCGCGGTAGCCGCCCTCGACGAACGCCTCGGCGCTCGCAGCGCTGCGCCGCGCGGTCCGCACCCGGCGCCGCGCCTCGCGGCCCGTCTCCTCGACCAGCGCACGGAAGATCGCGTCCTTGTCCGGGAAGTAGTTGTAGAACGTGCCCGAGGCCAGGTCGGTACGGCGGATGATGTCGCGCACGCCGACCGCGTCGTAGCCCGCGTCGGCGAACACTGCGCGGGCCGCGGTCAGGATCGCGGCGCGGTTGGCCGCCTTCGTGCGCTCGCGCCGCCCGGTGGCGGGCGCGCTCACGCTGCTGCGGCCTCCGCCGCGGGCGGCGGCACCGGCAGCCGGTTCCCGATCGCGCGCGCCCGCTCGGCGCCGCGCCGCCGCTCCTTCGCCAGGTCCGCGAGGTAGTCGTCGTAGTCGACCTGCATCGTGTGGCGCTTGGACGCGACGTAGCGCTTGAACATGCGCGCCCGCTCGGCCTCCATGTCCGCCCGCATCGCCTCCGGGTCGGGGAGCGCGTAGCGCCCACTCAGGTAGTCGCAGACCCACTCCGACTGCGCCGCCGCCAGCGGCATGATCGCCCCGAGCGGCTGCAGCAGGCCGATGAAGGCCACGCTCCGGATGCGCGGGTGGAACACGCGCCGGAACAGCGGCAGGTCGTTGTCGGGCGCGGCGATCAGGTCCGGGGCGAAGAACGGGAACGTGACCCGGTAGCCCGTGCAGTAGATGACGATGTCGGCCTCGACCTCGCTGCCGTCGGCGAACACGACCGTGCGCTCGGTCAGCCGCGCGATGTTCGGCTTCGGCGCGATCTCGCCGTGGGCGATGCGCGAGAGGATGTCGTCGGAGACCGTCGGGTGTGCCTGCAGGATCCCGTGGTCGGGCTTCGGCAGCCCGTAGCGCTCCATGTCGCCGACGCCGACCCGCAGCAGCGCCCGGAAGAACGTCTGCCGGACCTTGAACGGGATACCGGCCTGCGTCGAGATCTGGTCGAGCGGCTTGCCGAACAGGTACTTGGGGACCACCCAGGCGCCGCGCCGCGCGGCCAGGTACGTCGCGGCCGACGAGAAGCTCGACTCGACCGCGATGTCCATCGCCGAGTTGCCCATCCCGAGCACGACCACGCGCTTGTCGCGGAAGAAGTTCGGGTCGTCCCCGATGTAGTCGTGCGAGTGCATCTGCACGCCCGCGAACGCGTCGCTGCCCGGGAACGCCGGCTCGGGCCAGCGCGCGTCCCAATGGTGGCCGTTGGCCACCAACAGCGCGTCGTAGCGGCGCGTCCCGCCGCCGGCGAGTGTCACCTCCCACACGCCGCCGGGCCCGAGCGCCGCGCGCTCGACGCCGGTCTCGAACGCGATCCGGTCGCGGAAGCCGAAGTGGTCGACGTAGTTGTCGAAGTACTCGGCGATGTGGGTGTGGTGCGGGAAGTCCGGATAGGTCTTCGGCATCGGGAAGTCCGTGAACTCCATCCGCTCGCGGGACGTGTTGATGTGCAGTGAGCGGTACGCCGACGACATCCCGTTACGGTTCTTGAAGACCCAGTTGCCGCCGACGCGGTCGGACTTCTCGAAGCAGTCCACGTCGAAGCCGCGCGCGTGGAACGCCTTGACCGCCGCGATGCCGGACGACCCGGCGCCGATCACGCAGACGTTGGGTAGATGCGGCACGCACAAAAGATGACACCTGCGTCAAGTTCGCGCGCTGCCAGGATGCCGCCGATGACGATCGATCCGGATACCGCCGAGGTCAAGGCGTCGGGCGGCGTGGTCTGGCGGCGCGGCGAGCACGGCGTCGAGATCGCGGTCGTGCACCGTCCGCGTTACGACGACTGGTCGCTGCCCAAGGGCAAGCTCGACCCCGGCGAGAGCTGGGAGGAGGCCGCGCTGCGCGAGGTCGAGGAGGAGATCGGCATGCGCTGCCGGCTCGGCGACGAGCTCACGCCGACCGCCTACGACGACAACAAGGGACGCGCCAAGGTCGTCCGCTACTGGCTGATGGAGGCGCTCGACGGCGAGTTCGTCCCGTCCGGCGAGGTCGACGAGATGCGCTGGCTCGCGCCCGCCGACGCCGGGCCCCTCCTCACCTACGACCGCGACCGCGAGCTGCTGCGCGAGGCGCGGCTGTGAACCGCGACCGCTTCCCGGGCCTGCGCGACGGCTGGGCGCGCCTCGACGGCCCCGCCGGCACGCAGATGGTCGACGCCGCGATCGAGGCGATGGACGCGTTCATGGGCTCGGGCCACAACGCCAACCACGGCGGCCTGTTCGCGGCCGCGCACCGCACCGACGAGCTCGTCGCGTCCGCGCGCGCATCGGTCGGCACGCTGCTCGGCGGCGACCCGCGCGGGGTCGCCTTCGGCCCGAGCATGACCGCGATGACGATGCGCTTCGCGGGCGCGGCCGGTCGCGCGCTCGCGCCCGGTGACGAGGTCGTCTGCACGCGCCTGGACCACGACGCCAACGTGCGCCCGTGGGTCATCCACGCCGAGCGCAACGGCGCGACCGTCCGCTTCGCCGACCCCGAGCCCGACACGCTCGAGCTGCCCGCCTCCGCCGTCGAGGCCGTGCTGAGCGACCGCACGCGCTGGGTCGCCGTCACCGCCGCCTCCAACGCGGTCGGCACCGTGCCGGACATGCCCGGCATCGTCGCCGCCGCCCACGCTGCCGGCGCGCGCGTATACGTCGACGCCGTCCACGCGGCGCCGCACCGGCGGCTCGACGTCGAGGCGCTCGGCTGCGACGCGCTCGCCTGCTCCGCCTACAAGTGGTTCGGCCCGCACATCGGGATCCTCTGGGGCCGCCCCGAGGTGCTCGAGGAGCTGCAGCCCGACAAGCTGCGCCCGTCGTCCGACGACGTCCCCGACCGCTGGGAGCTCGGCACGCTGCCGTTCGAGTCGCTCGCCGGCGTGCGCGCGGCGGCCGACTACGTGCTGTCCGCCGACTGGGACGCCGTCCGCGCCCACGAGCAGGCGCTGCTCGACGCCGCGCTCGCGGGCCTGGAGGCGATGCCCCACGTCACGCTCTACGGCGCGGCGGCCGACCGCGCGCCCACGCTGATGTTCAACGTCGCGGGCCGCACGCCCGAGCAGGTCGCGACCGCCCTGGCCGAGCGCGAGATCGCGGTCTGGCACGGCAACTACTACGCCTGGGAGCTCGAGCGCCACCTTGGGCTCGCGCCGCACGGCGCGATCCGCGCCGGCTTCGTCCACTACAACGACGAAGCCGACGCCGAGCGGCTGCTCGCCGCGGTGGCCGACCTCTAGCGGCGCAGGCGCGGGTCGGTCCCGGGATCGGTCAGGCTGCCGCCGCGCGAGCGTCGGATCAGGTAGACGATCCCGGTCGCGCAGACGAGCGAGACGAGCCAGCCCGCGCCGTAGTAGCGGCCGCCGGTGACGACGTAAAGGATGATCCCGCCGATCAGCGACCCGCCGATGCCGACCAGCATCGTCATCGGCAGCGACATCGGGTCCTTGCCGGGCAGCGCCAGCCGCGCGAAGGCGCCGATGATGAGGCCCCAGAAGGCGAGCGAGATCAGATATACGAGCCAGCTCATGTCGCGTTGAACGCCTCCTGCGGGGGGTCGGCGCCGAGGTCGGGCGACCCGGCGCGCTGGGAAGTACCGGCGGATAGCGACTCGCGCGGGTCGCGCGCCGGGAGGTGCTTGAGGTAGCGGTCGACCATCCGCGCGCACTGCCGGCCCTCGTTGATCGCCCACACGATCAGCGACTGGCCGCGGCGCGCGTCGCCGGCGGCAAACACGCCGTCGGCCGAGGTCGCGTAAGCCCCGGCCTTGGCGTTGCCGCGCGGATCCTTGTCGACGCCGAGCGCCTCGAGCAGCGCCGGCTCGGGCGCCAGGAAGCCCATCGCCAGCAGCACGAGGCCGGCCGGATGCGACTCCTCGGTGCCCGGGATCGCGTCGAACGGCGGCTTGCCGGAGTTCTTGACCCAGCGGATCTCCTCGACGTGGCCGTTGGACCCGGTCAGCGCGGTCGTGGAGATCGCGAAGTCCTGTTCGCCGCCCTCCTTGATGGCGTACGAGCGGCGCATCTTGACCGGCCAGCGCGGCCACGGCGTGAGGTCGTCCGGGCGCCGGGCGGGCGGCTCGCCGAGCAGCTCGATCTGCGTCACCGACGCGGCGCCCTCGCGGTGCGAGTTGCCGACGCAGTCCGCGCCGGTGTCGCCGCCGCCGATCACGATCACGTGCTTGCCGGCGGCCGTGATGGCGCCCGGCGCGCCGCCGCTGGCGGCGACTTCGCGGTTGCGGACGTACAGGTACTCCATCGCGAAGTGCACGCCGTCGAGCTCGCGGCCCGGCACCGGCAGGTCGCGCGGCACGCGCGAGCCGGTGGCGATCACGACCGCGTCGTGGCGCGCCCGCAGCTCGGCGGGGTCGACGTCGTCGCCGACATCGACGCCGTACTCGAAGCGCACGCCCTCGGCGAGCAGCTGCTCGAGCCGCCGCTCGATCACCCACTTCTCGATCTTGAAGTCCGGCACGCCGAAACGGACCAGGCCGCCGCCGGCCTCGTCGCGCTCGTAGACGGTCACGCCGTGGCCGGCGCGGCGCAGCTGCTGGGCGGCGGCGAGGCCCGCGGGGCCGGCGCCGATCACCGCCACCGTGCGGCCGGTCTCGAGCCCCGGCGGGCGCGGCACCACCCAACTCTCGTCGAACGCGCGGTTGATGATCGCCACCTCGATCTGCTTGATCGAGACCGCGTCGCCCTCGCGGATCTCCAGCACGCACGCCGCCTCGCACGGCGCCGGGCAGAGCCGGCCGGTGAACTCCGGGAAGTTGTTGGTGGCGTGCAGCTGGTCGATCGCCTCGCGCCAGCGGTCGCGGTACACGAGGTCGTTCCAGTCGGGGATCAGGTTGCCGAGCGGGCAGCCGTTGTGGCAGAACGGCACGCCGCACTCCATGCAGCGCGCGCCCTGGTTGCGCAGCCCCTGCAGCGGCAGCGAGTCGATGAACTCCCGGTAGTCGCCGAC
>DATDKF010000115.1:0-12811 GCA_036520135.1 Solirubrobacteraceae bacterium
GTGTCGTCTGCCGATTTCGTGCTCGGGAGGAGCGATCCGACGCGCACGAACGAGCCCGAGTGTGCCGCCGCCGCCTTCTTTGCGGCCGCGACCTTTCGCCTCGCGGCAGCGGCCTCGATGCGCTCGTGGCGACGCCGGCGCTCAGCGCGCTGGCGCGCCCGGGTCTTGGCAGCCTGCTTTTGGGCCGACGACCCGGCACCGGCGGGCGCGCTCGGCGCGGGGTTAGACGTGGCCGGCGCCGGCGCGGCCGTCGGGACCGGGGCTGGTTGTGCGCCGGATGTCGGAGCGACGGGCCGCGCAGGCGCAGACTGCGCGGGCGCCGTAGGCGCGGCACCCGGCGCAGCGTCTGGAGTGACCGGCGGCGGCGCCGGCGCGGGATCGGGCTGCTGAGCGGCCGCGCTCGAGGCGCTCGCAAGCACCAGCAAGAGCGTGGCCAACGCGGCGAGACGGAGGGCGGCCCGCAGGAAGACGCCCGGGACGGCGAAGCACACTGCGGCCCTGCTCATCCTGCCCTGCTCATCCTGGGGACTGGAGCCTGCAACTCCAAGAGGTTGGCCCTCCTTGTTGGCCAGTCTCAGCATTTGTGAACGTAGCCCCGTAGATGTGGGATGTCAACGCGCTCCTGGGGCGATGCCGGCGGGCGACGATGGTGAAGCTGACCGCCTTCGATCGGGAGCGGTTGCCGGCGGCATCGATGGCAACGAAGCGGGCTCGGTAACTGCCGGTATGGAGCCTGCGCTCGCCCAGCCAGCCACTGAACCGCTTCTTGTTGAGCCCGGCCGCGCCCTGTTGGCGGAGGTGGCCCACCCGGCGAAAGCGGATGCAGGCCGGCCGTCGGCGGTTCGCGCGGGTGCGGGTCCGGCACTTCCCCCTGACCTTCCGGCCGACCGACTTACGCCGTAGCGTGACCGTGACGGTGGCGGCCTCCGAGAGCCTGTAGCGGAACGTCGTGCCCCCCTTCGCGGCCGCCGCGCTGGAGGCGACCGTGAAGCGCGTGCGCGAGAGCGTCAGGTTCGAGATGCCCGGCCGGCTGGCGCGCTTCGGCGCGACCGGGAAGCGCACTGGCGAGACCCTCAACTTCGAGATGGTCGGCGCCGTCACATCCGGTGGAGGCAGCGGCGGAGGAGGCGCAATGAGCCGATGACACGCAGTGCTGCCGGAATCGGCGAACGTCTTGCCCGCCTCGGGAACGAAGCGCCAGTCGTAGCTCGTCGGGTGCAGCGTCAGGAACAGCACGCCGAAGGTGTCATTCTGCGCGACCTCGCTCTGCGGGATCCGCGAGTCCAGCCCGCCGGTGAAGGACGCACCGCCCGTGCCCACCACGAACTGGCGGATGCCCTCGGCCGGGTTCACGGTGCCGTTTCGGTCCACCGGAGCGACGCGCTCGTAGTCATGGCTGTGCCCGGACAGGACGATCTCGGCGCCCGCGTCGTCGAGCGCTTCCCAGAGCGGCTGCATGAAGTCGTTGTTGTTGTCGTGGCCGGAGCTGTAGCGCGGATGGTGCCAGTAGGCGAGCGTGCAGCTGGTGGGATGCGCGGCGAGGTCGGCGCGCAGCCACTGCTCCTGCTCCGAGCCGG
The DNA here is from genome assembly GCA_036520135.1 of Solirubrobacteraceae bacterium. GTDB lineage: Bacteria > Actinomycetota > Thermoleophilia > Solirubrobacterales > Solirubrobacteraceae > DASSUW01. The sequence continues at coordinate 1,578 of DATDKF010000115.1, forward strand.
CCGTGCAGCCCACGGCACTGCAGTTCGAGTTCAGTGCCACCAGGTGCCAAGCGCCGACGTCGAAGCTGTACCACCCCTTGCCTCTCGGCCCCGCCGGCCCGTCCGCTACACCCACTCCGTTGAAGTAGTCGTAGTAGCCCGTTCCGCTGCCCTCGTGGTTGCCGATGACCGGACGGCTGATCGCCTTCACCCGCCCCCAGGAGGGGCCGTAGCCGTTCTGGATGTTGGTCAGCGAGGAGCTGCCGTACTGGATGTCTCCCAGCGGGAGCACCGCGGCGAGCGGAGCCCCCACGAGCAGGTCGGACGTCGCCTGCTGGTGGCAGGTAGTAGGGGTCACCGAATCCGTTGAGAGGCAGGCGATGTCGCCGGCTGCGGCGATGACGGGGTCCTGCGCCGCGGCCGCGGGCGCCCAAGCCGCTGCCGCCGGCAGCATGAAGACGAGCGCCAGCACCAGCCGAATGGGCCGCCGGGTGGCCGCCAGGCGTGTGCGCGTCACGTCAGATCCTCCTTGATTCGACCATAGATCTCGGAAAGCGGGGCCACAAGCCGACTAATGGGGACCTCCGTACCCACGACGAGTGAGACCGGGAGGAGCGGGTGGCAGGCGTCGCTGCGAGCGCCTCAACAGCACGAGGAAGCCCCCGACGAAGAACAGCGCCACCCCGCCCAGGAGCGGCAGGCCGTAGTTGACTCCCGTGGCCGCCGGCTCGCTCGAGTCGAAGTCGCGCGCCTGCGGGAGCCGCGCCCCGCGCACGTCGGCGACCACGTCCAGGTAACGCGAGCCGTACCTCTGGCTCGGCTCCACGTGCGTGTTCTCGCTGAACTCGTTCCAGCTGATCAGACCGATCGCATCGGGCGACGAGCCGGTCGCCGCGTCGAGCTGGGTGCGCAGGGTCGCTCCGTCCCTGCGATCGACGACGCTGCGGCCGCCGACGAGCCTCGCGTCGAAGCCGGGAGCCGCGGGCGCGATCCAGAGGCCGCCGCGCGAATGGATCGCGTCTCCCATCGTCGCAAGCTTCTCGGCATAGCCCGGGTACGTCGCCGGATCGACCGATCCCCAGTAGTAGGCGTTGCCGTCCACGACGCCGGCGACGCGCCGGTACCCCGCCACGTTGCGCTCGGAGGCGAGCACGAGCAGCTTTCGCCGCGCCTGCTCCGTCACGCTCGCGAGCTGCGCCCGCGTGAACCGAGGCGTGCCCGACCAGATGACCAACGGCTTGGCGAAGACCTGAAACGGCCGGCGCTGCGCGAAACGGTGTTCGAAGACGTCGAGGTCGTGGGCCACGCGTGCCGCGGGAAGCGGCTCGCGCTCGAAGTCGAGGCCCTGGTAGATGACCAGGAGCTTGAAGCGCTCCGCCTCGGCGACCTCGGCGAGCCGGCGCAGGCGGCGGTTGAGAACCGGCGTGCTCTTCCAGCTCACGATGAAGCCGTCGATGCCCGCCCGCTTGGCCCACTCGACGTGGGTTCGCATCACCTCCCGCTCATCGCTCGAGTAACGACCGAGAAGCGGATAGTCGATCTTGGCTCGATTCCACGAGCCCGCGTTGAACCAGATGTAGTAGTAGGCGAACAGCGGGTCGGGTGGCCCCGCCGCCCTCGCCGGCGGGGCCGCGGCCGCCACGATCGCGACGGCGACCAGCACCGACGCGACGACGCCGGCGGCCTGTCGGCGGCCGGCCGGTGCGGGCCGGCGGACGAACAGCAGGGCCAGGGCGAGCGACCCGAGGACCAGCAGCACCACGGCGACGTCCAGCCAGCTGATCACCCGCACGTTCACCTCCTGGTTGCGCGACAGCGCAATCGGTCTCGACGAGGAAATGCCGAGCGCATCGACGCTCACCCGGTAGTCGCCCCGTGGCAGCTTTTCCACGGTCAGGTCGCCGCTTGAGCCGAGTGCCTCTCGTTGCTGGCTGCCGTTGGGGTACTGGAGGCGAACGGCCGAGCCGATCGGGAAGCCCAGCAGGGCGTCGCGGACGGTCACGCGCACCGCGAACAACAGCAGTCGCAGCTGGATCTTCGGACTGGCCGCAGGGAAGAAGCGCTGCTGGCCGCGGTGCACGACGTTCGAGCCGGCGACGAGCACCTTGTCGGCCGAGTAATAGAGGCGCGCCGAAGTCCTGCCCTGGCTCTCGGGCACGACCCGGTTGCCCTGCAGCCACACCTGCCTGGCGCCCGTCAGCACGTGTCGGCTCCCGTCACTGCCCTGCAACGTCACCGACGTGACGGCGCTCGGGGCGACGGCGTTCGCGTCGAGGTCGACGAAGCTGATCCCGACGCGGTGATAGAGGGTGAGCGCGGCGATCCTGCCGCCGGAGTACCAGCGGTCGAACTTCGCGCGGACGCCCGGCGCGATCTCCGTGTCGAGGGCACGCAGCGACGCGCCGGCTCGCCGGAGCGCCGTCGGTGGCGTCGCCCGTCCGGCACGGTCGGCCTCGAAGCGGTGGCGACCGAGCGCGAAGCGCATGCCCGGCGCCGCCGGGACCGTCCGGATGGTGGGCGGGACCGGCCCGCCTCGAGGCGTCTGCGCGTCGGCCGCGTCGGTGTTCAGGGTGAGCAGGACGGCGATCGCCAGCACCAGCACCGCCGTGGCGGGACGCAGGACACCCCAGCCGATCAATAGCCCGCTCAGGATGAGGGCCGCTCCGTACCCCAGGTAGATCACCCAGCGACGGACCGCGGTCGTGTCCTCGGGGCCGCGCTCGGCGGCGACGATGCTGGGCGCGCGCGGCGCCTTCGAGAAGTCGAACGCGCCGGCGAGGCTGTTGGCTCGGGCGTCTCGCGTCGCGAGCGGCTCGAGCTTCCAGTTGTCCTCGATGAACCGCAGGATCGAGGTGGTGTCGAGCCGGGTGCTGTCGACGTAGCCATGGCGCGCGTAGGGGCTGACCAGCAGGGCCGGCACCCGAAATCCCAGCGTGCCTGCGGCGACCCTCGGCGGCCGCACGTGGTCGAACCATCCGCCCCATTCGTCGTAGGTCCACATGAACGCGGAGGTGTCCCAGGCGCTGCTCATCGACAGGGCGGTGATCAGCCGCTTGACGAGCGCCTCCCCGGCCCCGATCCGGCCCGGCGGATGCTCGCTCGAGCCGGCGGGCGCGATGTACGCGACCTGGGGCAGCTTTCCGTCGCGCAGGTCCTCGTAGTACTCGTCGAGGTCCACGATGTGGCCGAAGAGCTTCGGATCTCTGACGTAGCGATCCGAGTTGAGGAGGGGCACCCGCACCGCCTGCGTGGGCTGGCGCGGGTCATAGTCCTCGACGTAGAACTTCCAAGAGATCCCGCGCCGGTCGAGCCTGTCGAAGATCGTGGCCCGGTCGCCGAAGCCTCCGTCCGGGTTGCCCGGCGTCCCGGTCACCCAGAACATGTGGCTGGCCACGCTGCCCTCCGTCGTGGCGGCGAAGAACCGATCGAACAGGACGTACTCGTCGGCCACGTTCCAGTAGAAGGGCAGGTCGCGGTCGTCGTAGTAGCCCATCACCGAGCGGTCAACCGTCTGGCGGTCGATCGAGGCCGCCCGGACGAAGCCGTCCATTCGCCCGCGCGCGTACTGGATCTGGTGGATGCGGCGGTCGTGACCGAGGTCGGGGACCGGCCGCCCCCCGAGTCGGAACGGCCGGACGCACGGCCGGGGACGCTTGCCGACGGGCATGCAGGCGCCCTTGGGGATCCCATCGGCGCCTGGGTAGGTGCCGAAGTAGTTGTCGAACGAGTGGTTCTCCTGCATCAGCACGACGAAGTGCTGGATCGGCGTCGTCGGGCGGCTCTCGGCGGCAGCGGGCGCCGCGCCCGCGAGGGCCAGGATCGAGGCGAGGAGTGCAGCTCGAGTCACGGCCGCACCGCGAAGACGACGATGGCCGGCCTGTCCGCGGTCTCGCCCAGCGCCGTCTTGGCCGGCAGCACCTCGGTGTGCACCACCCGGCCGTCGTACCGGTCGACGTATCCCAGCAGCTTCTTCGAGAAGCCCGCGGATCGGGCGGCGGAGAAGGTGTCCCAGACCACGTACTGCAGCTCGCTGTCGCGGATCGCGCGATCCGGGTTGATCAGTGCCTCGTACGACGGGTTCCGGTTCAGCGGGTTGGGACTGACCGAGAGGCCGTAAGCCTTGCGGCGGCCGTAGTACTGGACGAGGTTCGCCATCGACGGACCGATGGTCATGAAGGTCGATCCCCGCGGCACGCTGGCGTCGATCCATTCCCCCATCTCGCGTCCACCCGGCAGCCCGCCCGACCCCGCGAGGAACGTGTCGGGCCGAGCGCCCTGCACCCGCTGCCACGCCGGGATGAGCAGGCTGAGAGCGACGATCGCGACTCCGAGCGACCGCAGACCGCGCCCGGCGGGCATCGGCAACCGGCAGAGCGCGCGGGCGGCCAGCACGGCGACTGCCGGCGCGATGGGGAGCAGGTACTGGAATCCCTTCACGGGCCAAAGCCAGAAGAAGGCGACGGGCACCGCGATCCACGACACGAGCAGCGTCTCCCTCCAGGACGCTTCCCGACGCAGCAGCCAGAGACCGACCACGGCGGCGAGCACCACCAGCGGGCCGATCGCCTCGGGCACCGTCGTGGGGTAGAAGAGCCAGCCGTGGTTGGGCCGCCGGAACAGCTGCCAGGTGAGGTAGCTCTCCCCGGTGCCCGTTCGCCCGGCCAGCATGAGGCTGAGCGGAAACGGCGCAATCGCCAGCGCCATGACACTCAGCGAGACCGCGAGGTCACGCAGCCGCACGCGCAGCTCGGGGGTCAACGCCAGGAAGGCGTAGATCGCTCCGAGCAGAACGATGCTGGTCTCCTTCGACAGGAACGTGAGTCCCATCGCCGCGCCGGTGCCGTACAGCCACCACGGGCGGCCGCTGAGCACGAAGCGGGCCAGCAGCAGGAGCGTGAGCGTGGCGAAGAACGTCATCGGCCCGTCCAGCAGCACCTGGCGCGTGACCACGACGTGGTAGGGCATCAGCGCCATCAGCAGAGCGGCGATCAGCCCGGCCGGGCGGCCGTAGAGGAGCCGCCCGAGCTCGTAGACCAGGTAGACCGTCGCCACGCCGATGGCGGCGACCGTGAGCCGCTCGAAGCCCTCGGCCAGGTGCAGCTGGAACCCGACCGACAGCACCGTCTGGACCAGCAGGGGATGGGCCCGGAAGATGGGGAAGAACTCGCCGAGCTCCGGGTGGTCGGCGATCGCCGCGGCCTGGCCCGCATAGACCGCTTCGTCGCTATTGAATCCCGTGCTGTTGAGCTGCCACACCCGCAGCACGGCGGCGAGCGCGAGGATGAGCGCGAGGTAGACCCCGGTCGACGCCCGGGCTAGCCGGGTAGCCGACGCGAGCCGCTCCGCCCTGGGCTCAACGGTCGACGGGCCGCTGCTAAGCGCCTGGACCCGGCCCATCCGCGCCTCTGCCGTTCCGTCCGGCAAGGACGCGCGGAGCCGGTGAGGTCACTCCCTGCGGGGGCGCCGACGGCGTCCAGCGGCTCACGACACCGGGCACCCGGCGCCACCAGTCCATCGTCTCGCTTCGCATCACCTCTGCGGGGAGGCCGCTGAGCGCGCTCGCGACGATGCCGCGCTCAACGTCCTTCAGATCAGTCCCGTTGCGCCGGCGCAGCGATCCCTCGATCTCCGCATAGGGAGGGAAGCCGTAGGCGTCCTCGCAGTTACGCATCAGCGTCTCGAGCGCCTCGGACTCGTCCAGCGCAATGTCTCCCTCGCCCCCGCGCTGGATTACCACCATCCCCTTCAAGCGAGCCTCGGGAGCCACCGCGACGCCGGGCACGAGGCGCTCCACGTGGTACTTGGGCGGAGGGACGATCATCTGGACGATCGCGTTGATCGTCGCGGCCGGGAGATGGGTGCGGGCGAGGATGAGCGCGAAGCGCCGACCCGAGCGTGAGTGCAGCCGGCTCTGAACCACCAGGCCGATGCGCTCCCGCCGAGACAGCAACGGCGTCTTGACCGCCTTCAGGGTGTGCCGGCTGATCGTGAGGGGCTTGGGGTAGGTCAACACCCGGCCGTCGGGACTCACGAGCGTCAGATCGTCGGAGAGGAACGAGTAGGGGTGGCCGTCGAGCATGCGCAGGCTCGTGGTCGTCTTCCCGGTATCGGTCCTGGCCGTGACCAGGAAGGCGTCCTCGCCGCTCGCCAGGCACGCCGCGTGCACGAGTGCATAGCCCCGCGCGGCGAACGTCCAGCGAAGAATCGGCTCGACCACGTTGGTGTAGAGCACGTGCGGGGACCGCCGAAGCAGCCGCGATGCGGTCGCCTCGACGCGATCGCCGAGATCGATCACGACACCGAACCCCAGGCGACCGGGACCCTCGCGGTAGTGGACGGCGGAGTGGCCGTTCGGCTCCACCTTCCCCACCCGCACCCGGATGTCGGCCTCTCCGAACAGCTCCCCGATCCGGAAGCGCTCCAGCTCGGGCAGGCGCGCGTCGGACTTCACGGTGACGATCCCGTGGATGTCGTAACTGAAGGCGCGCGGCTCGACCTCGCTCGGCGCCGCCTTGGCCCAGATCCAGGTGTCGGCGAGCGCGAAACGCACGAGCGTGAGGCCCACCAACGACAGGATGTTCGAGACCAGGTAGTGAATGCCGAGCCCGGACGTGAGCAGCACGAGCAGAGGTCCCCTCACCGCGAGCGCCGCGTTGTTCATGAGGAAGTAGAGCCCCATGCGGCGGCCGATGCCTCGCTTATGATCGCGATCGGAGAAGACCCACAGCTCGGTGAAGCAGAAGTTCCACAGCGTGGATCCCTGCGTCGCGATGATCGCCGACACGACGTAGAACAAGCCGACGAAGTCGGTCAGCACCGCAAGCAGGAGGGTGTTGACCACCAGACCCGAGGCGCCGACGATCGTGAAGCGGGCAAGGCGCAGGCGCGCGAGCAGCGACAGGTAGCGCAGTCCTTCGCGGATCGTCGCCTTGCTGCGACCGGCGCGCCGTTCGCCGAACGCGAACCACACCTCGGCGCACCGGAGCGCAGGGTTGCGGATCAACAGCTCGAGCAGGATCTTGAACCCGCGTGGCCGCAGCGCTTCGACGTCGATCGCATCGCGGCGCACCAGGAAGAAGCCGCTCATCGGATCCGTGACGTTGCGAAGGCGCCGCGGAAACAGCACCCGCGCCGCCCCCGTGGTGGAGCGAGAGGCCATCGCGCGCGCCCAGCCGAAGCCGGTCGGGCCCTCCTCGCAGTAGCGGCTCGCGACGACGAGGTCGAGGTCGGAGGACTCGGCCTGCTCGAGCAGCGACGGAATCAGCTCAGGTGGGTGCTGCAGGTCGGCGTCCATCACGCAGACCCACGGAGCCCTCGCCGCGCGCAGTCCCTGGACGACCGCTGCCCCGAGGCCGCTGCGACCGCGTTCGCGTGTCTGGCGCAGGAGCACGACCTCGCGCGTGCATTGCGGGGCGATCTCCTCGATGAACTCGGGCGTGGCGTCGGTGCTCGCGTCCACGAAGATGATCTCAATCGCGACGGTGGGGACCACCGCTTCGAGGCGGGCAATCAGGTCGGCGACGTTCCCGGCCTCGTTCTTTGTCGGAACGACGATCGAGAGAAGCGGGCGAGCATGAGACAGCAGCGTCCGGGAGGGACTCAGTTCCGTGCTGTCAGACGTGAGACTGCTCAGTTCCACCGATCGGTTCTCCTCGACGGACGGCGCCGGATTCCCGCCCGTCGCGAGCGTAGACTCACGTCTGTTCCGATCGCGTCGGAACAAGGGGTGATCCTTCCTCCCCAAAAGAGGCATCTTCCGCGCCTGCGTCATCAGAATCCGCCCGCGGACGCCGCCAGGCCCTGCTCGACGCTCGAGGCGCCCATGTGGAAGTACCGCGAGACCGCCTGCGAGCGGTTGTGCACCGCGAGCTTGCGGAGGATGTGCTTCACGTGCGTCTTGACCGTGTCCTCGGTCACGACCAGCCGCTTGGCGATGCGGGCGTTCGTCTCCCCCTCGGCGAGCATCGCGAGCACCTCTCGCTCACGGCGCGTCAACATCTCCAGACGCTGGCGCTCCGGCATGCTGGCGGCCCGGCTCCGCGGGATCCGCGGCAGCGCCGACGGGAGCGCGACCGCGGGGCTGATGAGCTCCTCCACGCTGGCCTCGGTCGAGCGAACCAGCGCGAGCACCTGGTCGGAGTGCCGGCGAAGGCGCTCCTCGAGCACGCATCGTTCGAGCGCGTAGCCCAATCCTTCGGCGAACACCCACAGCGCTCTGCGGTCGAGCTCGGTCACCGCCGGCCCGTGAGGACCGTGGTCGGCGTGCGCCAGCGTGACGGCTTGCGCCTCGCAGATGACCGGCGCCGCCACGTACGAACGCGTGCCGGGGAGGGGCGCCAGTGCATGCGGATCACCTACCGCGTCGTTGACGAGCAGGGTCATCCGCCGGCGCAGCACCTCCGACTCGTGGAGCGACGGACGCAGCGGCACCGGCGCCCCGGCGAGGCACTCCAGCAGGCGCCGGCCCTCGTCAGGCGCCCCTCGCACGTGCACGCTCTCGGCCACGAGTGCGTGATCACGAAGACCGAACAGGGCCGCCCGCCCGAAGCCCATCTCGTCGCACAGCGCGCGGGTGGCCTGGCGAAACAGCCCCGGTAGTGACGTCGCCTGGCGCAGGCTGCTCAGCGCCGGAGCGACTCCCGAGAGGGCCGCGGCCCGATCGGCGCCAGGCCCGCGCATCGCGGGCGCCGTGCGGATCAGCGCGCTCACGGTGACCTCGGCGACCGGTGCGGGCGTTCGACCGCCACCACCGCGCCGGCCGCTCCAGTCACAGGAGGTATCGCCGCGGTGCTGCGCGCCTCATCGCTGTCACGGTCGCCGGGCGCGGCCCGCGTGGCGAACAACGCGCCCGCCACCGCTCCGATGGCGAACACGGCGAGCAGCGCGGCGCACACCATCCCGAGCCGGAGGCCGGTCGCGGGCGACGTGACTCGTTCGGCGCGACGTTCGGCGCGACGGCGCCGGCTGCTGAGCAGCCACGCGCCGCCCAGTAGCAGCGCCACTGCCAGGGCGCCCAGTCCTCCGGCGACCTCGGGGGCGAGTCCGTCCGACGGCTGCGGCACCGCCACCACGCGCGGCGCGCTGCCGGTGTCGGGGGCGACGTCGCGAGGTGGCGCAGGGGCGACGACGCGAGGTGGCGCAGGGGCGACCGCCGGCGGGCGGTCCCGTGTCGTCCGCTGTTCGGGCGCGGCTCGATCCCGTGCAGGCCGATCGGCCCGGCTTGAGCCGGCAGGCCTGCTGTCCCGCCCCGTCGCTCGGACGAGCAAGGGCTTCCTGGTGTCTGGGCCGACCACACCATCGGCCAGCAGGCCGCGGGCTACCTGAAAGCGCTCAACGGCCCCTTCCGTCAACGGACCGAAGAGGCCATCGATCGGCCCCGGCGGGAAGCCGAGCCTGCGCAGGCGGAGCTGCAGCCCACGCACCGCGGCGGAGCCATTCTCGGTGCCATAGCCTGCCCCGCGGGCGAGCAGACCGGCGGAAACGAGGGCGGTCTTCAAGGACTCGCCCTGCTCGGTCTGCTTGCCGCCCGCACGGGTGCTGTCGCGGGCAAAGCTCATGGCGGGGGACCACAGCAGCAGCGCGACCGTCGACAGGGTCACGACCAGCAGCGCTCGGGGCGCTGAAGCTGGTGTTGAGGGCCAGGGAAACAAGGTCATGACGCGGTCCACTGCTCACCTTTCAAGTACCCCAGCGGCGCATGGCGCGGCCAGTGCGAAAGTGCTGACATCACTGCCAGCGGGGTCTGGTATCGGCCCGCACGCGGGCTGCTATCAGCCGCCCCGGGCGAACGCGACCGGGCGCAAGCCCAGGCGCAGAGCCAAGGAGCGCCGGTGGCCGGCGGCGACGCGGCGCGCAGGCCTCGAAGGGCGGATTACGGCGATATCACCGCTGGCGAACCCCGAGCTCCTCCTGGGAGAAGCCGCGCAGCAGCCCTCTCAGCTCGGGTGGCCCGTCGCCGCCGACGACGACGCACGTCCCAGGCCAGTACGGGCTGTCGGCTGGGATCGCCCCGAGGTATGCGGGCTCGTACACCCAGGAGCCGCTGTTCACGAGCTGCACGCCGGTCGCGGTCCTCCAGCCCCGGTCATCGGCGCCGGCCGGGCCCGGCCGGTGAAGGTGGCCGAAGATCACGTAGCCGGCCTCGATCGCCAGGCGTTCGACGACCTGCGCCATCGCACGCAGGCCCGGCCGCCGGCGCGGACCGCGATAGCCGGCCAGCCCCTCCCCCCACCGCACCATCGCCTTCGCGCTCCGCGCCAACACCCTCGCCCTCTGAGACTGAGCGACCCGGTAGATGGCCCGGTAGAGCGGCTCGAGTACCGCTTCGTAGTCGTCCGGCGTCCGATAGCCGTTCCGGGGCTCTCGGATCAGCGTCTCCGTGGCTCGCCGAGCGAGGCACTCGAACGTCGCCACCTGGTTGTGGCAGTCGAGGTAGTGGCCGTGGGTGGCGTAGACGTCGGCGCGCAGCCAGATGCCCGGATACGCGAGGACGAGTTCGGTCTCGCCCATGCACCGCCCGAGGTGCGCGAGCGGATCTCCGGGCTCCGGGACGGAGACATGCTCGAGCCCGAGCGCGGCCGGGCCTCCCGCCGCACGGCGGCGCGTCAACCAGGGCGACGCGAGCTGGTAGTCGTGATTCCCCGCGACCAGGGTCACCCGGCGACCGCTCAGCGCCTCGCCCAGATCCTCGAAGAAGGGCGCCGCCGCCTCCAGCGCCTCGCTGGGGCGTCTGTCGCGAAGCTCGATCGTGTCGCCGAGCAGTACGACGTGGTCGACCGCCGCGAGCTCGGTCATCAGCTTCTCCCGCACTTCCGGCCGGCGCAGGAGATCGGCCTCGGTGCGCGTCCCCAGGTGGAGGTCGGAGATCACCGCCGTGACCACGGGCGACATCCTTTCAGTCCGGGCCTCGGCCGCATCGTTCTTCTGGTTTCGAGACGACCTTTACCAGGAAGTAGCAAGTGCAGGTCGAACGCTGATCTAGAGTGCAGGGCGGGTTCAGCCTGCGGCGATGATGTCTCCCATAACCATCACGGTCGAGCCGGTGGCGCCTCCCGCAGGGCGGGTCACCGAGCGGGTTCATCCGCATGGGGCGGGCGGTGTCGGGATCGTCGGCACCCGAGAGCTGGGCCACCCGCACGCGCCCGACCTGATCGAACCGGTGGTCGGCTTCCGGAACTGGAGGATCCTCCGCACCGGTCCCGCGCGCGGCGAGCTGAGCTCGCCGTACTTCCCGGTCACGTGGTCGGAGCCCGTCA
>DATDKF010000116.1:0-7383 GCA_036520135.1 Solirubrobacteraceae bacterium
GGATGCCGTGCGAGGCGGCGGCGGTACACCTTCATCGACCTGTGGCTCCAGTCGCCGTGGGTCTGCTTGCGCAGCCGCTTGACGCGCTCGCGGTGGTACGGGCTGCTCAGGCTCTCGCTATGGCCGATCACGTCCTCGATCGGGATGCCGTAGCGGCAGCGCAGCCACGCGGTCAGGCGCAGCGAGGCCGTGAGCCGGCGGCGGTTGTGGAGCACGTCGCCGTCCTTCATCCCGACGTGCTCGATCCCGATCGCCACGTGGTTGAGCCCGACCGTGTGGCGGCAGCGCCAGCGCGGCGAGACGAGCTCGAGGATCTTCCCCTTCTCGGTGATCAGGTAGTGCGAGCAGAGCCCCGGCAGCTCGCCGAGCTCACTGTCCGGCACGTCCGGCGCGAATGTGTTGATCACGGCCTGGGCGTTGTTCGCGACCGCGATGTGTTCGACGATGACCTTCGGCCGCAGACGCGCGGACGCGTAGCCGTAGTGGCGCTTGGAGTACGCGCGCATCTCGCCACGCCGCTTGGCGTTCATGTCGATGTGCTGGACGTCGATCGGCGGCGCCGCGATCAGCATCAGCTCGGCGGCCGGACGTCAATCGTCTGCGACATCGTCACCGGATGCAGCGAGCAGAAGATCCGGTACTCGCCCGGGGTCGTGAGCTTCGTCCGGTAGGTGCCGCGCCGCAGGTAGGGCGAGGCGAAGGCGCGCGGGCCGCCGGCGAGCGTCACGTCGTGGCGGATCGGGTCGCCGAACCGCCAGCGCACGGTCGCGCCGGCCGGGACCGACAGGCGCCGCGGGGTGAACGCGACGTTGCGGACGTTGACGGTCGCGTCGCCGGCGAGCGTCTTCAGCGGGCCGACGAGCGGCCCGTCGATCGGCCGCGCGACGCCGTTGCCGTCGAGCTCGGAGAGCTGCGGCGTGACCACGGGCGGCGTCGTCCGGCCGGGCGCGCCGAGGAACGCCAGCCGGTGCTCCTGCACGTCGGCGGGCGCTAGCGGGCAGCGCTGCGTGCGGCCCTTGCCGCCGGCGATGTACAGGTGCAGGATGCCCATCACCGCGGCGTGCGGGTGCTCGCCGCTGTAAGTCGAGGTGACCTTCAGCCTGTCGCCGCGGCGGACCGCCCAGCCGGTCTTGGACGTCAGCACGCTCATGCTGCGCGGCGCCGGCTCGTGCAGCACCGGCGACAGGTTGTAGATCGGGTCGTCGGCCTGGCCGTAGCGGGCCGCCGACGCGAGCAGCTCGCCGCACGCGTTTGCCGCGCCGACCTTCAGCGCGCCGCCGTGCGCGTGGGCCGCGCCGGCCACGATCCGCCCGCTCTTGGGCACCGTCCAGGTCCGCGACTTGCCGTAAACGGGCGCGCCGTCGCCGGGCACGCTGTAGATCTTGCTGCCGGCGCAGCTCACGCTGATCCAGTACGGCGTCACCGGCGTCACGGCGGGGTCGTCGTCGATCGTCACCGTGTACTGCAGGTACACGCGATCGTGGGTGTGGCGGTGGTTCATGAACATCCAGCCCAGCCGCCAGCGGTCGCTGCGCTTGACGCGGTAGCCGTAGCCGGCGGGGAGCTCGATCTTCTGGTCCTCCTCGCCGGTGCCGTAGAAGGTCTCCGAGCCGGCCGGCGCGCAGTCGCCGTGGCCCGGGTGACCCTCGTTGGTGAAGAACACGTGGTGCAGCATCACCCGCTGCTGCGGGATCGCGCGGCCCTTGGCGTCGACCAGGTGCGCGTACATCGAGGTGACGAAGCCGTCGATGCGCGGGGCGCGGACGCGGTCGTTGCCCGTCCCGGTCTCGTAGCCGTTGAGCTTGACCGGGCCGAAGCGGAGCGTCAGCGTCCTCGTCTTGGCCCCCGCGGCGGGGGCCGCGACCAGGCCGACGGCGGCGACGAGCGCCACGGCGATTCCCCCACGCGTCCACTTCACGGCCCGCACGCTAGCCGACTCGGCGCCGCGTTCGCTTGAGACGCCTTTTGCGCGGATCGGACAGACGTCCATCAAGAGTCAGGCGGGTGACGCCGATCACCTGCACATGAACTTGTGTCGTTCCGCACTCCTCGCCGCCGTCCTCGTGCTCGCGGCCCCCGCCGCCGCCCAGGCCGCCGACGTCTCGGTGGTCAGCGGCGTGCTCACGTACGTCGCCGCCGACAACGAGACCAACGCCGTGACCCTGTCGCTCGCGAGCGGCACGTACACGTTCGGCGACGCGGTGGCGATCACGCCCGGGACCGGCTGCAGCCAGGCCGGGGCGAACGGCGCCACCTGCTCGGCCACCGGCGTCACGTCGGTGAGCATCGACGCGCGCGACGAGGCGGACACGGTGACGCTCTCAGCGGCGGCGACCGTGTACGGCGGCGCGGGCGACGACACGCTCACCGGCGGGTCGGGCGTGGACACGCTCAACGGCGGCGCCGACGACGACCGGCTCGACGGCGGCTCGGCCAACGACATTCTCAACGGCGACTCCGGCGACGACACGTTCGTCGGCAACAGCGCCGGCAACGACGCCTTCACAGGCGGCAGCGGCACCGATCTCGCCGACTACTCCGGCCGCACGAACGGCGTGGTCGTCTCGACCGACGGCACCGCCAACGACGGCGGCCCGGGCGAGCTCGACAACGTCAAGGCGGACGTCGAGAACGTCCTCGGCGGCTCCGGCGACGACGCGCTGATCGGCGGCACGGCCGCGAACGCGCTGCTCGGCGGCGTCGGCAACGACACGCTCGACGGCGACGCGGCCAACGACGTGCTCGACGGCGGGCCGGGCGACGACGAGCTGACCGGCGGCGCGGGCACCGACACGGTGACCTACGCGACGCGCGCGACCGCCGTCGCGGTCACCCTCGACGGGCTCGCGGGCGACGGCGCGGCGGGCGAGAGCGACACCGTCCACACCGACATCGAGACCGTGCTCGGCGGCCTCGGCGACGACCTGCTGGTCGGCGGCCCGAACGCCGACACCCTGTCCGGCGGCCCCGGCGCCGACGCGCTGCACGGCGAAGGCGGGACCGACGTGCTCAACGGCGACGACGGCGACGACGACCTCGAGGGCGGCCTCAACAACGACACGCTGAACGGTGGCCTCGGCGTCGACACGGCCGACTACTCGGCGCGCACGCAGTCGATCACCGCGACGATCGACGGCAGCGCCAACGACGGCGAGACCGCCGAGGCCGACAACGTCAAGCCCGACATCGAGATCCTGCTCGGGGGCGCCGGCGACGACACGCTGACCGGCAACATCGGCGAGAACGAACTCAACGGCGGCGGCGGCAACGACACGCTGGACCCGGGGCGCGGCGCGGGCGACGAGCTGATCGGCGGCTCCGGCACTGACGCTGTGACCTACGCCTCGCGCACGATGCCGGTGGTGGCCGACCTCGACGGCGCGGCCGACGACGGCGAGGCCGGCGAGGGCGACCGCATCGACGCCGATGTCGAGAACCTGATCGGCGGCTCGGCCAACGACCGCCTGACCGGCTCGGCCGGCGCCAACGTGCTCAACGGCGGCAGCGGCAACGACGTGCTCGACGGAGGTCAGGGCGCGGACCTGCTGCTCGGCGGCGCCGGGACCGACACGGCGGACTACTCGGCGCGTGTCGCGGCGGTCGTCGCCGACCCCGACGGCGCGGCCGACGACGGCGAGAGTGGCGAGAACGACACGGTCGAGACCGACGTCGAGAGCCTCGCCGGCGGCGCCGGCAACGACGCGCTGACCGGCGCGCTCGGCACCAACATCCTGACCGGCGGCGCGGGCGACGACGTGCTCGACGGCGCCCAGGGCGACGACGACCTGGACGGCGGCGCCGGCGACGACGACCTGACCGGCGGCGCCGGGCTCGACCTGCTGCGCGGCGGCGCCGGGGCCGACCGGATCGGCGCGCGCGACGGGTACGACGACATGGTGCGCTGCGGCAGCGAGACCGATGTCGCGGTGCTCGACGCGATCGACGATGCCGGCACCGAATGCGAGACTGCGAGCGTGCCGCCGACCGGACAGACCGGACCCGCTGGGCCGGCCGGGCCCACCGGCGCGACGGGCGCCGCGGGCGCCACGGGCGCCGCGGGCGCGACGGGCGCCACGGGCGCGACGGGCGCCGCCGGCAAGACCGGCGCGACCGGCGCCACCGGCGCCACTGGGGCGACCGGCAAGGCCGGGCGCGACGCCGTCGTCACCTGCAAGGTCGCGAAGAAGACGAAGGTGGTCTGCAAGGTCAAGGTCGCCACCGCGGCGCGCGCGACCCGCGTGCGCGCGGTGTTCAAGCGCGGCCACCGCGTCGTGGCCGCCGCCCGGGTGAGCCGCCGCGGCGGCGGCGTCTCGGTGCGCCCGCCGCGGCAGCTGGCCCGCGGGCGCTACCAGCTCGTGGTGACGTACACGGTGCGCGGGCACCGCACGACGGTCAGGCAGCACGTACGCGTCGCCTGAGCGTCCTCGGCGCGGTCGCGGTCGCCCTGACGGCGCCGTCGGGCGCCGCGGGCGCGGTCAGCTACACAATCGAGCGGCCGGTCGCGTCGCTGCGCAGCCCGCCCCGGCGACCTTGCCTCGAAGACGCTCCACCGACGTCCCTCGAATTCTGTTTGACCTTTTGGAGAGACTACCTGCGGGTGACCCGCCGCGCCGAGGCGGCGAGGGCCAGCATCTCGCTGTTGTTCAGGTCGAGGCTGAGGGTGTTGGAGATCCAGTAGACGCCCTTCGGCGTCTCCCAGGAGACGAGGCGCAGGCGGCCGCCGTTGGTGTAGAGCGAGAACGCGCGGCTGCCGATCCGGCGGGTCTGGTGCGAGCCGGCGAGCAGCGGCGGGTCGCGCCAGGTCGTACCTTGCACGCCGTAGTACTGGCCCTGCTGGGCGTCCTCGACGACCACCAACCGGTACGCCGCGAAGCGGCGGCCGCCGGGGCCGCGCAGCGCGTAGCGGCGCGGGTTCGGCGCCACCGTCGTGCTCTGCGGGTACGTGCCCCTGCGGGTCAGCTGGGCGGGCACGAAGATCGGCATCCGCGTCGCCTTGCGGGAGCGCATCGCCTTCGCGAGCGCCTTGCCCTCGGCGAGCGCGTCCTTCATCGGCGCGCGCGCGACGCGGCGGCGGGCCCTGTGCGCCTTCACGAACGGCTTTGGCGGCGACGGGTGCATGAACTCGCGGACCGCGCGGTGGATCTGATCCGGCGTCGCGGTCACATAGTCGCCCAGCGATCCGGTGCCCGGCTCGAAGCTCGTCCCGTGGGCGACGAACGTGGCGGGGAAGTGGACCTCGCGGATCGGCTTGCCGCTGGCCGCCACGGCGAGCTTGGCGAGCCGCAGGATCCCGCGCGAGGTCTGCAGGTCGCCGTCGGTCTCCGTCGCCTTGGCGAAGATGCGCGCCAGCGGCTTGAGGTTCTCCAGCACACCCTGGTGGCGCAGCTGGTCCTTGGCGGCGCGCAGGAAGTCTTGCTGGCGGGCAGCGCGCACGATGTCGTTGTCGAGGTGGCGGAAGCGCACGTACGACAGCGCCTCGGTCCCGCACAGCCGCTGGTAGCCGGCGCGGACGTTGATCTCCGACCAGTGCTCGGACACCGGCAGGCCGGCGTTGGTGTGGTAGTAGCGGCGGTCTACGTCGACGTAGACGCAGTGGATGTGGTTGACCGCGTCGACGAAGCCGCCGAACGTCGTCGCCACCGCGTGGTTGATGTGGAAGCGGTCCTGCGGCGAGCCGAGCAGGTCTTTGAGCGTGCGGGCGGTCAGATCCAGCCCGCCGAGGCTGTAGGACTCGTTGATCTTCGCGAGGCCGCGGCCGGGGATGTTCACGGCGAGGTCGCGCGGGACCGACATGACCGTGATCGCGCTCTGGTCGGGGTCGATCCGGACGAGCATCATCGTGTCCGACCGCGCGTCGTTCTTCCCGTCGCCGAACCGGCGGTCGGAGCCCACCAGCAGGATCGTCTGCGGCTTGCCGGGCTCGGTCGGTGTGACCGTTCCCTTCTGGAACGTCGCGGTGTGCCCGACCGCCTTGATCTCGTGCTCGAGGTCCTTCAGCTGCAGCAGCCCGGCGGTCGCCACCGCCCCGCCGGTGAGCAGGAAGATGAGCGCCCCACCGGCGAGCATTCGTAGTGCCAGCAGCCAATGCGGGCGGTGGCGCGGCTCTCCATCCACCGAGCCTAGGCTAGTGGCTCCGGTGACAAGAACGGTCCGCGCGTGCGGTCTTTGCGGCTCTGCGAGACTCCGGCGCCGTGTACGAGCTGCGACCGATCGGCCACGTCGAGTCCCCGCTGACCGAGCGGGCGGCCGCGCCGAAGCAGGGCGACGAGGGCTCGCCCGACGCCTGGCTGGTGCTCGACGAGCCCGTGCACACGGCCGCGAGCGACCTCCGCGCGGGCATGGCAGTGCTGGTGCTCATGTGGCTGCACCTCGCGGACCGGTCGGTCCTGCGCGTCCACCCGCGCAGCGACCCGGCCAACCCGATCGAGGGCGTCTTCAGCACGCGCTCCTCGGACCGCCCGAACCCGATCGGGCTGCACCGCGTGGAGATCGTCGCCGTCGAGGGCGAAGGGCGCCTGCGGGTGCGCAACCTCGAGGCGCTCGACGGGACGCCGATCGTCGACATCAAGCCCGTCCTGGACGCCGCGCTCGAGAAGTAACGCTTTCGTCGCGGAATCGGCACAGTCCGGATGCCCCGTGTTGCGTCTTTCCTGGCACGGTGGCGTGCATGGAGATCACCGCCAGGCACCGCGAGGTCGAGGAGCGCTTCCGGCAGCTCGTGGCCGACGCCGAACTGTTCCCGCCCGACCGCGTCTCGTACGAGCCGGAAGGGGTCGTGTTCTTCTGGGACGGGCCGAAGCTCGCCGTCGCGGTGGACTTCGAGCGTCCGCACGCCGACAAATCGCGCCACGATCGCCTCGACGTCCGCGACTTGTGGCCCGATGCGCCGTTGAAGGCTTAGGCGGCGCGCGCCCCGGACTTCCAGATGATCCGGGCCATGGACGGTTTCCAGGCGCGCGTCGTCCTTCCCTGCCCGCTGGCTAGCGTGGCCACAGGTCGAGCCCAAAAATCGCTGGGCGCTGCAGTCCTTCGCGGCCGTATCAGCCGAGCAGTGGCGGCTCGGAGGGCGCACCACCGCCCCCCGAGTAGAGCAACGGCGCCTCCCTCGCCGGCGGCTCGCTCGAACGCCTCGCGCGAGCGCCGCGGGTCCCGCCACGTCCGCACCGTCGCCCGCACCGTTGAGGTCCGGCCACCGGCGCCGTGCAGCAGGACGAGCAATTCGCCGAGATCGCTCACGCTTGGATCATCGCGCGTTCCCGGTACCAGCGCCCACGGCAGGAGGTGAGACGTGCGACCTGCGGTCAGCGCTCAGGTCGGCTCGCAGGTCGCGCGCGAATCGCCCGTGCCTCCAGCCGTCTGGTACGGGCCGCCGTACCTCCGCCG
>DATDKF010000117.1:0-9062 GCA_036520135.1 Solirubrobacteraceae bacterium
GACCGGGATCTGGACGCCCTGCTCGACCTCCTCCTCGATGCCCTTGGCGGCGCGGGCGCGCAGCACGCCGTGGGCCTCGTCGAGCATCAGGATCGCCGCGGTGTCGCTGTGCAGGATCTCGCTGGTCCGCTCGAGCAGCTCGGTCAGCAGGTCGTCCTCGGACAGGAACGCCAGCGCGGCGTCCGTGACGCGCTGGAGCGCGGCGAGCACGCTCTCGTCGGTGGGCACGCCGCGATCATAGAAAGTCGCTCAGCGGGTGACCGCGAGCGCGTCGCTCAGCGGGTGACCGCGAGCGCGTCACGCGCGTAACGCTCGGCCCAGGCGTCGGATCGCTCGTCGGCCTGGCGACGCAGCGGGGGCAGCGCGTCGAGGTCGGCCGCCTCGATGCCGATGTGCTCGAGCGTCCGCGCGACGGCGCCGCCGAGGTCGGCGTCGACGTCCTCGTAGGTCAGCTCGAGGACCGGCGCCGAGGCGGCGGCGAAGAAGCGGCCCCAGGCGACGTCGTGCGCCTCGAGCAGCTCGACGAGGTGGCGCAGCGCGGTGAACGAGTAGCGCGGCTCGCCGGTTGCGGTCGCGTTCTCGGCCCGCCACGACTGGGTCTGCATCGCCCGCCATAGCGACACCGCCTGGCGCACCGTGTCGGCGCGGCGGACCCACACGAACCGCGGGCCGCCGAACACGCCGTCGACGACCGCGTGTAGGTCGGTCGCGCCGAGCGTGCGCCCGAGGTCCTCGAGGTGGGCCCACATGATCTTGGCCCCGAAGACGCCGTTGGGGGTGGTGCCTGTCCGAAGCACGTTCTCCAGGTGCTCCGCGTAGTTGCCGACCGCGCGCAGGTCGGAGTGCGGCGGGGGCTCGTGCGGCGGCGGGTCGGCGACCAGCGCCAGCGCCTCGGGGTCGTCGAGCCCCTGCAGGTAGTCGAACGGCCGGCGCGGCACGCCGGTCTCCGGCACCGCCTCGAAGAACTCCAGCGGGTTGCCGGCGACGCCGGTGTCGCGCAGCGTCTCGCACAGCAGCGTGCTGCCGCTGCGCGGCGTCGCGCATACGAGGTACGAGGTCAGGGGCCGCGTCATGCTCCTAACTTACCCAACCCGATCGAAGTTATGAGGATTCGTCGGCGAGCGCCTGCCGGCACGCCTCTGCGGCGACGTTGCCGGCGGCCCGGCGGTCGAGCGCGGCGAGCGCGTAGCGGCGATCGTCGGCGTCGGCGGTCGCCGCGCCGCGGCGGTACCCGGCGATCGCCTCGGCGGCGTGGCCGCCGAGCAGCAGGGCGAGCGCGCGGTCGAACTCGACGGTGGCGTTCTCCGCCTGCGCGAGCGAGCGGTCGTACGCCGCAACCGCCTCGTCGAACCGCCCTTCGGCGGACAGCACGTCGCCCTCGGCGCCCGCCACGGCGGCCGGGTCCGCGCCCGCCTCGCGCGCGCCGTCGATCGCCGCGCGGGCGGCGTCGAGGTCCCCGCACGTCACCTCGACGCGCGCTGACCCGAGGAAGACGTCCGGGCTCGCGCTCCCGAGCTCGATCGCGAGCCGGTAGTCCGCGAGCGCGCCGTCGGAGTCCTCCTTGAGCTCGCGGACGGCGCCGCGGAACTGCGCGGCGAGCTGGCGGAGCTCGGCCCCGCCGCCCGGATCGGCGAGCGCGGCGCCGAGGTCCGCCTCGGCGTCGTCGTAGCGCTCCAGCGACATGCGGCTCAGGCCGCGGCCCAGCCACGTGTGGGCGTCGTCGAGCCCGAGGCCGATCGCCTCGTCGAACGCGCGCGCAGCGCCCTCCGCGTCGCCCGCCGCGAGCTTCGCGTGGCCGTCGTCTGCGGCTTCCTGCGCTTCTGGCGGCGTGATGCGCGCGGCGAGCTGGCGGCCGACGTCCTCGAGCACGGTCACGAGCGCGTCGGGGGTCACGCGCACCCGCTCGCCCGCCTCGGCCGCGGTGCGGAGCCCGGCGATCAGCGCGGCCATCAGATCGGACGTCGACTCCGGCCAGCCCGCGTCGGTGTCCGAGTAGCGCACCACCGCGTCGTGGCCGATGTTGGCGGGCGTCTGGTGTGCGCGGTCCTCGCGCGTGACGATCATCGCGAGCTTCCCGAACGCGTGCGCGGCGCCGACCTCGTAGAACACGTTGGCGTTCGGCTCCGAGACGTCCGCCCACGCGAAGCCGGACTTGGAGATCAGCTTGAGCAGCAGGACGCCGTAGTCCTCGCTCGAGAGGCCGCCCCAGGCGCGGAACGCCCGCAAGCCTGCCTTCTCGAGCGACGACCGGTAGAAGGTCGAGAAGTACTCGGCGTACGGCGGGCTGAACGGCATGACCACGAACGCCGTGTCGGGCTCGACGTCGAGCCCGTCGACGATCTCCGCCAGGTACGCGAGCGAGGGGGAGAGGACGTCGTCGACGTGCCGGTCCTCCTGGTCGACGACGAAGCGGCTCGGCTCGATCGGCGGGAGCCCGTGCTCCGAGCGGATGCTCTCGATCAGGTCGAGGCTGTCGCGCGCCGTGTCCGGATCCGACTCGGCGAGGACGCCGTAGTGGGTGAGCAGCGTGCCGAGCAGCGTGAAGTCGCCGAGCGGCTCGGCCCGTGCCTTCGCCTGCGGCAGCACCTGCTCGAGCAGTCGCTCGTGCTCGGGGCTCCCAAGGCCGGACGGCTCCTCGGGCAGATCGGCGGCGATGCCCGCCTCCGCCATGAACTCGAGCATCCGCGCCCGGCGGACCGGATAGCCCGCACGGCCGTACCCGGCGAAGCTGAGCGAGATGAACTGACCGAGCAGGAACCCGTTGTACGCGCAGTACAGCGGCGAGAACCGGTCGACGCTCTGCCTGGGCAGGGTGAAGGCCACGTGCACGACCTCGTCACCCGCCGGCGCCGCGACGGTGCGCTCCGCGGGCTCGCTGTCGGCGTCCAGGCTGACGACGTGCTCGCCCTCGGCCAGCGCGATCACGCGGTTGGTGCGGCCGGCCGCGGCGCCGTCGACTACGACCGCCGCGTCGTCCGGGAACTGCACGATCAACCGTGTCATGGTTGCGCGGCGATGTTCCCAGGCGGCAGCGGCCGGCGCCAGGCCGGAAAGCTGCGAAGCTGATCCCATGAGGGATCCCACGGTGCTCCCCGACGGCCTGCCCGTCCCGGAGGACGACGGGGCGACCGACCACCTCCGCGGGGCTGCGCTGCCGCCGGTCGCGCTGCCCTCCACCGACGGCGACGCCGTGCGGCTCGACGCCCTGGCGGGGACGAGCGTCGTCTTCGCGTACCCGCGGACGGGCCGGCCGGGCGAGGAGCCGCCCGGGGGAGAGGACGGCTGGAACGCGATCCCCGGCGCGCGCGGGTGCACGCCCGAGGCGTGCTCGTTCCGCGACGAGCGCGCGGCGTTCGCCGAGCGCGGCGCGCGCGTGTTCGGGCTGTCGACGCAGGACACCGCCTACCAGCGCGAGGCGGTCGAGCGGCTGCACCTCCCGTACCCGCTGCTGTCGGACGAGCGGCTGGAGCTGACGCGGGCGCTGCGGCTGCCGACCCTCGCGGTCGACGGCATGACGCTGATCCGGCGGCTGACGCTGATCGTCCGCGAAGGCGTGATCGCCGACGTCGTCTACCCGGTCTTCCCGCCCGACGAGGGGGCGGCGCTGGCCCTGGCGCGCTTGTAGGGACCTCATGGGGCGCGCGGCACGTATCCACCGTGTGGACGTCGCCGAGGCCTCGCGGATCGGCCGCTTGAAGCCCGTGCGCCGGACGAGCGACGCGGCGCTCGTGCGGGCGGCGCAGCGCGGCTCCGAGCGGGCCGTCGAGGAGCTGTTCGCGCGCCACTGGCCGGACGCGTACCGGACCGCGCTGCTGATCGGGCACGATCGCGCCGCGGCCGAGGACATCGCGCAGGAGGCGTTCGTGAGCGCGCTGCGGGCGCTGCCGCGCTTCGACCGCTCGCGGCCGCTGCGGCCGTGGCTGCACCGCATCGTGGTCAACCGGGCGATCGACTGGGCGCGAGCGCGGCGGCTGCGCCGCGAGGTCGACGCCGCCGCCGCGCCCGAGGCCGTCGCGCCCGACGCCCGCGACGAGCTCGGGCTCGGCGAGCTCGGTGCCGCGCTCGCGCGCCTGTCGCCCGAGCACCGCGCGGTCGTCGTCATGCGCTACCTGCTCGAGCTCACACCGGGCGAGATCGCCGCAGCGCTCGACCTCCCGCGCGGCACGGTGAACTCCCGGCTGCGGCGAGGGCTCGACGCGCTCGGTGGCGTGCTCGAGTGCGACGACTCGCCGGGGGACGCGCCGCAGGACGACGCCGGCCCGCGCGCCGCGGGCGAGGATTCGCCGGAGGACGACCCCGCGCCGCGCGCCGCGCGCGACGACTCGCCGGAGGACGACGCCGCGCCGCGCGCCGTGCGCGACGACTCGCCGGAGGACGCGCCGTGACCGAGCAGCAGCTTCGAGACGCGCTGCGCGACGCGCCGCTCGACGACCGCGGCGCGCGCGCTCGCGCGCTCGCCGTCGTGCGCGCCGCCTACCGCGAGCGCGAGCCGCGGCGGGCGCCGCGGCGCTTCGCGCCGGTCTTCGCCGTGCTGGCGTGCGTGCTCGCCGCGGTCGCCGTCGCGGCGGCGGTGAGCGCGCCCGGGGACGCCGTCGCGCGCTGGGTGCGCGAGGTGCTGGGCACGGGGCGCCCCGACGCCCGGCCGGCGCTCGTGCGCGTGCCCGGCGGCGGGCGGCTCCTCGTCGGCTCCGCAGGCTCGGTGTGGGTCGTGTCGCCCGACGGCTCGCGCCGCCGGCTCGGTGACTACGACGGCGCCGTGTGGTCACCGCGCGGGCTCTACGCCGCCGTCTGGCGCGGCGGCGAGCTGCTGGCGGTCGAGCCGACCGGCGAGGTGCACTGGTCGCTGGCGCGGCCGAAGCCGATCGCGTCGGCGCGCTGGTCGCCGGTCGACGGCTACCGCGTCGCCTACGTGACCGGCCGCCGCCTGCGGATCGTCGACGGCGACGGCACCGACGATCGGCCGCTGGCCGCGGTCGACGCGGCGGTCACGCCCGCATGGCGGCCCGACGCCGCCCACGTGCTCGCCTACGCCGACCGCCGCGACCGCGTCCACGTCGTCGCGGTCGACAGCGGCCGCGAGCTCGCGCGCGCCTCGGTGCGGGGCGTGTTCGAGGTCGCCTGGTCGCCGGACGGCCGCCGGCTCGTCGTCGCCGCGCCGCACCGGATCGTCGTGCTCGGCCGCGGCGGCCGCACGCTCGCCGCGCGGCCGCTCCCGCGCGGCGTTGTCGCCGACGACATCGCCTTCTCGCCGGCCGGCCGGCTCGCGGTGGTCCGCCGCGGCGGCGGCCGCAGCGACGTCGTGGTCGGCGGCCGCCGGCTGTTCACCGGCCCGGGCCGCTTCGGCGACGTCGCGTGGTCGCCCGCCGGGTCGCGGCTGCTCGTCCCGTGGCCTGAGGCCGACCAGTGGCTCTTCCTCGCCGCCGACGGCGGCCGGACGGCCGCCGTCGCCAACATCGAGCGCCAGTTCGCGCGCGGGCCGGTGCGCCACGCGTTCCCGGACGCGGTCGAGTGGTGCTGCCCGCGCTAGAAGACGTTGGCGTACAGCTCCAGGAGGTCGGTCCAGCCGCCGGGGGACGACACGGACTCGCGCATCTTCGCGCCGGTCTCGCCGTACTTCTCGAAGCCGCGATGCTCGAGCTCGACCAGCGTGCCGCCGTCGGCGGCCGTGAACGTGACCTCGACCTCGAGCGCGTTGGCGGGATCGGGATCGAATGTGTACTCGGGCGTCAGGTGCCAGCTGAGCAACAGTCGGTGCGGCGGCTCGAAGGCGAGCACGTAGCCCCAGTCACACTCGTTGCCGTCGGCGTCGCGCTCGAACCAACGGCCGCCGGCGTGCGGCTCGATGACGGCCTCGACCGCCATCGTGGGCGCGATGTGGTGGCTCTCGAGCGGCCACCAGGTGCTGAAGCCGGCCGTGAACACCTCGAACGCGCGCTCGGGCGGGGCCTGCACGGTGACGCTGCGGCGGACGGCGAGGGTGGTCTGCTCGGTCATGCGTCCTCCTTCTCGACCGCCCGCTTGAAGGCGGTCAGCGCTTGGTTCCAGAACGTGTCGAAGTACGCGCGCACGGCCTCGATCCCGGACGGGTTCAGCTGGTAGAGCCGGCGGGTGCCGTCGGGCCGGTCGATCACCAGGCCGGCGTCCTTGAGCACCTTCAGGTGCTGTGAGACGGCCGGGCGGCTCACGGGCAGCTCTTTCGCGATCTCGCCGACGGCCTGAGGGCCGCGGGCGAGGCGCTCGAAGATCGCGCGCCGCGTGGGATCGCCGAGGGCGGTGAGTCCGTCGCTTCCGTAAGTTGACACTAACGGTAAGTATGAACTTACAGATGTACGCGTGTCAAGACCCGGGCCCGGCCCGGTCGTTCGCGGCCCGCTAGAGGCCCGGCGGGTGGCGGACGACGTAGCCCGCCGACGAGCGCTGCGAGGGCTGCCAGCGGCTACCGGTCTCGCTGCGGCCGGTCGTGTCGTAGCGGCGGCCGTCGATGACCATGTAGACGTGGCTCGGGTTGGCGTAGATCGTGATCCGCCGGCCCCTGCCGGGCGCGCCCCAGCGCATGAAGCCGCTGCTGTCGAGCGCCATCGAGAGCAGGCCGCCGCCGTGCAGCGCGTACGAGACCGAGCCCGAGCAGTCGTACCCGCTGTCGTTCCAGCGCCCGTGACCGCCGCCGTACTTGTACGGCTTGGTGGCGATCCGGTTGGCGGCCGCGGCCACGCGCGCGACCGTGCCGTTGTGGCGGCGCGCGTGGTGGCCGCCGTGGCGCTTGAGGATGATCGACCGGCCGGCGTGGCCGAGCGCGCTCCACGTGGCAGGCCCGACGATGCCGTCGGCCGTCAGCCCGTGGTTGCGCTGGAACCGCTTGACCGCGGCCTGCGTCGCGGGGCCGAAGATGCCGTCGGCGGCGATGCCGAGCGCGCGCTGGAGTTGGACGACCGCCGTGTGCTTGCCTCCGCCGCCGTGGTGGCGCGCTGCGCTCCGGGCGCGGGCTGAGCGCAGCGCGTGCCACGTCACGGGGCCGACGATGCCGTCGGCCGTCAGGCCGTGCCGGCGCTGGAAGCGCTTGACGGCGCGCTTGGTGGCGGGGCCGAAGATGCCGTCGGCGTTCAGGCCGAGCCAGCGCTGGACCTTGACCACGCGCGCGCCGTGCGACCCGCGCTTGAGCGGCTTCGCATCGGCCGCCGCCGCGGGGGCGAGCAGGGCCAGCGCCGCCACGCAGGCGACGAGAAGCGTGCGGGCGCGCCCGCGTGGTGAATCCGTCACGTTCCGTCCGTCCGTCCGCATACCTGTCGGGTCGCCTGCGAGGTGAGCTGACGGGCTCGCGCACGTGCGCTACGCCGCGCTCATGGCGGCGATTCGCCCCTGCAGCCCGTCGTGGGCCGCTTCGGTTCCCCCGCTCGCCGCTCCTGGCGGACCGGCGACTCGGCGGCCGTCGTTGTATCAGCGAGGACTCCTCCCGCTTGCACGATCCCTTGCAGGCGGAAGACCTTGGTCCGATCAGGTCACTTCGCGCAGGCGGCCGGTCTCGACCTCGTAGACGAAGCCGCGGACGCTCTCCTTGTGGGGGATGAACGGGCTCGCCTTGATGCGGGCGATCGACTGGCGCACGTCAGTGCCGAGATCGCTGAACGCCTCGGCCGCCCACGGCGGCTTGACGCCGGTCTCGTCCTCGATGGCGCGCTTGAAGTCGTCGTCCGCGAACGTGAGCATCCCGCAGTCGGTGTGGTGGATGAGGATGATCTCCTCGGTGCCGAGCAGGCGCTGCGAGATCGCCAGCGAGCGGATCTCGTCGTCGGTCACGACGCCGCCCGCGTTGCGGATCACGTGCGCGTCGCCCTGGCTGAGGCCGAGGATCCCGTACGGGTTCAGGCGGGCGTCCATGCACGCGACCACGGCGACCTTGCGCGCCGGCGGCAGCGGTAGGTCGCCCTTGTCGAACGTCTCGGCATAGGCCTTGTTGTTGGCGATCAGCTCGTCGGTGTTCGACACGGGTTCTCCTTCTCGACCGGGACGGTGAACAAAAGTAGTAAAGCCGATCGGGTATTCGTACAGCGGCATGGACGATCTCCGCCTCGAGCTCTTGGAGGAGCGCCATCTCCCCGCCATGACGGCGCTGCTCCACGACCCGGAGGTACTGCGCTTCACCCGCGTCCCCGAGCCGCCGCCGGAGGACTTCCCGCGGCAGTGGCTGGACCGCTACGTCGAGGCGCGGGCTGACGGGACCGCCGAGGCGTTCGCGGCGGTCGACGGCCGCGGCGCGTTCATCGGGCTCGCCCTGGCCCCGACGATCGACCGCGAGTCCGGCGAGGTCGAGCTCGGCTACATCGTCGCGCAGCCCGCCCGCGGCCGCGGGGTCGCGACCGCGATGCTCGCGCAGCTGACCGCGTGGGCGTTCAGCTCGGTGGGCGCCCAGCGCATCGTGCTGATCATCGACGTCCGCAACCCTGCCTCCGAGCGGGTCGCCGAGCGCTGCGGATACACGCGCGAGGGCGTCATGCGCTCGATCCACCTCAAGCAGGGCATCCGCGTCGACGCCGCACTCTGGTCACGCCTGCCGTCCGACTGAAATGCGAACATATGTTCGTGTATGCAGCCACGCTCCACCAAGCGGCCCTCGCCCTCATCGCCGAGGGCGTCAACGACTGCGAGGTCTCCCGGCGGCTGGGCGTGCCCCGCACCACGGTCCGCGACTGGCGCAACCCGCGCTATGTGCCCAAGCCCCGCGAGGTCTGCTGGCGCTGCTGGCGGCCGACGCGAGCGCTGCTGTTCAGCGACGCCGACTATGCCGAGCTGCTTGGTCTCTACCTCGGTGACGGCCACATCTCCGCGCTCGCGCGAACCGAGCGGCTGCGGATCTTCCTCGATGCCCGGCACTCGACGATCGTCGATGACACGGCGGCGTTGCTCCGCCGATGCTTCCCCGAGAACCGAGTCGGACGCCTACTTCCGCGCGACGACCGCATGGTCGTGCTGTGGCTGTATTACGGCCACCTCTCGTGTCTGTTCCCGCAGCACGGCCCGGGCAAGAAGCACGACCGTCCGATCACTCTGGAGCCATGGCAGGAGGC
>DATDKF010000118.1:0-8702 GCA_036520135.1 Solirubrobacteraceae bacterium
GCGTGCTCCTGCACCTCGTGCTCGAGCGCCGGCAGGTTGTCGACGGTCGGGCTGACGTGCTCGAGTGCCTCGGCGGTGGCGCGTATCGACGCGAGGAAGCTCACCGTGATCGACGGCGGCTGCTCGTGCATGTTCAACCCCCATCGCCGACGTCGAGCAGAAGGCGATGCGGTTCGTCTTCACGCTCCGAGGTCACGTCCCGAGACAGGTTGGTTGAGATGGTTGAAGGAGGGGTCTTGGAGGCGCTAATACTCGGTGGGTGAGCGAGCAGCAGCTTTCGCACTGCGGGATGAAGCGACGTCTCCAACAGGCGCCGAGGACTGAGGTCTAGAACTTGCCCGCGGCTCTCCTCCAACTCATCGACAGGCTGGAGGATGTCGTCAAAGGCGCAAAGCACGTCCCGTTCAGCGACGAAGTGCGTGTGGACAAGCAGGCGATTCGCGATCTGCTCGAGCAGATGCGCACCGCGATGCCGGCGGAGATCAAGGAAGCGCAGTGGATCGTTCAGGAGCGCCGGGAACTGTTGAGCGAAGCCCAGCGCGAGGCCGAACGAATCGCTGAGCAAGCACGCGACGGTCAGGCCGAACTCGTCTCCGGTCATGAGCTCATCCGGGAGGCCAAGCGCGCTGCCGACGAGCGCATTGAGCGTGCGCGCATGCGAGAGCGTGAGCTCCATTCAGGCGCCGAGCGCTACGCCGAGGAGACGCTGAGCGCGCTCGAGCTCAGCCTGGTGAAGCGTGTCGCGGCCATTCAACGCGGTCGCGAGCGCCTCGGCAGCTCCGACGAGCGCGCTCAGGTCCGGTAATCACGTCTAGCCGGTCGTCGCTGTCGAACCATCAAGCGGCCGGAGCTCGGCGCCCGCGAGCACCTCGAACACCGCGATGGCGTTCGCTCCATCGCGCAGTGAGGATGGCGGCACGAGCGCGGCGAAGAGCGCCCTTCCGTCGTCACGGTAGACCCGCGTCGTGGCCTCCACGCGCCCGTCGACGGCCACGGCGATCTCCGTGTTCGGCTTGAGCTCGTCGACTTGACCCGAGACGAACGACGGAATCACGGCAGCCTTGTGGTCGACCATCGCGGGCTGTCCGCCGGAGCGCAGCCCGACGCGGCGCCCAATCAGCTCCGGCCTCGGCCCGATCGCATAAGTGCCGTTGCGCAGTAGTCGCGCCTCGACCTTGTCGCGTGCCCGCCGCTTCGCCAGCACCGATGCGAGCGGCTCGGTCAACTCCCGCTTGCCCATGTGCGAGACATCAATCGGCGCGGCGGGATCGACCTCGCGCTCGTCGGCCGGGATCCCGTCGGCCTTCCACGGCAGTCTCACGCCGGCCGCCTTCGCGATGGTCGGAAGCACGTCGATGGTCCGGGCCGCGCGGTCGTCGACGCGGCCATCGTGCTGGCCAGGCAACTTCACGAAGAACGGGACGGGGGCGATGGCACCGATGTTGGCACTGTTCACCGGACGGCGCGGCTGGCCCGTGGTGAACGACGCGCCGTGGTCGGCGGTGACCACGATCACCGAGTCCTCGAACAAGCCTCGACTGCGCAGCGCGTCGATCAGCCTGCCCAGCAGCCAGTCGACGTACTGCACCTGCAGCACGTGGCGCTGGAACCCCTGGTCGACCTGCCACTGCGGTCCGGTCCAGCCGTCGGGCGACAGCCCGAGATACTCCTTGCCTTCGATCGGATATTGGTGGCCGTCGGGCAGATAGCGCCACGGCCCGTGCGGGAGCGTCGAGTGGACGAACAGCAGCGGCGGCCGCGACTCCTGCCGCGCCAGCGATGCGATCGCGCGCTCGAACCCGGCCGTCGCATCGTCGCGGGCGAGCCGCGCGAGCACGTCTCGTTTGAGGTTCGCCCCACGTCCAAGCTCGCCCGTAGCGGACACGGAGCCGGCCTCGAAGCCCTCCCAGACGCGGTCGACCGCGGGAAGGTCTTCGCGCAGGTCGGCGGGCAGCAGCAGTTGCTGCACGACGACCTCCAAGTCGGACTCCAGTGACCGCCACCGGTCGATCGTCCCGGGCCGGACGTGGTCGCAGAGCCGCGCCGGGCACAAGTCGGTGATCGGCTCGACGACGGTCAGCTCGTGGCTGTGCTCGAACAGCGTGAACAGGTTGCGCGGATGGTCCGCCGTAATCGGCAGCTCATCGGGCTGCGGCTGCTCGCCGGTGAGCTGCGCCGGGACCGCCGCGGCGGTCAAGTCGTTCACCGTCGTCGCATTGCGGTACCAGGTGGATTCCCGTGCCAGCTGGGCGAAGTTCGGGAACAGTTCGGCGTCGATCGCCCCCTCCGCATCGGTCAGCGTGGACGTCGGCAGCTCGTCGAGCACGACGTGCACGATCGGGACCGTCGAGCGCGACGGCCCCGCGACCGCGCCGCCGGTCTCACTCGGGAACAACAGGCTGTGCACCGGCGAGAACACGAGGAACAGGAGCAGCACGATCAGCGGCGCGGGCGAGAGCACGGTCATGAACGAGCGCACCGCGGCGGCGCGGGCGTACAGGACCGCCGCGCCGGCGCCTACGAGCAGCGCGACCGGGACGGCGACGGCCGAACCCCCGAGCGCATCGCCGACCGGCGGCAGCGCGAACCCCGCGACGATCAGCGCCATCAGCAGGAGCATGGCTGCCCACCCAAGCCCCGGCCGGATCCTCCCCAGGCCCCATACGACTGCCGCCCCGAGCAGCGGCGGCAGCAGCGTGTAGCCGAAGGCCAGGACCATGATGTCGCCGGTCGTGTTTGCGCGCGCGACGAAGAACTCCGCGTTGCGCCCGAGCAGGTCGAGCAGCGGCTGTGCGAACGCGAGCGCCCACAGCCCGCCGAGATGCAGCGCGGCCCGCCGGAAGCCGATCGCGCCGCTCACGCCTGCGGGCGGGCCTCGTACAGGGTCCGCGTCTCCGACACGGGCGCGCTGCGAACGATCGTGAACCGCTCTGCGAGCGCTTGCTCGAAAACCGCCTTCTCGTAGTCGGGATTGCTGCCCTCACTCTTGCCGCTGAGGAGCCGCTGCACCATCGGGTCGGCGCGGTCGGGAAACTCGACCACGAGCACCGTGTCGAGCGTGCGTAGCCAATCGAGGAATTCGCGCACCGGGACGTTCCCCGTGATGCAGACGTGGTGCACGACCGCGAGGCAAAGCGCCACCTCGGGCGTCCCACGACCCTCGAGCGAAGTGCGCTCGCGGCCTCGCCAGCCAAGGTTGGGCGACGGGTCGGTGACGCTCATTACGAGCGGCAGGACGTCCTCTCGACCCTCCTCGCGCAGTTGTCGATAGAGACCGTCCACGGTGGCGTGGTCGGCGTCGATCGCGACCACGAGGTCGGCGAACTTCGCCGCGACCCGGGCGAAGCGGCCGTCGTTGCAGCCGAGATCCCAGGTCAGCCGGGAGCGCCGCCGCGCCACCGCCTCGTACACGAATCGAGCCTTGGACGTCGCCGAGGCGTCGTCATAGGTGTTGTCCTCGCCGTAGCTCGTCCACGCTGTCTCGCCGGCCTTCCACTCGAGCCCGCGCATGAGCTGTTGGAGCTTGCGGAAGTTGGCGGCCAGCAGCTCGGTGGTGAAGCCCGCCCGCTGCATCTCGCGCCTGACCTCGCGTCCCTCGACTCCGGCGTAGCGAGCCTCGAGCCGTGCATGCAGGAGCACGTTGGAGAGCACGCCCTTGCGGAAGCGCTCGCCGGCGAGCACGGCCCGCGCATCGCGCGGGGCGATGCCGTCGAGCGATCCCCGCAGCGCCGCGTGGAACGGCAGGTCCTTGTAGGCCTGGAACATCAGCGGATACAGGAACAGCATGCAGAACTGCCGATAGCCCGCCCACGGCTCGCCCGGACGCAGCCGCTCGAACGAGCCGACGTCGATGAACACGGGCCGGGTACCGCGCCACTGCACGTTGTATGGCGACGCGTCCTTGAGCGTCAGCTCTGCCCCGAGCGCCCGCTGGTTGAGTTCGAGCTGGAGCAGCGCTGCGTCCTTCAGCATCGAGAACGGCCACTCGTACGGGTAGGAGACGAACGGCACGCGCTCGTGGCGAAGGACGGCGGCCGGTGCCCCGGCGAGCAGCTCGGGGACCGCGTCGAGCTGCACGGGCTCGGTGGCCACCACGAGGCCCTCATCCTGCAGCTCGCGCCACAGCCGCGACTCCGCGAGAGCCTGCCAGTCCTCGAGGGCCGCCGGGCTCAGCACCCGGAACACGCCATCCGGCGTCGTGAACACGCGACTGTCGTGGTCGCGGAACGACCCGGGCTCGGCGGTCAGCGTTCCCTGTCCGCCTCAGGCTCGGTTTTGCGGATCCTGAGCAGCCGCAGGAGCCGGCGCCAATAGAGCCTGGCCGCCACCCCGACGGCGGCGACCCCGCCCACCAACAGCTGGACCAGCATGCTCCCGGTGCCGGGATCCAGGTAGGCGAACACGGCCGCTGAGAATAGACAACTTCGTAACGAGGCGTCAGCGGTCGCGGCGCCGCGAGACGCGCACTCCGGCGGCGGTTGGCAGGCCGATGACGACGAAGAGCAGCCTTAGCGACGCTCCAGGCCGGACGCGGCCAGCTGTGCCGTGATCGGCGCCGGGAGCGGTCGCGCCGGCCACGGGCGAACGGCGGGCTCCATGAACGTGCGCCAGATGCGGGCCGGGACCGAGCCGCCGACCACCTGGGCGAAGCCGTCGACGTACGCCATCGGGATCTCCGCGCGAGCGTGGCCGATCCACACGCACGTTGCGAGCTGCGGGACGAAGCCGCAGAACCATGCGTCCTTGAAGCTTTCGGCCGTGCCCGTCTTGCCCGCCGCCGGGCGGCCGAAGTACGCCGCGGTGCCGGTACCGCCCCGCACGACTCCGCTGAGCGCGTACGTCACGCGGTCGGTGACGCGGCGGCTCAGCACGCGGCGACCGGAGCTGCGCAGCCTCCGCAGAACTCGGCTCGGCGGGCCGGTGACCTGCTGAAGAAGCTCGGCCCGGTGGTGCACGCCCCGGTCGGCCAGCGTCGCGAAGGCGTCCGTCATCTCGAGCGGCGAGACGCCCTCCGGCCCGAGCGTGAGCGAGCACACGGGCACGAGCGGCGACCGGATGCCCATGCGGTGGGCCACGTCGACGATCCGGGAAAGCCCGACCCGCAACGAGACCTGGGCGAAGATCGTGTTCACCGAGTGGGCCGTGGCCTGCAGCAGGCTCATCGTGCCCGCTCTCTCGTCGGCGAAGTTGTGCACCACCCACCCCTGGCCGTCCGTCTCACAGCGCCGGTCGGGGATCCTCAGCGAGCTCGGGCCGTGCCAGACCGAGCTGAGCGGGATCCCGGCCTCCATCGCCGCCGTGAGCGTGAACGTCTTGAATGTGCTCCCCGCCTGGCGGCGCGCCTGGGTGGCGAGATTGAACCGCAGGCGACGGCGGCCGGGCGCGAGCACGGCCATCGCGCGAACGGCGCCGCTGGCCGGGTCGATGGCGACGAGCGCGCCCGCCGGACCCGTCGGCAGCCGCAGCCAGTCGCCCAGCGCGCGCTCGGCGAGCCCTTGCAGGCGCGGGTCAAGCGTCGTCCGCACCCGCAGCCCACCCCGGCGCGAGCGGCGCAGGCCATACCGATCGACGAGCTCGCGACGCGCGGCCTCGAAGAACGCCGGGTCGCGGATGCTCCGATACAGGCGGGTCGCAGTCACGCGCAGCGGCTTCCGCGTCGTGACGGCGTAGCGCGCGGCGGTGATGTCGCCGGCGTCCCGAAGCGCCGCGAGCACCTCGTCGCGCCTGCGATGTGCCGCCCTGCGATGGCGCATCGGGTTCAACAGCGAGGGTGCCTGCGGCAGTCCGGCGATCGTCGCGGCCTGGACGAGCGACAGCCGCCGCGCAGGGCGCGAGAAGTACGTGCGCGCGGCGGCATCGACGCCATAGGCATGGCTCCCGTAGAACGCGCCGTTGAGGTACGTCTGCAGGATCTGCCGCTTCGACATCCGGGCGCCGAGCTCGATCGCGAGGCACGCCTCCTTGAGCTTGCGAGACAGGAGGGGCCGGGGATGGCGCAGGTAGCGGTCGCGCACGAGCTGCTGCTCGATCGTCGACCCACCCTGCACCGTCCGTCCGGCCCGTACGTTGGCGATGGCGGCGCGCACGATCGCTTCGTAGTCGAGCGCGCTGCGACGCTCCCAGAACCGCCGGTCCTCGATCGCCACGGTCGCAGCCGGCAGCCACTTCCCCATCCGCGACAGCGGGATCGGTCGCCGGTTTCGGGGTGAGGGGACGGCGCCGAGGCGAGCGCCGTCGCGCGCGTAGAGGAACGAGTTCTCCCCCAGCGCTCGCGGACGCTCGCGGGCGAGGTCGCAGCTGACGAACGTGCTGGGGTCGTGCAGGAACATGGCCACCGCCGCAACGCCGATGCCCGCAGCGGTGAGCGCGAGGACCACCAGCACGCCCACGACCCAGAGCACGACGCGTCGTAGTCCATGGCGTGCGGGCTGACGCCGGGCGAGCGCGAGGGCGAGCGCATCGGGATCTCTCGGGTCATCCATCGCGACCCCGGACAAGCATTGCGCACCCTCGGCGCCGGCATTGCCTGGGATACGACCGTGACGAAGGTTTGGTCGGCTACCTGACCGGCGCACGGCGGGGCGCCGACGTCTCGCGGCGACAGCTCCCAGGGAGCCCGCAGTGGACCGGATCGACGGCGCGCGCCATTCTGGCATGCGCGATCTTGGCGACGATCACGCACTCGGCTTTGGTCGGGCGGCGTCCGTGAGCAGCCAGACGTGTGTCGTGGAGTCGGTCAGCTCGTGGGGCAGCTGCAGTTCGTGTGTGCGTACGACACACCGTGAAGCGCCGCCGGTTCTCGGGCACCCGCGTCGAGCCGACCGAGGTCAAGGTCCGCTACGTCTGCGCGCGCTGCGGTGGCGCTCACGCGACTTGGGATTGCGTGAGGTGCCCTCGGTGCGGCGGTCGCACGTTCGCCGGGTCTGCCTTCGCCCGTCCTGCACGCGTTGAGAGCCACACGGCCCGCCTGACGGCCTGCGCGGGGGGTTCCCCGAGGGGTTGTGGTGGTACCCCTGTCGGCACTCAGGAGGGTCGGGCGAAACGAGTAGCGAAACTCGCTCGCGCCGATCCGATTGAGAGTAGAGTGGGATTTGAGGCTGGCCCTGCGGCCAACAATCTCGGCCTGAGAGCGGTTCTACGCCGACACGCGCTCCGCGCGGCGAGGCAACGCACCCTTGAGGCAAACGGGATCGACTGCGGGGCCGGTCCCGTATCTGAGCGGAGCGGCTTACGCCGTTCGCGAGGTCTGAAGCCCCTCAATCTCCTCGGCGAGGCGCGCGATCGCTCGATCGTGTGACTTCAGCATGGCGCCGTAGCTCCTGATTACCGAGTCGGCGTCTGCTGCTGAGGCGGCCTCACGGTCGGCCTCAGCGATCCCCTGGCGTAGGAGGTTGTTGATGTCCTCTGTCAATCCCATGCCGCCAGCTTCCCAAGCCCTCTGGCGTTTCGCTAGTCGTTTCGTTAGGCCCTCCTAGGTGGTGAGACGACGCCAACTAGTTTCCGGCGCGGCGCTTTTGTCGTGCAGATTACTTCGCAGACCGCTGCGCCGGACGGCGGGGAGCCGCTTGATCGCGGGCGTGGCACTGACTGCATGCCGAGGTCGCTGACGGCTGGGGCTCGGCGATTCAGTCGCGTCGCTCGGGGTCGAGGTCGATTCGCACGGTGAGCAGGTCAGTGCCCATGAGGCGGACGACGGCCGCGGTTGCCGCAGGCATCCCGCGCTGGCGCGCGCGTGGGTCGTCATCCGGCATGATGTGCGCGGTCCCGGTGCGCCACCGGTGGCCGATCTTGATCCTCACGCTCGGGTCGGCCTGGATGTTGCGCACGTAGGCGGCCTTGCGGCCGTGCTCGGCGACGATCCAGAAGGTGTCCCCGTCGACGCTCTCCCCGACAGGTGTCCGCCGCGGCCGGCCGCTCTTGCGTCCCGTCGTCTCGAGGATCGCGATCCCGGGCACCGCCAGCTCGGCGTTCGTCGCGGCCTTGACGAGCGGATTGAACAGCCGCGTGCTCACGAGGGTCGAGACCCGCCGACGGTCCACAACGCCAACGCTACGGCCTCGAGCGAGCTCGGGCGCGTCCGGCTCGCTTCCGGCCGCGCGAGCCAGGCTCAGATGGTGCGCACGTTGGCGGCGTTCGGGCCCTTCGGGCCCTGCTCCTCCTCGTATTCGACCTTCGCGCCCTCGGCCAGCGACTTGAAGCCGCTTCCGGCGATCGCGCTGTGGTGAACGAACAGGTCCTTGTCTCCGTCGTCCGGCGTGATGAAGCCGTAGCCCTTGTCGTCGCTGAACCACTTCACGGTTCCTGTAGGCATCGGTGGACCTCCGGTTGATGGTGCTGCGAGACGCGGAGGATGCTGGGCAACGACTGCGAACCGCTCGCACTGCTTCCGCTGAGCCGGGCGCCCAGCGCCTGCCGTCATGCTAGGCGCAAAGCTGGGCGCGAGCCAGCGCGCACCCGGCCGGCGCTGCGCGTCGTACTCGCCAAGAGCTTCGCGCGCTCGACTGCCCGGGCCGCGTCGAGCTTGGGACGGAACTCGCGCGCCGTCAGCGGCGGCCCTGCTCGCGCAACTGCTCGGTGATGCGGCGCATCTCAACCGCCACCGGGTCCTCGCCCGGCGCAGCTGCCAGCTCCGCGGCCGACGACGACGGCGGCTTCACGCCGCGACGGCGCTTAGCGCCGGACTTCAGTGTCGACCGCGCCCA
>DATDKF010000119.1:0-4964 GCA_036520135.1 Solirubrobacteraceae bacterium
CCCCAGAGCAGTGCCGAACCCGACGTCGTCGTATCGGCGCGGCGGCGCCGTCGCTCGAAGCACAACTCCTCCGCGGTGCGCAGGCCGGACCGCTCGGGCCGACGTGACGCCGCGCCCGGACCGGCGCGGGCGGATGAGGCGCGCGATCAGCGCTTCTTGGCGGTGGTCCAAGTCATCCAGCTCGTGGATGTCGCGCCGCTGTGCGGCCACCTCCGAGCGCAGCCGCCGACGCACTTGCTCGTCGTTGCTGTGATCTCCGTTCATTCCGCGCGCGGCCGCCGATGCGATGCACCGCGTGCCTGTCGCCATCGTTTCGCACGGCGGCGCGACTGTCCATTTGCGTCGCGCGCCTCATCCGCCCGCGCCGGGCGGTGCGCGGTGTCACGTCGGGCCGAGCGGATCGGCCTGCGCACCGCGGGGAGTTCGCGCTTCGAGCGACCGGGCCATCGCGCCGACATGACGAGGCCGGGTCCGGCACACCGCCCAAGAGCAGGGGGAGGCGCCGGCCATTCCCATAAACGGCGAAGAACATCTGCAAACTGCGAACATCTTTCGATCGCCGCGCACCGGCGGAAACCACCTAACTACCAGGGATTTGGGCCCTCAGGCCGCTCCGACGCGCACGACTGAAAATCGTGGTGTCCCCGGTTCGAGTCCGGGTCTCGCCATCGACGAAGTCCCTGCAAAGAGACGGCCTTCGTCCTCCGACGCTGATGGCGGCAGACCGCTCGAAGCGTCACCGTCGGCCTTTTCCGGCATTTTCAAGCGAGTCTAGGTCTCGGAAGAGCGCCCGGCGCTGGTCTAGGCCGCAGCCTTGGGGCGAATGATGCGCTGCGTCGGCGAACCTGTGGAACACGCGCGTCCACTCCGACCGACGCAGACGCTACGTATTGAGCATTCGCCCGCCGATCTCGACCACCGATGTAGCCCGGCTCTCGTTGCGAGTTCGCTGCGGGAGCCGGGATCCTGCGTTGCCGATCACGGGGACCGGTGAGGGAAGCCGAGTACGCGGCGGCGCGCGCAGCGGTGCTCGCGGGCGATGACCCGCCGCCCGCCCTGCTCGAGGACTGCCGGCGAAGCGTCAGGCTGCTGATCCATAGCGCAGGCTGCCTGCCCACTACTCGCCCGACGGCGTCTGGAGCCCGGAGGCGATCGAGGAGGTGTACGCGGATTGGGTCGCGGTCCGGCTGGTCGGCCGCGGCCAGCTCCGTGCGATGCTCCAGCGCGCCCCGGTGCTGCGCGTCTTCCGGCGGATGGCGGAGACGTCGGTGCGCCAGCACCTCATCGACGGGCTTGCCGCGCGTTGCACAACTCCGAGAAGATGTGCGCGAAGCACCTTGCCGGCGAGCGGCGGAGTGTTCGTCACTGCCGACAGCAGCTCAAGCGTCCGTCGTCGCCGACACTCTCACGATCGCTCTCGCCCTCCCG
Organism: Solirubrobacteraceae bacterium; assembly: GCA_036520135.1. GTDB lineage: Bacteria > Actinomycetota > Thermoleophilia > Solirubrobacterales > Solirubrobacteraceae > DASSUW01. The sequence continues at coordinate 1,429 of DATDKF010000119.1, forward strand.
AGCTCGCAGATCACGCGAACGTTTTCGCAACTGGGCGCTAAAGATTGGACGGCTGCGGAGAGTCCCGTCCGGGCCCAAGTCAGCCCTGGGTCAGCGGGTTGGGGCGCGTTGCCTCTGCATGCCCGGCGTCGCGGCAAGACCTGGATCCGCGTACTTGCTGATCCTGATTTGCCGTGACTGTCCATCCTGGTCATCCGGTAATGATGACGTCGCGACGGCTGTAGAGGCCGTCGGTCGCCGCTTGCAGAAGGAACGAGGCCACGTCCGCGCGTGAGATTCTCTGCGACATGCCGACCTTCTCGGTCTCGGGAACAACCCTAGGTTCGGTCTTGGGGCCATTGGTCAGGAAGGTGGCGTAAACGATGGTCCAATCAAGGCCGCTGGTGCGGAGGACTTCCTCACCGGCGGTCTTGTCTTTGATCTGGCTACCCATGGCCATGCGGGTCACAAGCTTGCTGACGGGCTTGAGCCGGTCACGCGCGACGGCGAAGGAGGACAACATCAAAATACGATCCGGACCCGCCTGCTCAGCCGCGGCCACCACGGCGCGAGTCGCCTCGCCGATCACCGGTCCTCTGGCGCCAAGGACGCTGATGACGGCGTCGGCTCCCTTCATGGCCCGGGAGACCACTGCGCGGTCGGTTGCGTCGCCTTGGACAACGTGGAGGTTGGGGTTGGTCAGGGTGAGGTTCTCCGCGGACCGAGCAAGTGCCGTGACCTGGTGGCCAGCGGCGATTGCCTGCTCGACCAGCGGAACACCGGTGGCGCCGGCGGCGCCCAGGACGGTGAGGTTCATGGGTCTGCTCCTTTCATTCCTGGAGGATGTCTAACGAGACGACCTGATCCGTCCGCTGATCTATCGCGCGTCCCGGCCGTGTCGGCAGCGTTCTCGGATGACTGGGGGTGCGGGGCGCTGCTGTAGGCGGCGCCCCGCATCGCCGAGCACCCAAAGGGAGCCGACTGGGATGCGATCGCGCGCCGCCAGGCCGCGATCTACGCCGCGGGCCTGGGACCGGCCGACGGGCCGCCGCTCCCCGGGCATGCCCTCACCCGCGCCGTGCTCGAGGTGTCCTTCACGCAGTCCTCGCGGAATCGACGGCGCTGAGCCAGCGGTCGACGAACGCGCCCAGCGCATCGAGCGCCTCGACGCCTTCGTCGAGCATGCTCGCGAAGCTCTGAAAGACATGCGGCACATCGGGCCAGACGTCGAGCCCGACGCGACCGTCGCACTCCGCCACGCGTTGAGCCATACCCATGGCATCGCCCAGAAGGATCTCGTGCGAGCCGGCCTGGACGAGCAGCGGGGCGAGCCCGGAGAGGTCGGCGAACAGCGGGCTCGCCGCCCGGGCATCCGCCGGCGTCACGTAGTCGTCAGCACGACGTCGCAGCGCCTGCACCGACAGGATCGGATCGACGTCGGCCTTGCTGTCCAACGTCGCACTCGTGAGCGTCAAGTCCACCCAAGGGGACATCAGGCCCACGCACGCCGGCTGGGGCAGCCCACCCGCCTTTGCTCTCACGAGCATCGCGGCTACCAGCCCCGCTCCGGCCGATTCGCCAACGATCGCGATCTGCCGCGCGTCGACGCCACTGTCGAGCAGGCCGCGATACGCGGCAACGGTATCGTCGACGCCGGCCGGGTAGGGATGCTCGGGCGCCAAGCGGTAATCGATCGAGTAGGCACGCGCCCTCGCACGCCGAGCGACCTCGGAGGCCAGCCCAACGCCGACCCGCGCCGATCCGAGCGCGTACGCGCCGCCATGCAGGTACAGGACCACACGATCAGAGCGCGTCTCGGACGTCTCGACAAGGATTGCTTCGATTCCGCCGAGTGTCGCGTCGCTCGTCGTGACGTCGTCGGCCAGCGGGGTCGAGCCCATCATCTCCTCGATGACCACTCGCTGCTCGGCTACCTCGCCGCCGAGGTCCAGGGGCGCCTCGCGCAGTTGCGCGTCGAGCGCCTCGCGCTGCTCGCGACTCATGAGTCTCCCTCACGATGCAACGTCAGCGCTCCGGCACGCTCGGCGGCCTCGTTGGCACGCGTCGCGACCCTCGTGAACCCGTCTGATATCGCCATCTCAACTCCTTTGTAGTGGTCCGCTGGAGGGTGATGGCGAGGCGGGTGACCGGTCGTCACCTATTTCGGATGATTCACCTCGTCATGAGCGGCCGGCCACGCGGAGCTCGCGGCGTACGGCCACCAGCGCGGCCGATAGGTGCTCGAGCAGCTCGGCGATGGTGACGCGGGGGTGTGACTGGTGGGCCACGAACGCGCCGTCGAACGCCGCCGAGTGCCCTCAGGACGACGACGAGGATGACGGCGATCAGCATCGCCGCGTCATGCCACCCGCGGCGGAGGAGCAACCTCGAAGCTGGATGTGCGGCACAGAATGGGAGATGAACGGGAGACGAACGGCCACACGGCATCCGAGTCGGCGAGCAGTCGGACTTTCAGACCCCCGGTGGGGGCGGACACCAGCCGGCCGACGGCGCATTTCGCCCGCCTTCGAGGGCTACGGGGGGTCGAATTTTGAACACCACGAGTTTCACTCGTGTTCGCAGCTTGAAGCTCCGGCTCGAGAATCACCTGCAATCTAACGAAGTCATAAACGCGGTACATGACGTAACGTAATCCATACCGATTTTGCGTGGCACGCGCTCGTCTCTGGAGCCGGCAGCGCTATCGCCTCTGCCTCTGAGCGATATGCAGTTCAGAACGGGCGTACGTTGGCTTGTGTGGCAAATTCGCGCATGGACTCCTGTGAACTTGCGAGCACGTTGCCGGCGCGTCAGGATTGGGCCATCCGGCTGCGTCCTTCGCGTCCGTGTTGTGGTCGTGAGCAGGCGGCCGCGACTGCGCCGACGGACTTGATGCTGGACGCCGGTCAGGTGACGCGTCATCACGCAGTTTGAGTGATCCGGTCAACGCCAGCAGCGGCGGCGCAGCCCGTGCGACTTCAGCCGCACGGCGCTGCGCGAGGCGGGTTAGACGTCGCGACGGGTGATTGCCAGGATGGAGGCGCCGAGCGCTGCGGCGACCCAGGCGGCGAGGACCAGGGCTCCGGCGGTGGCGCCGAGAACGCTGTCTCCCGCCCCCGTTACGGTGGTGAACGCGGCGGCGGCGGAGCTCGGCAGGAACTGCAGTACCGGGTCCAGGCTGGCGGGCAGCAGGGCGCCGGCGAGGGTCGGCAGGACCATGACGCCGGCGATCAGGACGCCGATGCTGGTGGCGGCGCTGCGCAGCAGGATCCCCAGACCGAGGCCGATCAGTGCGATCGCGGTGATGTAGCCGGCCATCCCGAGCAGCGAGCGCAGTATGCCGTCGTCGGCGAGCGCCACGGTCGCGCCGTCACCGGCCGAGAGGATGCCCATGCCCGCGCCGAAGGCGGCCAGGACACCGATCAGTGCCGTTGGAAGCACGACGCCGGTGAGCACGACGGCCTTGGAGAGGACGACCTGCCAGCGCCGCGGCACGGCCGCGATGGTGGCCGAGATCATGCGCGAGCCGTACTCGCGGGCGCCGGCGAGGGCGCCCA
>DATDKF010000120.1:0-3491 GCA_036520135.1 Solirubrobacteraceae bacterium
AGGTCGGCGCCGAGGGTCGCGCAGATGCGCTCCTGGACGTCATCGCTAAGCATCGTGAAGCCCGAGGTCGCTGCCCGAGCCTCTGGGTCGAGCACCAGCTCCGGCCGGTCCCAAAAGGACATAAGGAAGCCATCGCGGCAGCGCGCCGGTACCGGCAAGACTTGCACCTCGATTTGGCCGAGCTCGCTCTCAAGGAGTTGGAGATCCGGAGCATCTCTGACGGAAAGCGCTTTGAGCTCCGGCGCGTAGTCGTCCGGAAGCCACCAGGACGAAGCCACCTCCGGATCGAAGGTGAGGATCACAATCGGCCCGGCAGTGACCCTGCGGAGCTCACGGAGCCCGCGCGCCGGGTCATGCCAATGATGGATCGTCAAGACGGCCAAGGCCCCGTCGAACGCGTCGTCGACGAAAGGAAGGCGCTCGGCAGTGGATAGAACTGCCGGGACCGCGTGAGCGGGCCGCTGGGCGGCCATCACCGACGATGGTTCTACCGCCGCCACCGTAATCTCAGGCGGCTCGTATGAGCCGGTGCCCGCTCCCACATTGACGATCCGCCGCGCCTCGCCGAGCGCCGAGCGAAGGACTTCGAAGATCCTGGGATCGGGCTGACGACGCTCTGAGTATCCGGCTCCGATCGCGTCGTACAGGGTCGGTTCAGCCAGGCGCGGAGATCTCTTGTTCACCGCTCGCCCCTACCCCGCCGGTTCATTCAGCCTCCGACCACTTCATGTGCTCATCGATCAGCTGAGCGAGTCGCCGTGGCTGGTCGAGCGGCACGAGCACATAGCTGTCCTCGACGATCACCAGCCGAGACCTCGGGAAGGCGGCGGCCAGCGCCTCGCCCTCGCTCATCGGCATGACTCGGTCCTCGGCTGCCCAGACGACCGTCACGGGGCCGCCGAAACGCCCGAGCTCGCGCGTCGCAGCGACCAGTCTGCGCCGACCCTCCCGGGTGCCGCGGATGTAGCGCCGAGCATCTCGAAGGATCGCCGAGTCGCTCCACGGGCCGCGCAGCCACTCCCCGACGAGATCATCTGGCATTCCGTGCTTGGCCATCCACCCGAACGTGACGGGAGTCCTCCGGAGCGCGGGCAGCCTCATCGCGCTCAGCACGAGGCGAAGGCCGCCCGGAATGGATCCCAGCACGGCCAGGCTCTTGCCCGGGAGGCCCGGCGGGTAATTCCCTGCGGTCTCGCAGGCGACCAGGATCATCCCCGAGATTCGCGCTGTCATGCCCTCGGCGATCAGGATCTGAGGCGCTGCCCAGTCGTTGAAGGCGAGCGTCGCGTCTTGCGCGTCGACCATCTCGAGGAACTCGGCCAGCAGCCGTGACTGGCCGGCGAGGGAGAGATCGGCTTCGGCCTTCATCGCGAGGCGGTGCCCGCCCAAGGGAAGCGTCGGCAGGATGCAGCGGTACTCGGGGGTGAGGTGCGAGACGACCTCCCGCCATTGCCGGCCGTCCATAAGGACACCGTGCAGCAGCACCAGTAAGCGCCCCTCTCCGCCCGTGTCGCGATATTCGATCGCGCCGGCCGAGAGCTCGAGCCGCGACAGCTCCTCACTCCGGTCGCTCACAGCGAACGCTCGGCCGGGGTGTGTGCTCGCCGTGTCGCCATGACCTAGGATAATAGAGGAGTCGCTCTACTACCGCCCCGTCCCCCTCCACCCGCGACCGGTCGCGCCCCATACGGCGCGACCGCGTGGATCGGATATCGATTGTGAGACTCCCCAACACCGAGCACACCTCACGGCCCTGGCGGATCCACGAGCTCACTCGCGACTTCCGGCTCGAGGACGTGTGGGCGCTGCCGACGCCAGGCGGCCCGGACGACCTCCCTCGGCTGGTGCAGCAGATCGCCGCGGGCGACACTTCGACGAACCCCTCCGGCGCCGCCCGAGCGCTGTTCGCGATCCGGTGGAAGCTCGGCAAGCTGCTCAGCTGGGATGACCCGGACGCCGGCGACGGCTCCAGGGTGCCGACGCTCCGCGACCGGCTGCCGGCCGATCTGCGCGACGCCCCATACGGGCCGGACTTCGACGCGCTTCCCTTCACCTCGCTCTACTTGGTCGACGACGAGTGGGCGGCGGAGATCGTCAACCGGACCGTGCACGGGGTGATGCACATCGGCTGGGTCCCGGACGGGAGCGGCGGCTACCGCGGCCAGATGGCCGTTCTGGTGAAACCGAACGGGCTGCTCGGGACCGCCTACATGGCCGCGATCAGACCGTTCCGGCACCTGATCGTCTACCCGCCGCTGATGCGAGACATCGAGCGAAATTGGCGGGCCCGCGCAGGCGATCCAACCACGGCGAACGCCTAGATGGTCTCGCAACGAACCAAGGCGACATGAACCGGGACACTGCTCTCGATCTACACGCCGCGGAGCTGTGCTCGCGCGCGGCGGGGCCCAAGGCACCCGCTTTATCGGGGGATCGGGTAGGACCGGCTCGCGTGCTTTCCGCGCGCCACGCGACTCAGACGTCCTGCATGATCGGCAATCGTCACGCGGTGCCGTCAACGCGAGGGGGAGCAAGTGGATGACACGCTGGAGCGGTTCCTCGACGAACTGTGGGCCGCCGGACGCGAGCACGACGCCGAGCTCGCCGACCGATCGGACCGCCTCCGCAACGTGGAGCCCGAGACGGCACGGATGCTGGCCGTGCTCGTGCACGCAACGGGCGCGCGTCGCGTATTGGAGCTGGGCACGTCCAACGGCTACTCGACGGTCTGGCTGGCCGACGCGACGGCCGGCACCGTGCTCACCGTCGAGCTTGACGCCGGGCGTGCGGAGCAGGCGCACGCGACGTTCGCCCAAGTCGGCCTCGGCGACACGATCGAGCTCGCCGAAGCTGACGGCGCGCAGATCCTGGCCAAGAGCCCCGACCGCGAGTTCGACTTCGTATTCCTCGACGCCGAACGATCGGAGTACACGCGCTGGTGGCCCGACCTGCTGCGCACCCTAAACAGCCCCGGCCTCATCGTCGTCGACAACGTCCTCTCCCACGCCGGTGAGGTGCAGGAGTTTCGCGCGGTCGTCGACGCCGAGCCAGCCGTGACATCGGCCGTTGTGCCGATCGGCGCCGGCACGCTGCTGATCACCCGGCTGCCGAACAACTAGGCGATCTGGCTCACAAGTTCGCGTGCCGCCGGCACCGGCCGAGCCGCGCGTCGGGTAACGGACCTGCCCAGCCTGCGTTCTCCCAGAGGGCCCGGGTCCCAGTCGGTCGAAGCTACGACGACCGCCGGACGGAGGGCGAAGCTCCGCGGATGCGGAGCGTTCGCGGTGGACGCGCAGCCCGGGGGCGTTCAGGACACTGCGCCGCGCTCTGGTGCCTTGGCGAGCTCGTAGAGGATGATGATCGCCAGCGCGAAGATGCACAGCGACCAGAACGGATAGGCGGCGATCGACAGCAGCGCCGAGATGGCGCTCAACCCCGCGGCCAGCATGCCGAACCAGCGGCCGAAGCCTCCGCCGGAGAACAGCGAGAAC
>DATDKF010000121.1:0-6371 GCA_036520135.1 Solirubrobacteraceae bacterium
CGAGGAACGCTCGCGCCGGCGCCGACCGGCGCAGCGCGACGAAGCGCCGCCCGAGCAGGGCGACGGCGAGGAAGGACGGCGCGAAGGCGACCGCCGCGGCGAGCACGGCGCCGCCGAACCCCGCCGCGGCCCAGCCGACGATCGCCACGGTGTGGACGACCGGGCCGGGCGTGAGCTGACCGTAGGCGACCGCGTTGGCGAACTCGGAGCCCGTCATCCAGCCGTGGGCGTCCACGGCGTCGTCCTGCATGAGCGGGATGATCACGAAGCCGCCGCCGTAGGACAGCGCGCCGACCTTCAGCGCGGTCCAGGCGAGCGCGGGCAGGGCGCTGGCGGTGGCGAGCCAGACCGGCCAGGCGTGGAGCGCGAGCCCCGCCCGATGGCGGCCGAGCTCGACGACACCGCAGCCGAGCAGCACGAGCACGACGTACGGGCCCACGGCCACCGCCGCCGCCGCGCCCAGCGCCACGTACGCGAACGCCCACGCGCCGCGCCCGGCAAGGGTCGACCGGCCGAGCACGATCCCCGCCTGCGCGACGACCGCGACCACCGCGGCGGCCGCGCCCGCGCCGACCCCGCGGATCCACAGCGGCGGCGCCTCGCCGAGCGCGACCGCCGAGATCGCCAGGATGATCAGCAGGCCGGGCAGGATGAACGCGAGCCCGCCGAGCAGCGCCCCCGCCCTGCCGCCGGCACGCGCCGCGCAGTAGATCGCCAGCTGCGTCCCGCCCGGGCCGGGCAGCAGCTGGGTAGCGGCAACCGCGTCCTCGAACTCCTGCGCGCCGAGCCAGCGCCGACGCTCCACGCACAGCTCGCGCAGCAGCGCGACCTGCGCGGGCGGGCCGCCGAAGCTCGTCGCGCCGATCCGCGCCCACTCGCGGACGACGACAGGCAGAGATGCGCGCCGCACGAGGCGGGATGTAATCAAGGCGCTCCCGCGAGCTCGCGAGTGGGAGTAAGCCGCATAATCGGGTCTGTGGACAGACTCTTCGACCCACCCGAGAAGCGCCCCGACCATCGGCCGCCGCCCGACGGCCCGCTGGCCGCTCGGATGCGCCCGCAGGCGCTGGAGGAGTTCGTCGGCCAGCAGCACCTGCTTGGCGAGGGGTCCGCGCTGAGGGCGGCGCTCGAGTCCGGCCGCCCGCACTCGATGGTCCTCTACGGCCCGCCCGGCTCCGGCAAGACGACCCTCGCCCGGTTGGCCGCCGAGCACGCCGACGCGGCGTTCGAGGAGCTGTCCGCCGTCCAGGCCGGGCGCGCCGAGGTCCGCGAGGTGATCGCCCGCGCCCGCGAGCGCCGCGCCGGCGGCCGCGGCACGATCTTCTTCCTCGACGAGATCCACCGCTTCAACAAGGCCCAGCAGGACGCGCTGCTGCCGGCCGTCGAGGAGGGCCTCGTGACGCTGATCGGGGCCACGACCGAGAACCCCTACTTCGAGGTCAACAACGCGCTGCTCTCGCGCACGCGGATCTACGAGCTCGACGAGCTCAGCACCGCGGACATCGAGACGCTCCTGCGCCGCGCGATCGAGCGCGGCGAGACCGCCAACACGCAGGTCCCCGACGAGGTGATCGAGTTCCTTGCCGCCCGCGCCGGCGGCGACGCCCGCACCGCCCTCAACGCGCTCGAGCTCGCGGCGGCGACCGCGATCGGCGACGCGGTCACGCTCGAAGAGGCGCAGGACGCGCTGCAGCGAAAGGCCGTGCTCTACGACAAGGGCGGCGACCAGCACTACGACTTCATCTCGGCCTGGATCAAGTCCACGCGCGGCTCGGACCCCGACGCCTCGCTCTACTACCTCGCCGCCATGCTCGAGGGCGGCGAGGACCCGCGCTTCATCGCCCGGCGCATGATCATCCTCGCGTCCGAGGACATCGGGAACGCCGACCCGCAGGCGCTGCCGATCGCGATCGCCGCCTCCCAGGCGGTCGAGCACGTCGGCCTGCCGGAGTGCCAGTTCGCGCTCGCCCAAGCCGCGATCTACCTCTCGCTCGCGCCGAAGTCGAACGCCGCGACCCGCGCGATCGGCGCCGCCCGCGGCCACATCCGCGACCACGGCGCCAAGCATCCGCCGGCCGCGCTGCGCAGCGCCGCCTACCCCGGCGCCGCCAACCTCGGCCGCGGCGTCGGCTACGACTACCCGCACGACCGCCCCAACCACGTGAACGAGCAGGAGCACCTGCCAGAAGGTCTCGAGGACCTGCGCTTCTACGAGCCCGACGCAACCGAGGGCGAGCTGCGCGAGCGGCTCGAGCGCATCCGCAAGGCGCGCGGCAGGGACTGATGGAGGTCAACCCGCAGGCCGCGCGCGCGTTCGGCTCGCAGGCCGAGGCGTACGAGCGCGGCCGCCCCGGCTGGCCGGCCGACGCGGTCGCCGGCCTGCTCGAGCGCTTCGGCTCGGGCACGGTGCTCGACCTCGCGGCCGGCACCGGCAAGCTCACGCGGGTCCTCGCCGAGCGGGCCGACACGGTCATCGCGGTCGAGCCCGTCGAGGGCATGCGGCGCGTTCTGCGCGAGCAGCTGCCGCACGTGCGCGCGATCGACGGCACCGCCGAGGCGATCCCGCTGCCGAACGGCTGCGTAGACGCCGTCTTCGTCGCCGAGGCGTTCCACTGGTTCGACCCGCCGGTCGCCGCCGCCGAGATCGCGCGCGTGCTCAAGCCCGGCGGCGGTCTGGCGCTGCTGTGGAACACGCCCGGCTGGGAGGGGCTCGACTGGTTCGCCGAGCTGCACGAGATCGTGATGGAGCATCGCGGTCGCGGCGCCTCGAACATGCGTGACACCGTGCCGTGGCGGGCGGCGCTCGAGGCCGAGCCGCGCTTCGGCCGGCTGCACGACGAGGAGGCGACGCACGATCACGTCACGACCGCCGACGAGCTGGTCGACCAGATCGCCTCGTTCAGCTCGATCGGCGCGCTGCCGCCGGACCGGCTTGCGGCCGCGCTCGCCGCGTGCCGCGAGGTGCTCGCGCGCCACGGCGTCGACCGGCTGACGCTGACCTACCGGACGCTGATCACCTGGGCTCAGACGAAGCGGGCCGGCGAGAGCCTGGGCAGCGCCGGGTGATCGGCCGTCCCTGAGACGAGGCCCGCGACGAGCCGGCCGGTCAGCGGGCCGAGGGTGACGCCGAGCATCCCGTGGCCAGTCGCGAGCACGACCCGGTCGGCGCGCGGGTGGACGCCGATCACCGGGAGGCCGTCGGGCGTGCACGGGCGCAGGCCCGACCACGTCAGGCGCGGCGGCGCGGTCACGCCGAGCGCGGCGGCGGCGACGCGGCGGATCGCCGCGACGCGCCGCGGGTCGCCGCGCTGCTCGTTGCGGCCGAGGACCAGCCCGCCGGTGAGGCGCAGCCGCGCGCCCATCGGGTTGGCGACGCAGCGGTCGTCGTAGAGGTACAGCGGCATGCCCAGCGGCGACGCGGACGGCTCGTAGTCGACCGCGTACCCCTTGCCGGCGACGAGCGGGAGCCCGCCGCCGAGCGAGGCGGCCAGGGGGCCCGACCACACGCCGGCGGCGATCACCGCGTTGCCGGCGCGCAGGCCGCCCACGCGCACGCCGCCGGGCTCCGGCGCGATCGCGCGCACGTCCACGCCGGAGCGGAACACGGCGCCGGAGCGCTGGGCGGCGGCCGCCACGTCGGCCACCAGCCGGATCGGGTCGCACAGCGCCTCGCCGGGGAACAGCACCGCGGAGCGCACGGCATCCGTGAGCGCCGGCTCGAGCTCGCGCGCCTCGGCGGCAGTCAGCACGCGCGCCCCCAGCGCTCGCCCGGTCTCCGACGCCGCCTCCTCCGCGGCGTGGCGCTCGGCCGCGGCGGATGCATGGACGGTCAGCATCCCGGTTCGACGGTAGCCGCCGTCGATCCCCTCAGCGGCCAGCTCGTCGAAGCGCCTCAGACTCTCGACGCTCAGCGTCCGCTGGAGCTCCTCGCCGGCCGCGGTGCGCGCCGGGGTCGACGCCCGGACGTAGCGGAGCAGCCAGGGCGCGAGCGACGGCTGCGGTCGCATCCCGAACGGCGAGTCGCGCCTGACCATCCAGCGCAGGCCGGCGCGCAGGCTCTCCGGCGCGGCGATCGGCCGCGCGTGGCTGGGGACGAGCAGCCCGGCGTTGCCCCACGAGCATTCCTCGCCCCAGCCCGCGCCGCGCTCCAGCACCGTCACCGACGCACCGTCGCGGGCCAGCTCGTACGCGGCGCAGACGCCGACGATGCCGGCGCCGACGACCACGACGTCGGGCATCACAGCGCGAAGCCGGCCGGGAAGGGGTCGTCGGACTCCAGCAGGTACTCGCCGCGCCCGGTCACCCACGCGCGGCCGGTGATCTCCGGCACGACCGCGGGCAGGTCGCCGACGCGCGTCTCCTCGACCAGCCGCCCGGTGAAGCGGGTGCCTATGACCGACTCGTTGACGAACGGCTCGCCGATCGCGAGCTCGCCGCGGGCGTGCAGCTGGGCCATCCGCGCGCACGTCCCCGTGCCGCACGGCGAGCGGTCGAGCCAGCCCGGGTGGATCGACGTCGCGTTGCGGGCGTCGGCGCCGTCGCGCCCTGGGGCATGGAATACGACATGTCGACAGCCCGCGATACGACGGTCGAGCGGGTGCACCGGCGGGTCCTCGTTGACGGCCGTCATGAGCTCCGCGCCGCGCCGGATGTACTCGCCGGCCAGCGCCGGATCGAGGTCGTCGACCGCCACCAGCGCGTAGAAGTTCCCGCCGAACGCGATGTCGCAGACCGCGTCGCGGACGCGCCGGTCGCGCTCGTAGAGGAACGACGGCACGTTGCGGAGTGTCACGCCAAGCGCGCGGCCCTCCGCGACCGCCACGCGGGCCTCGACCAGCCCCGCCGGCGTGTCGAGCCGCACGACGGTCTCCGGCTCGCGCACGTCGACCAGGCCGGCGTCGACCAGCACGGTGGCGACGCCGATCGTCCCGTGCCCGCACATCGGCAGGCAGCCCGAGACCTCGATGAACAGCACGCCCCAGTCCGCGTCGTCGCGGGTCGGCGGCTGCAGGATCGCGCCCGACATCGCGGCGTGCCCGCGCGGCTCGCGCATCAGCAGCAGCCGCAGATCGTCCATCTCGGCCTCGAAGTGCAGCTTGCGCTCGAGCATCGTCGCACCGGGGATGGGATCGACGCCGGCGGTGACGACGCGCGTCGGCATACCCTCGGTGTGCGAGTCGACCGCTTCGATCCTCATACCGCGGCGACCGCCATGGCGTCCTCGAGCGCGGCGCGCTCGGCTTCGGTGAGCGGCAGGCGCGGGGGCCGCGTCGGCCCGCCGGCGAAGCCGACCGCGTCCATCGCCGCCTTGAAGTACTGCACGAGCTTGGGCGTCATGTCGAAGCGCGCGAGCGACAGCAGCCGGAAGTAGATCGCCCGCGCGGTCTCGAGGTCGCCGGCCCGGCACGCCTCGTAGAGGTCGACGCACTCGCGCGGGAGCACGTCGGCGACGCCGGTCACCCAGCCGGTCGCCCCGGCGCAGAAGCCCTCGAGCGCCCAGTCGTCGCCGCCGACCAGCACCTCGAGCCCGGGCGCAGCTTCGAGCAGCGCCGGTATCCGCCGCACATCGCCCGAGCACTCCTTGACCGCCACGACCGCGTCGACCTCCTCGTAGAGCCGCACGAGCAGGTCGGCCCGCATGTCGACGCCGCTCGCCTCGGGGTTGTTGTAGGCCATCAGCGGCAGCCCCGCGGCCTCGCCGACCGCGCGGTAGTACGCGACGGTCTCGTCGGCGTCGGCGCGGTAGCCGAGCGGCGGCAGCAGCATCAGCGCGACCGCGCCGGCCTCGGCGGCGTCAGCGGCCAGCGCGATCGCCGCCGCCGGCGTGCCCGACGACACGCCCGCGATCACCGGCATGCGGCCGTCGACCGCGCGCGCGACGGCGGCGACGACGGCGCGGCGCTCGGCCGTCGACAGGCTGCCGGCCTCGCCCATCGTGCCGGTGGCGACGACGCCGTGGACCCCCGCGTCGAGCAGCGCGGCGACGTTGCCCTCGAGCGCGCCGACGTCGACGTCACCGGACGCGTCGAACGGGGTGGTGACGGCGGGGATGATGCCGGGGAAGCGCATAGGGGCCTTTCTAGTCGAGTGTCATGTATTTGCGCACGCGCCGGATGTGCTGGGCGGCGTACAGCTCGGCGGCGTCCGCATCTCCCTCGGCGATCGCCTCGTAGATCATGCGGTGCTCGGCGAGGTGGATGGTGGTGCGGCCGGGAACGGCGATCGAGTCGTCGCGCAGGCGCTGCCACAGGGGCTCGTCCATGACCGCGGCGATGTGGTCGGCGAGCTCGTGGAGCACCGGGTTGCCGGTCAGCGCGGCGATGCGCTGGTGGAAGCGGCGGTCGCAGTCGTTCCAGGCGTCGCCGTCGGCG
>DATDKF010000122.1:0-7761 GCA_036520135.1 Solirubrobacteraceae bacterium
GGCGGGTTGCAGGCGCCCGCGCCGCACGTCTCGGACATGCCCCACAGCTCGGCCAGCGGGATGCCGATCGCGTGGAAGAACACCAGAACCTCGCGCGGCGTCGGGGCCGCGCCGACGTTCACCGCCACCGCCTCGTCGAGCCCCAGCATCGCCCGCAGGCCGGCGAACAGCTCGCGGTCGGCCTCCGCGACGGTCGCCGCGAGCTCGTCCGGCACCGCCTCCCCTGCCTGCTCGTGCTCGACCTTGCGCGCCGCGGCCTCGAGCCAGGCTCGGTTGCGTTGGGCGTCGTCGCCCTGCAATAGGAAGCCCTCCATGCCGGCCTTGAGCTTCTCCCAGATCCGCGGAACCGCGAAGAACCACGTGGGCTTGACTGCGGGCAGGTAGGCGACCACCTCGCGCGGGTTCGAGCAGCACGTGACGGTCATCGCGTAGATCACCGGCAGGTAGTGGTGCGCCATCCGCTCGGCGATGTGCGCGGCGGGCAGCCAGGAGATGACCTTGGCGCCGTCCGGGAACTGGATCAGCGACTCGGTCAGCCGGGCGGCGGCGATGAGGTTGCGGTGCACGAGCTGCACGCCCTTCGGCGGCCCGGTGGTGCCGGACGTGTAGATCAGCGTCACCACGTCCTCCGGCTCGACCGCGCGCCAGTACGGCTCGGCGTCGAAGCCCGGATCCGACGGCCAGCCGTCCTCGAACGCGAGCACATGCTCGGCGTCCGTCCCCGCCGCGGCGAACGCGTCCGCATAGGCCGACTCGATCAGGGCCACGCGCGCGCCCGCGTCGGCGACGACGAACGCGATCTGCTCGGGCGCGAACGTCTGGTAGATCGAGAACGGCGTCGCCCCGAGCGTCATCACCGCGAGGTCGGCGATGTGGAACTCCGGCCGGTTGCCGAGCATCAGCGCCACCGTGTCCCCGCGCTTGACGCCCAGCGCGGCGAGCCCGCCGGCCAGCGCGTCGACGCGCTCGCGCAGCTCGCCCCACGTGAGCGAGACCTCGTCGTCCTTGGTCCGGACCGCTAGGCGGTCCGGGAAGTCCGTGGCGGTGATCCGGAAGGCTTCGGCGAGGGTGGCAGCGCTGACGGCACGCGAGACGACGCTCATCGGCCGACACTACCGGTTTCCGAAGCCCTCCCCGGTCAACCGGCCGACGTCGTTGGTGAAGCCGATCATGAACAGCGCGATCACCAGCACGAAGCCGACGAACCCGGCCCGCTCCATCACGCTGAACGGGATCGCGCGCCCGCGGACCTTCTCGGCCAGCGCCCAGAAGATGTGCCCGCCGTCGAGCGGCAGGAACGGGAACAGGTTGATGACGCCGAGCGACAGGCTGATGATCGCCAGCAGGTAGAGCGCGCGCTCGAGGCTGATCTTGATCGTCTGCCGTGTCGCCTCGTAGGAGCCCACGACGCCGGAGATCTGCTCGCGCTTCTGGGCGTTGAAGATGCCGGCGATCGTGTCCACCGTGCGCGTGGTGAAGAACCACATCTCGCTCACGGAGCGATCGGCCGCGTCGACCGGCCCGATGGCCCGCGGCTCGGTCCTGCCGACCGCGAAGCCGATCAGCATGTCGTCCTGGTCGGCGTTGTAGACCGGCTTGAGCGTGAGGGTCCGCTCGGTCCCGTCGCGGGAGACCACGATCCGGGCGGGCGTCGCGGCCTCGCAGCCGTTCTGCTGCTCGCCGGCGCACTTGTGCGACGCGATCCTGGCCTTCAGCGTCTCGAAGTTCCCTCGCACGCCGTCGACCTCGACGAGCCGGTCGCCGGGCTGCAGCACGCCCTTGGCGGGCGGTGCGCTGACCTGCTCGATCCGGTTGGTCGGGTCGCTGACGCCCTGCGCCCACACGAGCCCCCACAGGATCAGGAACGCCAGCACGATGTTGACCGCCGGGCCCGCGGCGATGACGACGACCCGCTTCCAGACCGGCTGGGCGAAGTAGCCGCGGTGCGCGACCTCGGGCGGCAGCTCCTCGTGCGGATTCTGGCCGGTGATCTTCACGTAGCCGCCGAGCGGGATCAGCCCGACGGCGTACTCGGTCTCGCCCCACTTCTTGCGCAGCGCCAGCGGCGGGAAGAACAGAGAGAAGCGCTCGACCCGCATGCCGACCGCCTTGGCCGCCGTGAAGTGCCCGAGCTCGTGGAGGACGATCAGCACGGCGAAGCCGAGGAAGGCGAGCAGCCAGCTCACGCGTGGACCGCCACGAGCTCTCCCGCCACCTCGCGGGCACGGGCGTCCGCCTCGTACAGCGAGTCGAAGCTGTGGACCCCGGCGGCGCCGACCCGCTCCAGCGTCCGCTCGATCACCGCGGGGATGCCCATGAAGCCCAGCCGCCCGCCCAGGAACGCGTGCACGGCCACTTCATTGGCGGCGTTGAGCACGCACGGCCCGGTGCCGCCCGCCTCGGCCGCCTCGCGCGCGAGCCGCAGGCACGGGAACGCGTCGGTGTCCGGCGCCTCGAAGGTCAGCGACCCGAGCTCGGCCAGGTCGAGCGTCCGCACCGGCACGTCGACCCGCTCCGGGTGGTGGAGTGCGTACGCGATCGGGATCCGCATGTCGGGGTGGCCGAGGTGCGCGAGCGCCGCCCCGTCGCACAGCGTGACCAGCGCGTGGACGATCGACTGCGGGTGCACAACGACGTCGATCTGCGAGTACGGCGTGCCGAACAGGTGGTGCGCCTCGATCACCTCGAGGCCCTTGTTCATCAGCGTCGCCGAGTCGATCGTGATCTTGCCGCCCATCTCCCACGTCGGGTGCCGCAGCGCCTGCTCGACGGTCACGGACTCGAGCTCCGCGCGCGCCCGGCCGCGGAACGGCCCGCCGGACGCGGTCACGATGAGCCTGTCGATCGTGCCGGGGCGCTCGGTGACGATGAGCTGGTGCAGCGCGGAGTGCTCGGAGTCGACGGGGATGATCTGCGCTCCGG
Source organism: Solirubrobacteraceae bacterium (assembly GCA_036520135.1). Lineage (GTDB taxonomy): Bacteria > Actinomycetota > Thermoleophilia > Solirubrobacterales > Solirubrobacteraceae > DASSUW01. Next base: position 2,923 of record DATDKF010000122.1, read on the forward strand.
TCGCCTCGGCCAGCGCGGTCACCAGCTCGCCGCCGACGACCAGCGACTCCTTGTTGGCCAGCGCCAGGTCGATCCCCTCGGTGAGCGCCACGATCGTCGGCCCCAGGCCCGCGGAGCCCACGATCGCGTTCAGCACGAGGTCGGCGTCCGATGCCGCGACGAGCTCGACCAGCCCTTCGGGGCCGGCCAGCACCTCGCCCTCCGTCCACGCCTCGGCGGCGCGGGCCGCGGCGTCGGGGTCGGACAGCGCGACCCGGCGCACGCCATGGGCGCGCGCCTGCACGATCAGCGGGCCGTACGCCGTGCCGGCGGACAGGCCGACGACCTCGAACGCGCCGCCGGCGCGCGCGACAACGTCGAGCGCCTGCGTTCCGATCGACCCGGTCGAGCCGAGGATGAGGAGCCGCTTCACGGCGACCCATTGTGGCAACGGTGTCCTAAGAGGCCGCTCAAGACGTGCGGCCCGGCTCGTATCCGGACGTGCCGGTGTCTTGAGCGGTCTCTTAGGGGCCCGATGAAAGCCCGCGGAGATGGCGGAGGAGCGGCCGCACGAACCACAGCACGATGACCGCCACCGCCACCGCCGCGGGCCACATCCAGCTGTCGCCGAGCCCGAACAGATAGTCGGTGATCAGGGTGACCGCGCAGACGATCGCGCCGGCCAGGAACACGAGGCCGGCGATCAGCAGCCGGTTGGCCGACTCGACGATGTAGGCGCGTTCGCGCTGGTGGAAGCGCAACCGGTGCGTCGCGCTCGGGGCGATCAGGCAGGCGGTCGACGCCGTGGTGGCGAGCAGCGTCGCGAAGTACAGGTCGCGCTGGAAGTCGGTGACCTGCGCGAACCCCTGCGCGAACGGCACGGTCAGCAGGAACGCGAAGAGGATCTGCACGCCCGGGAGCGCGATCCGCAGCTCCTGCAGCAGCTCGGTCATCTGCCGGTCGCGCTTGACCTCCTCCTTCGTGCGCTCCTCCGCCATGCGCGGATGCTTACCACGCGCGCGCGCTCGACATGCGCACGACGCCCGGTCGAGGTCGTGCACGAGGCACGACGCGAACTCCTCGCCCGGATAGAGGTCCGGCCGGAGGATCCGGGGCACGCCGTAGGTGACGGCCCCGACGACCAGCAGCACGATCGGCGCGAAGGCGAGGCGGCGTGCGAACGGCCAGATGGGGGCTATATGACGGGCGGCGCCGCGGTGTGTCGCGCTAGGACAGCGCCAGCCACACGTAGTAGCCGGTCACCAGCGTGAAGAACGCGGCGTCGAGCCGGTCGAGCGCGCCGCCGTGGGCGCCGAAGAGCGTGCCCGCGTCCTTCGTTCCGGCGTCGCGCTTGACGGCCGACTCCAGCAGGTCGCCGACCGGCGCGGCGAGCGCGACGGCGACGCCGAGGATCGCCCCGTCGCGGCCGCCCATCCACTCCGAGCTGAGCCCGTACCACCAGACCGCGAACGTCCCGAAGAGGATGCCCGCCGCCAGCCCCTCCCACGTCTTGTTCGGCGAGATCCGCGGCGCGAGCTTGCGCGTGCCGAGCAGCCGGCCGCCGAGGTAGGCGCCGGTGTCGCCGATGAACGTGCCGAGCAGCACCGCGACCACGAGGCCACCGCCGTGCGGCAGCTCTCGCAGCAGGATCGCGTGCGCGGTCGCCATGCCCACCCACACGACCCCGAAGGTGGTCAGCGACATCGCGGCGGTCAGCGACGGGCCGCCCTCGCGCGGGACAGCCAGGCCGAGCAGGAACATCAACGGGACGAACGCCACGAGCGCGAGCAGTACCTGGCGCTCGGAGCCCTCCTGAGCCGCCACGGCGAGCCCGGCGAGCGCGATGAACGCCGCCAGCCGCACGGGCCGGACGGTCTCGAACATCCGGAACAGCTCGTGCACGCAGACGAAGCCGAGCACGAGGATGCCGATCGCGAACACCCAGCCGCCGGCGGTGATGATGAAGATCGCGTACGCGACCGCCGGGATCGCCACCAGGATCCGCGTCGAGAGGTCTGCCGCCGTGCTGCTGCGGCGACGGCGCTGCGTGCTCATCGGCCGCCGAACCGGCGCCGACGGACCTCGTACTCCCCGAGCGCGGCCTCGAAATCCTCGCGCGAGAAGTCGGGCCACAGGACCTCGGTGAAGTGCAGCTCGGAGTACGCGGACTGCCACAGCAGGTAGTTCGAGAGCCGCTGCTCGCCGCTCGTGCGGATGATCAGGTCCGGGTCGTGCATCTCGGGCGAATACAGGAGCGCCCGGAACTCCTCCTCGGTGGTCCCGTCGAACCGGCGCGCGGCGTCGATGATCTCCGCCCGGCCGCCGTAGTTGAACGCCACGTAGAGCGTGATGCGGTCGTTGGCCGCCGTCTTGTCCTCCGCCCAGCGCATCCGTTCGAGCAGCTCGGCGTGGACGCCCTCGCGGCGGCCGATGAAGCGCATCCGCACGCCCTCGTCGTCGAGCTCGGGCGTCTCGGCGAGGATCCGCTCGGAGAACATCGCCATCAGCGCGGCGACCTCCTCGGGCGGGCGCGACCAGTTCTCGGTCGAGAACGAGTAGACGGTCAGCTCGCGCACGCCGAGGTCGACGGCGTCACGGAGGCGGGCCTTGACGGTGTCGGCCCCAGCCCGGTGCCCCTCCTCGACGGGCAGGCCGCGCTGACGGGCCCAGCGTCCGTTGCCATCCGTGATGATGGCGACGTACGAGGCGCTCACACCTCGAGGATCTCTTCTTCCTTGGCCTTGAGGACCGCGTCGAGCTCCTTGACCTTCTCGTCGGTGAGCTTCTGCAGGGCCTCCTCGGCGCGGTGCTCGTCGTCGGAGCCGGCCTCGCCCGCGTCGCGCAGCTCGCGCAGGTCGTGCATCACGTCGCGGCGGATGTTGCGGATCGCGACGCGCCCCTCCTCCGCGAGGTTCCGTACGACCTTGACGAGCTCCTTGCGGCGCTCCTCGGTGAGCTCGGGGACCTGCAGGCGGATGATCTGGCCGTCGTTGTTCGGCGTGAGCCCGACGTCGGACTCGAGGATCGCCCGCTCGATGTTCTTGATCGAGCTCTTGTCGTACGGCTGCACGGTGAGCAGCCGGGCCTCCGGCGCCGAGACCGTCGCGAGCTGCTTCAGCGGCGTCTGCGCGCCGTAGTAGTCGACCGTGATGCGATCGAGCAGCGCGGTGCTGGCGCGGCCGGTCCGCACCGAGCCGAACTTGTGCCGGGTCGCATCCACGGACTTCTCCATGTGCTCCCGGGCGTCTTGAAGGAGTTCGTCGATCATGCCGTCGTCACGAGCGTCCCGACCCGCTCGCCGGAGATTATCCGGTCGATGTTCGACTCGTCGTTCATGTTGAAGACGTAGATCGGCAGCCCGTTGTCCATGCACAGCGACAGTGCGGTCGAGTCCATGACCTTCAGGCCGCGCTGGAGCGCCTCGCGCGCGGTGATCTCGGGGATGAACTCCGCGGTCGGGTCCTTCTTGGGATCGGCCGTGTAGATCCCCTCGACGCCGTTCTTGGCCATCAGGATCGCCTCGGCGTGCATCTCCAGCGCGCGCAGCGCCGCCGCGGTGTCGGAGGTGAAGAACGGGTTGCCGGTGCCGGCCGCGAAGATCACGACGCGGCCCTTCTCGAGGTGGCGCATCGCCCGCCGCCGGATGTAGGGCTCGGCGACCTCGGAGATCGTGATCGCCGACAGCACGCGCGTGTGCACGCCCTCCTTCTCGAGCGCGTCCTGGAGCGTGAGCGCGTTCAGGACGATCGCCAGCATGCCCATGTAGTCGGCGGTCGACCGGTCCATGCCCGCGGCCGCGCCCTCCAGCCCGCGGTAGATGTTGCCGGCGCCGAGTACGACCGCGACCTCGACGCCGCGGTCGTGGATCCCCTTGAGCTGGCGGGCGATCGCCGAGACCGTCCCGGGGTCGGTGCCGAACTCGAGGTCGCCGAGCAGCGCCTCCCCCGAGAGCTTGACCAGGACCCGCTGGAAGGCGGGCTTCTGCGTCAAGAACCCACCTGGAAGCGGGCGAAGCGGCGGATGACGACGTTCTCGCCCGTGGTGCCCGACAGCTCCACGCGCATCTCCTCGATCGTCTTGCCGTCGTACTTGTCCAGGTTGACGTGCGGCTGCTTGAGCAGCACGACCTCCTCCATCCACTTCCGGAGCTTGCCCTCGGCGATCTTGCCACGGACGTTCTCGGGCTTGTCGGCCGCCTGCTGCTCGAACACGCGCAGCTCGGCCTGCTTGTCGTCCTCCGGGATGTCCTCCTCGGACACGTAGCGCGTCGCGGGCGAGGCGGCGATGTGCATCGCGACCTCGCGGGTAAACGTCTGGAAGTCGTCGTTGCGGGCCACGAAGTCGGTGTTGCAGTCGACCTCGACGAGCACGCCGACCTTGCCGCCGCCGTGGATGTAGGACTGGACCGCGCCCTCGGTGGCCTCGCGGCCGCCGACCTTCAGCGCCTTGTCGCCGAGACGGACGCGGAGCAGCTCGACGGCCGCCTCGATGTCGCCGCCGGTCTCCTGGAGCGCGGCCTTGCAGTCCATCATGCCCGCGCCCGTGCGGTCGCGCAGCTCCTTGACCTGCGATGCGGAGATAGCGGTGCTCACGACTTGGTCTCCTCGGTGTCCTTGGGCGCCTCGTCGTCCTTCTTCTTGCGGCGGGGCGCGCGCTTCTTCTTCTCCGGCTTGGCCTCGGCCTCCGGCTCCGCGGGCGCGTCGGCCTCGGCCTCGGCCGGCGGGGCCTCGGGCTCGGCGGGTGCCGGGACCTCAGGCTCGGCGGCCGGCGGGGCCTCGGGCCCGGCGGTCGCGGGTGCGGCGTCGTCGGCGTCGGCCGGCGGGGCCGGCGGGGCCGGCGCGCCGGGCGCCGTGTCGCGGG
>DATDKF010000123.1:0-7438 GCA_036520135.1 Solirubrobacteraceae bacterium
ATCCGCATCGCCCCGAGTGCTCGTCGTCGCCAACCGCACGGCATCGACGCCGGCGCTGCTCGCCGAGGTCGAGCGCCGCGGCAAGGCGGGCGCGAGCTTCACGCTGCTCATCCCGCCTGAAACCGACAGGCACGTCTCCGACTGGACGCGCGAGGACGCCGAGCGGCTGGTCGGCCGGGCGTGCGGCAGCACCGTCGAGTGCATCGACGCCGGCGAGAATGCCGCCGACACGATCCATCGCGCGGTGGCCGGCGGCGACTGCGACCAGGTGATCGTGTCCACGACGCCCGAGCATCACAAGCTGTGGTTCCACCACGACCTGCCCGCGCGCCTGCAGGACCTCGGCGTCCCGGTCACCGTCATCCCGCCCGACCCGGACAACCCGGCGCCGATCGCCGGCTTCCCGAACGACTGGCAGCCGCACGTGGTCAATCCGGCCGGCATCGCGGGGCTCGGCAACTACTGACGCGCGGCGCGATGGCGGCGACGTCCGCCCGCGACGGCTGGGGGACGCTGTTCACCGCGGCGTTCCGCGACTCGAGCAACGCGATGGCGGTGGTCGACGAGCGCCGCTGTCACGTCGACGTCAACGGCGCGTACGTGCGGCTGCTCGGCTACACGCCCGACCAGCTCATCGGGCGGCCGATCTGGCGGCTGGTGGTCGACGGCCCGCTGCTGTCACCGGAGGAGTGGGCCGCCGCGCTGGCGGCCGGGCGATTCGCGGGCCAGACCAACCTGGTGTGCGCCAACGGCTCGACCGTCTCCGTGCAGTGGGGCGCCCACGCGGTGCTGGCGACCGACCGCAAGCTCGTCCTGTTCGTCGCGCTGAGCACGTCCCGCTGGGGCGCCCGCTTCCGGCGGGACGTCAGCGCCGAGGACCAGAGCGGCCGCCTCTCCCGGCGCGAGCGCGAGATCGTCGAGCTCATCGCCCTCGGCCACAGCGGGCCGGAGATCGCCCACGAGCTGCACATCGCCCACGAGACTGTGCGCAGCACGTGCGGAACGCGATGGTCCGGCTCGGCGCGCGCTCGCGCGCACACCTCGTCGCCAAGGCGATGGCCGACGGCCTGATCGCGACCTGATCACCCAACCGCGGTATCGAATCCCCGGCCCGGCGCCGCCACCATGCGTCCCGCGTGCACGGGCTGACGGATCGAAAGGAGCGGCCGCTCCACGTGGCGTTCCCGGGCCGCCACGCGTCCAGCGACGCCGCCGGTCACGGCGTCGTCCGGTTCGTCGGGTCTGAGCCCGTGTGGTCGCGCGCCGCCCGCCGCCGCGGGGGACGGTGGCGGCGGCGCCCGAACATCACCCCGTTCGTACGAGGCATCGCGAGCGTGCGCGTTCGACGCTGCGGGCTCCATCGAAAGGAGGCGCCCACATGTCCGACGTTTTCCACCCGCCGCCGGTCTCCGCCGGCGTTGGCACCCCACCCGTGACCGACCGCTACGACACCGATACCGGCCGCGGCTGGGTCATCTTCGCCGGCGTGATGCTGCTCATCGTCGGCGTCATGAACCTCGTCTACGGGATCGCGGCGATCGACAACGCGAACTTCTACGTGCGGGACACGAAGTTCGTCATCAGCGACCTCAACACCTGGGGCTGGATCCTGGTCGTGGTCGGCGTCGTGCAGTTCATCGCCGCGTTCAGCATCTGGCGCGGCGGCCAGTTCGGCCGCTGGATCGGCGTGACCTCCGCGAGCGTGAACGCGATCGTCCAACTGCTCTTCATCGCGTCGAACCCGTTCCTCTCGCTTGCGCTGTTCTCGGTCGACCTGCTCGTGATCTTCGGCCTCATCGCCTACGGCGGCCACCGCGCAGAGGCGTGACCGAGGGACCGTGGACCGCGTCGAGGAGCTCCTGCGGCGCCTGTCGCTCAGCGACGAGGGATCCCTGCGCTCGGCGCTGACCGATCCGGGACTGGCCGCCGCGAGCCACCTCGACGCGCGGACCGAGGCCCTGATCCGCCTCGGCGCGCTGCTGGCCGTGGGCGCCGCGACGGTGTCGCTGCGCTGGACTGTCGACCTGGCGCGCGCCGCGGGGGCAACCGACGAGGAGATGCTCGGCGTGCTCCTCGCGATCGCCCCCGCGGTCGGTCACGCTCGCGTGGTCGGCGTCGCGCCGCACCTCGGGCTCGCGCTCGGCTTCGACTTCGAGGAGGCCGAGGAGCTGATGTGAGTCAGCGGCGGAACGCGGACCAGGTCCAGATGTCGATGAGCAGCGCGAGCGCGACAGCGACCCACTCGACGCCGCTCACGCGGTCGGAGCTGATGCTCCACACCGCCGCGTACGTGACCGCTGTCCACGGCAGGATCAGGAAGCCGATCACGGGGAAGATCCAGCTGCTGAACGCGTCGAGGATCTGACGCTCGAAAATCCAGAAGCCGACCATGAACAGGCGCGGCCAGAACAGCAGCGACCCGAGCAGGACCAAGCCGACGACGTCCGCGATCCCGAGCTCCTCCGTTCGTTGCGCGCGCGAGGCCATGGCCGCCATCGTGCCCGCGGAGCGGCCGCGCGCTCTCATCCGAACCAGGTGAACGCGTCAGCGCCGGCGGTGCGTGGTCCACACCGACCGCAGCACCGCCGGGCAGAGGTCCTGCTTGCGCACGAACGCCGCCGCTCCGCAGGTCTCGGTCGTGGCGTCCACGTCTGTCATCTCCTCCATCGAGACCAGCACCACGATCGCGTCGGGCCGGGCGTCGCGGAGCCGCCGCGCGGTCTCGATCCCGTCCATTCCCGGCATCCGCACGTCCAGCAGGACGAGGTCCGGCCGGAGCGCGCCCGAGGCGGTCAGCGCCTCCGGGCCGGAGGCCGCTTCGCCGATGGCCGCGAACCCGGGCGTGGCCTCGATCACGTCGCGCGCCACCGAGCGGAAGATGGCCTGGTCGTCGACCGTGAGGACGGAGATCGGCGCTCGTTCCTCGCCGATGGCGTGCGCTGTGGGCATGGGTTCGGCGCACCGTCGCAGGTCGCACGCGCGGCGACAATGACGTGTGCCCCCGTATCGCGTGGGGGGCGTACCTCCCTTCTTCTATGCGGGAGCGGGCTGCTCGGCCGGAAGCGGGATCGTGGCGACGACGCGTGTGCCGCCCCCGGGCTGCGAGTCGATCGTCAGCTCGCCGCCGACGGCGCGCGCGCGGTCGCGCATGTTCAGCAGTCCCGCGCCGCCGTTGGTCGAGCGAACATCGAAGCCCGGCCCGTCGTCGGCGACCTCCAGCCGCAGGTCGCCATCGGCTTCGGCCACGGTGATCGTCACGCGGGTCGCACCGGTCGCGTGCTTGGCGGCGTTCTGCATCGCCTCGAGGCAGCAGAAGTAGGAGGCGCTCTCGATCGTCGGCGGGTAGCGGCGCCCGTGCTCGGCGATCACCGCGACCGGCAGCGGACACTGGGTCACGGCCGCGCGCAGCGCCTCGACCAACCCGCGATCCGCGAGCGGGGCCGGGTACACGCCGCGCGCGAGGGCGCGGACCTCATCGAGCGCCGCCTCGACGTCGGGGCCGAGGCCCGCGAGCATCTCGGCGCCGCGCATGCGGTCCTCGGCGAGCAGCTCGGCCGCGAGGCCGATGCGGATCCGCAGCGCGACGAGGCGCTGCTGCGCGCCGTCGTGCAGGTCGCGCTCGATCCGCCGCCGCTCCTCGTCGGCGGACGCGGCGATCCGCGCCCGCGACTCGTCGACCTCGCGCAGCAACGCCGCGGTCCGGGCCTCGAGGCGCTGGTTCTCGAGCGTCGTGAGTGCGAACCCGGCGCCGGCCTCGATGAACGCGCGCTCGTCCCGCAACGCCTCGTCGTGCACGAGCGCCGCGACGCGCCTGCCGTCCTCGCGGATCTCGGTGAGCAGCCTCCCGGCGCCCGGCCTCGGCGGCGCGACGGTACGGCCGTCGGCATCGAGCCAGGCGCCTGCGCCGTCGGGCAGCCAGTACAGCATTTGCAGCTCCGGGTCGTCGAACGCGTCGGCGAGCGCGCGCCGCAGCTCCCCCGGGGAGGCATGCGAGGTCCCGCGGGCGGACAGGCGCTCGAGCGCCGCGCCGACGAACAGGCGCCAGCGCAGGAGCCCGACGAGGAACGCGAGCGCCATGAGCGGGATCGCCGCCCCGAGCATCCACATGGCCGCGACCATGAGGTCGGTCGCGGCGTCCCCGTTCCGGGCAGCGAGCGCGACCACGAAGACGAGGAGGCGGGCGACCGCGACCACCAGCACGGGCGCCAGCGTCCTGCGCAGCAGCGGGCTGGCGCGGCGGATCCGCAGCGCCAGGCGGCCGGCCACCATCAGGAACACGACGATCGTGACGACCTCGCGCAGCGGCCGCTCCCATGCCTCGACGAACCCGGGCTCGGACGCGGTCACTTGGAACGCGTTCCCCGGGCAGTTCTCCGTGCACGACGTGAACGGCGCCGGGACCGGATAGCCGTCGGTCAGCAGCGCGGTCGGCAGCCACAGGACGGCCACCATCGCGACCGACACGGCGACGAGAATGCGATCGATTGGGTCCCGCAGCCGGCCCGAAGGGAAGCTGAGAACCAGGTAGACCAACCCGACCTCGGCGATCCACCCGGCGACCCGGCCGACGCTGTAGACCAGCGAGTCGTCCGACGCCGACAGGTAGGCCACGAACCAGGCGAAGCTGACGAGCGTGAGGTTGCGGCCGAAGCGCGCGGACGCCCGCCGCCGCCACGCGTACAGTCCGACGGCGATCGGGATGCCGACCATCGCCACGCGCGCCGCGACCTCGAGGCCGACGGTATCCGAGGTGACGCCCGACGCGGTCACGATCGCCGTGACGACGCAGGCAGCAATGCCGGCGACCGCCGCCGTGGCAAGGATGGCTGGGGAAGGCGGAGGCCGCATGAGGGGGCCCGGACCGGGCTCCGATCGTAGTTTACGGTCGGCGTGCCGACAATGCGGCTTCAGTCTGTCGCTGACGGTCCGCTGGGGCCGGGAGCCGCCAGCGCCTCGGCCGCCGACAGGTAGACGAGCGTGGCCTTGACGCGCTTGCTCACGTCGTCCGCGAAGGCGAGGTCGAGCTTGAGGAAGATCGAGTTGATGTGCTTCTCGACCGCGCGCTTCGTCAGCACGAGCGACTCGGCGATCGCGGTGTTGCTCTTGCCCTGCGCGATCTCGGCGAGCACCTCGCGCTCGCGCGGCGTGAGATCGGCGAGCGGCGAGCGCTCCATCCGCGCCTTGCCGGTTACGAGCGCGTCCACGATCTTCGGGTCGATGACCGTGCCGCCCTGCGCCACGGCCTCGATGGCCGTCCGCAGCTGCACGCGATCGTGCACCCGCTCCTTGAGCAGGTAGCCGCGGCGGTCGGAGCCGCTCTCGAGCAGCGCGAGCGCGTACACCGGCTCCTCGTACTGGCTGAGCACGACGACGCCGAGGTCCGGATGCGTCTGCCGCATCTGCGTTGCGACACGGATGCCCTCGTCGGTCTGCGTCGGAGGCATCCGGATGTCGGTGAGGACTACGTCGGGGCGCTCCGCGTCGACCGCCGCGAGGAGCTCGTCGACATCGCCGCACGCGGCGGCCACGTCGATGTCGGGGTCGGTCGCGAGGATCTGCTGGATCCCTTCGCGCGCGATCAGGCTGTCGTCGGCGATGACGACGCGGATGGCGGCCATGCCGGGAACTCTAAACAGGCTCGGGCGCGGCCTCGTGACGATCCCGGTCACGCACCGGCGACGACGCCTGCAACCCTCGGCGCCAGCCGGACAGGAGCCCGTGGATGGCGGCCGCGCCGATCAGCTCGCGCTCGGGGTCCGGCAGGCTCGGCGGGTAGAGGACGAACGGCCGCGTCTGCGGACCGCCGAGGCCGCCGTGGAACGAGATCAGCTCCTCGAAGGCGCAGCCCTCCTCGAGCGCCGGCTCGTAGAAGCTGCCGACGAGGATGTCGGGGGCGTGAGCGAACCCGTCGGTGCGAAGGACGTGCTGCGCGGCGGTCGGCGAGAAGCCGCCGAGGGGATCCTCGCCCTCCACGCGCCCGTCGGCCAGGTAGCGCGTGCCGCGCGGGCCGAGCACGACCGGGCCGTGCTCGCCGGAGCGCACGAGTAGCCAGCCGACGTGCGGGTGGGTGCGCAGCGCGGCGATCAGCTCGGGATGGCGCTGGTCGATCTCCTCGGCGGTCAGCCGCCGGCGCTCCTCCATGAGGTAGACGAGCCCGAGGTTGCCCGAGCCGAGGACGACCGCGTTCTTCCCGGAGACGTCGTTCTTCGCGGGCTTGTCGGGCCGCCGGCCGGTGGCGTCCTCGACGGCGTGATGGGCCATCGCCTGCTGCTCGTCGCCGCCGGCGAACTCCGTCACGCCGACGTCCCTGAGCGAGCGCGAGACCAGCTCGTCGAGGCCGTAGCCGTTGCGCTGCTTGAAGGTGGCGCCCTGCGTCTGACCGTGGTCGGAGAGGACGACGATCTCGTACGGGCGCGGCGCGTAGCGGCGCGCGCGCTCGATCTGCGCGAACTGCTGGTCGAGCTTGCGCAGTGCCTCCAGCGTGTCGGCGCGCTCGAGCCCCGAGTGGTGCGCGACCTCGTCGTAGCTGGAGAACGTCGCGTAGACCGCGGGGCGCCCGCGCATCATGTCGGCGAGCACGCCGTAGACGATGACGTTGCGGACGATCACGCACAGCACGCCGCGCAGGAACGGATAGGTGCCGCCGCGGTGTCCGCGCGGTCGCACGTCGCGGCGTTTGGCGCGGGCGGCGGCGGTCCACTCGAGCAGCACCTCCCAGATGAACAGCACGAGCGCGCGTGTGACGTTGACGCCGTCGGCGAAGAACGCGCGGTAGCCAGGGTTCGCGCGCTTCTCGGACTCCATGCGGCTGATCGTCAGGATCGTCTCCTCGGCCTCGCCCGACAGCAGGTTGCCGCGGCTCGCGCCGCCGTCGACGAGCAGGCCGTCGCCGGTCGCGTGCCGGCGCTCGATCTCCGCGCAGTCCTCCGGCGACGAGCACACCATCAGCGTGCCGGTCTCCTTCTCGACCCAGCGGAACGCGGGGATGTCTTCGTTGGATCCGAGCAGGATCTCGAACACGAACAGCACGAGCACGCGCGTGACGTTGAAGCCGTTGGCGAGGAACGCCCGGTAGCCCGGGTTCGCCTTGCGCTCGGCCTCGATCCGGCTGACGGTCAGGATCGCCGCCTCCGCCTCGCCGGAGAGCAGGTTGCCGCGGCTCGCGCCGCCGTCGACGAGCAGGCCGATCCCGCTCGCGTGGCGGCGCTCGATCTCCGCGCAGTCGGCGGGCGCCGAGCAGGCGATCATCCGCCCGCTCTCCTTCTCGACCCAGCGGAACGCGGGGATGTCCTGGTTGGAGCCGAGCAGGATCCCGGCCTGGCTCGCCCCCGTCTGCGACGAGAGGTCCGTCTCCCACTCGGCGAGGCGGTAGCCGTCGTCGGCGATCCAGCGGGCCATGTTCGGCGCGCTGCCGTCGCGCATCGCCGCGCGCAGCATC
>DATDKF010000124.1:0-7843 GCA_036520135.1 Solirubrobacteraceae bacterium
ACGTACCTCGCCAACCGTGGCGTACTGATCACCCCGTTCCACAACATGGCGCTGATGTGCCCGGACACCACCGACGCGGACGTCGACCGCCACACCGAGGCGTTCGCCGCCGGCGTCGCAGCGCTCTCGGTCTGATCTCCCAGCCTTTCCTCAGGAACGTTCCCGACACTCAGGGGCATGACCTCCCTGCGCCCTCTGGCGATCCCCGCCGCGGCTCTCGCGCTGGCGGCGGTGGCACAGAGCGCCGACGCGCGAACGCGCAGGCCGGTCAACGCCGTGTGGGTCACCGCCCCTGGACCCGCACTGCAGGCGGCCGCCGGCACGAGTGTTCCTGCCCGTGTCGTCCCCGCCCAGCCGGCGATACCCCTCCCCCTCGCCGGATGGGTGACCCCAGGGGAGCACGCGGCTGCCCCGGGCGGCCGGCAACCGGCCGCGGCGGGTCTCACCGGCACCGTCGCGGCCGGCCGCCCGACTTCCCCGACGGCGCGGGGCCCACCAGTCTGAGCGGCTGACGCGGCGGGGGGACTGTGGCCTCCCGCCGCGACAGCCGTCCGGCGTCCATGCGAACATGCGTTCGCAATGTACGTCGAGCTCCACGCCCACTCGGCCTTCTCGTTCCTGGACGGCGCCTCGCTTCCCGACGAGCTCGCCGCCGCCGCGGCAGAGTACGGCTACAGCGCGATGGCGCTGACCGACCACAACGGCGTCTCGGGCTCGATGGAGTTCGCCCAGACGGCCGCGCCGCTCGGCCTGCGGGCGATCCACGGCGCGGAGGTCGACCTCGATGACGGCCGCCACCTCACGCTCCTGGTCGAGGACGAGCGCGGGTGGCGGAACCTGTGCCACCTGCTCACCCGGGCGCACGCGCACACGCGCGGGGCGGTCGACGAGCGCGCGGAGGACCGTGCCGCGCGCCGGGAGGGGAGAGGGCGCCACCAGTCGCTGGTCGGCACCCGCATGCGGCGGGTCGACGTGCCGCCACAGGTGCCGCTCGCCGCGGTCGCCGAGCACGCCGGCGGGCTCGTCTGCCTGAGCGGCTGCGCGACCGACGGGGTGCACGACGAGCCGACGCTGCGCGAGCTGCTGGCCGCCTTCGGGCCCGACCACCTGCGCGTGGAGCTGCAGCGGCCGTTCCTGCGCCACGACCGCGCGCGCAACCGCGCTCTGGCCGACGTCGCGGCGCGCCTGAAGGTGGCGACGGTCGCCACCGGCAACGTCCACGTGCACGCGCGCGAGCGCGCGCCCCTGCAGGACGCGTTCGTCGCGCTGCGCAACCACACGACGCTCGACGCGTCGGAGCCCCTGCGGCGCGGGAACTTCTCGTCCGTGCTCGCCCCGCCGGAGGCGATGACCGCGCGCTTCCCCGAGCATCCCGACGCGGTGGCGGAGACCGCGCGGCTCGCCGCCCGCCTGCGGTTCGACCTGCGGTCCGACCTCGGATACCGCTACCCCGGCGCCGAGGACGGGGAGGCGCTCGGCAAGCTCGCCGAGCTGTGCTGGGTGCGGCTGCACGAGCGCTACCCGGAGGGCAGCGCGCACGCGGCGGCCGCCCGCGCCCGGCTCGAGGAGGAGCTGCGGGTGATCGACTCGCTGGGGCTGGCCGGCTTCTTCCTCCTGCATCGCGACCTGCTGGAGCTCGCCCGCGAGGTGGCGGTGCAGGTGCGCGGCCCGTCCTCGGTGCGCGCGCTGCTGCCGCCGGGGCGCGGGCGCGGGTCGTCGGTGTCGTCGATCGTCTGCTATCTCACTGGCCTCTCGCACATCGACCCGGTGTCCAACGAGCTCTTCCTCGGCCGCTTCCTCAACGAGGAGCTCACCTCGCTGCCGGACATCGACCTCGACTTCCCGCGCGACGTGCGCGAGGTCCTGATCCCGCGCGTGCACGAGCGCTACGGGCGCGAGCGGTCGGCGCTGGTCGCCGCGTTCCCGACGTTCCGCTCGCGCGGCGCGATCCGCGAGCTCGGCAAGGTGCTCGGCCTGCCGCCGGGGGAGCTCGAGCGGGTCGCGCGCGGAGCCGAGCCGTTCGCGGTCCGCGGCGTGGTGCACGACGTCGAGACCGCGCTCGGGCTCGAGCACAGCGGCCCGCCGCCGCCGCTCAACGACCCCGACAACCGCGCGCCGTTCGCGATGTCCACCGAGGAGTGGATGGCGATGGTCAACGGGCTCGATCCGGCCGACGTCGCCGAGCGGATCCCCGACGAGACGCGCTACGCGGCCCTGTCCGGCCGCTGGGGCTGGCTCGCGCGGCTGTGCGACGAGGCCTACGGACTGCCGCGTCACCTCTCCCAGCACTCGGGCGGCATGATCGTCTCGACGCGGCCGCTGATCGACTGCTGCCCGGTCGTCCCCGCGGCGATGGAGGGCCGCCAGCTCTGCCAGTGGGACAAGGACTCGTGCGCCGACGCGGGCTTCCTGAAGATCGACCTGCTGGGCCTCGGGATGCTGTCTGCGGTCGAGCGCTGCGTGGCGTACATCGAGCGCACGCGCGGCGAACGGATCGACCTCTCGCGGATCCCGTTCGACGACCAGGAGACCTACTCGGCGATCCAGGAGGCCGACACGATGGGGGTCTTCCAGATCGAGTCGCGCGCGCAGATGCAGTCGCTGTACCGCACGCGGCCCGAGAACCTGGACGACCTCACGATCCAGGTCGCGATCGTCCGCCCGGGGCCGATCCTCGGCGGCGCCGTCAACCCGTACATCGCGCGCAAGCAGCTGCTGCGCGAGCAGCCGGACTACGAGGTGCCATACGACCACCCGTCGCTCGAGCCCGTGCTCCGCGACACGCTGGGCACGATCATCTTCCAGGACCAGGTGATCGAGGTCGCGATGGCGTTTGCCGGCTTCTCGCCCGGCGAGGCCGAGGGGCTGCGGCGGGCGATGAGCCGCAAGCGCTCGGCGGCGGCGATCGAGGCCTACCACCGCCGCTTCGTGGAGGGCGCGATCCGCACCCACGGGGTCGACGAGGAGACCGCCGAGCGCGTGTACACGATGATCGTCGGCTTCTCGGGCTTCGGCTTCCCCAAGGCGCACGGGGCCGCCTTCGGCCTGCTCGCCTACCAGTCGACCTGGCTGCGCGTGCACCACGCGCCGGAGTTCCTGTGCGCGCTGCTCAACGAGCAGCCGATGGGCTTCTACGCGCCGGACACGCTGGGCCACGAGGCGCAGCGCCGCGGGATCGAGATGGCCGCGCCCGACGTCAACGCCAGCGAGGTCGAGTGCACGGTCGAGACGATCGGCCCGCCCCCCAGGGTGAGAATCGGATTGGGGTATGTCCTCGGGGTGCGGCGCGACGAGGTCGAGGCGCTGGTCGCCGCCCGCCGCGCGCGCGGGCCGTTCCGTTCGCTGGCCGACCTCGCCTCGCGCGCCGGGGCCGGCCGCCCGGCGCTCGAGAAGCTCGCCTGGGCGGGGGCGTGCGACGCGCTCGGCGGCTCGCGCCGGACCGCGCTGTGGCAGCTCGGCGTCGCCGCGCCCGGCGAACGCGTGCGCGAGGGCACGCAGCTGTCGCTGCCGCTCGAGGTGCCGGCGGCGCCCGAGCTGCGCACGCTCGACCGCTGGGAGGAGATGGTCGCCGACTACGCGACGACGAGCATGACGCTCGGACCGCACCCGATGAAGCTGCTGCGCGGCGGGCTGCCGGCCGGGACGGTGTCGTGCGACGACCTGCCGCGGCTCCCGCACGAGGCGCCGGTGCGGATCGGCGGCCTGGTGGTCGCGCGCCAGCGGCCGGGGACGGCCAAGGGGATCGTGTTCATCCTGCTCGAGGACGAGTTCGGGACGATCAACCTGATCGTGCCGCCGCCGGTCTACGAGCGCCGCCGGCTGATCGTGCGCACCGAGCCGCTGATCATGGCCGTGGGCCGGCTCGAGCGGCTACCGCAGGCGGGCGGGGCGATCAACGTCTACGTGCGCGACCTGCATCCGCTCGTGGCTCCGGAAGACGATGCGGCTGGCGTCGTGGCGCTCGCCGAGCGCCGCGCGGCGGCGGCCGCCGCGGCCGCGGCGGCGAGCGACTTCCGCGGCGTCGCCCCGGCCGTCCAGAGCTTCGCCGCGGGGCGGCGCCGATGAGGGGCCGGCGTCCCGCGCCGCGCGAACCGTTAGATTCCCGCAGCGCATGGCGACGTTGATCTTCGTGCTCGTATGGGTGCTGCTGGGCCTCGGCCTGCTGTTCGTCGCCTTCAGCGGTGGCCCGGGCGGGGCCGGGCAGCGCATGATGTCCACCGGCCGCGGCGCGCGCCGCGCCGCGACAGTGCTGTTCGTGATCGCGCTGGTGGTGCTGGGGGCCGGCGTCCCGGCGGCCGTGATCGCCGCGGTCTCGAACAACGACAGCGTCCCCGAGGCGAACGTGTCCGATCTCACAGCGGCCGAACAGCACGGCCGCGAGCTGTTCGGGCTGCGGTGCGCGAACTGCCACACGCTCAAGGCCTCGAACGCGATCGCCGAGATCGGCCCGAACCTCGACACGCTGCGGCCCAACAAGGCGCTCGTCCTGAACGCGATCGAGAACGGCCGCGCGAAGGGGAACGGCCAGATGGCGGCCAATCTCTACACCGGGCAGGACGCGCAGGACGTCGCCAGCTACGTGGCCAAGGCCGTGGGCCAGACCGGCCAGTCCTCCGGCGGGTGAGCCTGAACCCACCGATCCCCGCGGCGCCTCGTCACCGTGGCCGTTCGCCCGAGGCGATCGGCCGCGACCAAGTGGTCCACCACGAGGATGCGCGGCCGATCGACTCTGCCTCGGCCCACGGCGCCGAGGCATCCACGGGTCATCGGTGGATCCAGGCTGCCGCCGCGCCGCGCGCCACCCGTTTCGCGGACATTGCCGGATGCTCTGCAAGGCCGTTCTCGGCTGCCGCCGGAGCGACTGTTACAGTCGAGACCGATCCGCTGAGTTCCCGAAACCAGACGGGAAGCGGGGGACCCACGGTGGTGGGGCGAGTCGTCGTCCGGGCTTCCGGGCGGCGTAGCGCCGCTCTTCGGCGCGAGCCCGACAGCTAACCCCGTAAGCCGCGAAGAGGACCGATATGCCAGATCACGAGGCCCGTGGCAGGGCCGTCTACGACCACGACAACGAGGAGCCGCGCCCGGCCGGGCGGCGTCGCCGTCAGGTCGCCGACTGGGGAGTGGGCGAGGAGCTCTTCGACGGCATGCCGGGGCGGCGGTTCGAGCGCCGCCCGCACCAGGAGATCCCGCGCGGTGACGCCGGCGACGGCCGCCGCACGATCGTGATCGAGACCGGCGACGCGGAGGTCGCGCACGAGATCCCGCCGGCCGCCGACGAGGAGTTCGCCAGCCGCGACGAGGCGCTCCGCGCCCGCGAGCGCCACGACGAGCTGTGGGCCGGCGACGAGCCGTTCGCCGACGCCCGCGCCGAGTCCGCCGAGCGCCCCGCGGAGTCGTGGGCGTCCGACGACCCGCCGTTCGGCAGCGATGGCGCCGCGACCGACGAGCCGCCGGTCAGCGGCAGTCGCGCCGCGGCCGGTGAAGCGGCGCAGGATCGCTGGGCCGCCGCCGACGCGTGGGCGGCGGAGCACGATCTCGCCGACGCCGGCCGCGAGCTCGCCCCCGAGGCGGATGCGCCGCGCGCGGACAGCATCGTGCGCGGAGGGCAGGAGGGCCGGCGCACGGTCAAGATCGGTGGGCGGCCCGCCGAGTTCCACGGGCCTCCGGCGCGGGCGCGGCGGCGGCCGCCGCGGACCGTGCACGAGCGGCTCGGCCCGCGGCCCGAGCGGATCGTCGCCTGGGCGTTCGTGCTCGGCCTGCTGCTGATCCTCATCGCGATCGCCACCGCGAACGTCTGACAGAGACCCGGATGCGCCGCTGCTGCGTATACGCAGTTGTAGGCCCTTGCCCCGCGGCCTACACTTACATACCGTAAGGAGGGCTGCTCGACCCTCGTGTGGCCTTCCGCCTCCCCGGATCTCAACTGGCGGTCGCCATGCCCAAGACCCAGATCAGCCGCTTCCACATCCACGACGAACTGTCCGCGCCCGAAGGCTCACTTCCCGTGCTCAAGGGCGCCCTCTCGTCGGCCGGCCAGCTGCCGAACTTCCTCGGCGTCCTCGCCGGCTCGCCCGCCGCGCTGCGCGGCTACGCCCGCTTCCGCGGCGAGCTCCGGCACGGCTCGCTGCCGCACGCGACGCTCGAGCGGATCGCGCTCGCGGTCGCCGAGCACTTCCGCTCGGTCCCCGGCATCGCGATCCACACGCGCACCGCGCGCCAGGCGGGCGTCGGGATCGACGAGGTCGCGCTCGCCCGCGAGTGGGACTCGCGCGACCCTCGTGAGGCGGCGATGCTCCGCTACGTCCGCGCCTGTCTGGACCAGCGCGGCGCCGTCCCGCAGCACCTGCACGAAGAGGCCAAGGAGGCCGGCTGGAACGACGAGCAGCTGCTCGAAGCCATCGCGGTGCT
Source organism: Solirubrobacteraceae bacterium (assembly GCA_036520135.1). Classification (GTDB taxonomy): domain Bacteria; phylum Actinomycetota; class Thermoleophilia; order Solirubrobacterales; family Solirubrobacteraceae; genus DASSUW01. Next base: position 6,409 of record DATDKF010000124.1, read on the forward strand.
CGGCCTGGAATGCTTCACGGCGATGGTGAACGTCGCCGGCGAGGTTCCCGTGGACGGCTCCTTCGAGGAGACCAGGGTGCTGCGCGCCGCCTGATCCCATGTCGGCTCCTCCGGGCACCCACCGTAGGGTGGCGGTCGCGACGACTGACCGTCCGGAGGGCCGACCCGCCTGCTGCCCGCACTTCCACTGGGCGGTCGAGCTCGTCGGCAAGCGCTGGACCGGCGCGATCCTGTACGTGCTCCTGCACGCCGACCGCCCAATGCGGTTCTCCGAGATCGGCCATGCCGTGCCCGACCTCTCGGACCGGCTGCTGTCCGAGCGCATGAAGGAGCTCGAGAAGTGCGGGATCGTCGACCGCCGCGTCGCCGCGACGAGCCCGGTGCGCGTCGAGTACGCGCTGACCGACCGCGGGCGCGACCTCGAGGGCGCCCTGGCCGAGCTCAAGGGCTGGGCCGACCGCTGGTCGAGCTGACCCCGGCCAGTAGGTCCCCCTCCTGACTGGCAGCGGTTGGCTAGTCTCCCGCCGATGGCGCCCGAGGACGACAGGCCGCAGACCGCCGACGACGTCAAGGCGATCGTCCTGGACCGCGGGATCCGGTTCATCCGGCTCTGGTTCACCGACATCCTCGGCCAGCTGAAGTCGTTCGCGATCAACGCCGAGGAGCTCGACGACGCCTTCGAGGGCGGGATGGGCTTCGACGGCTCGTCGATCACCGGGTTCAACGCGATCGAGGAGTCGGACATGATCGCGATGCCCGACCCGATGACGTTCAATGTGCTGCCGTGGCGGCCGGAGGAGAACGGCGGCGGCGTGGCGCGCATGTTCGCCGACGTCGTCACGCCCGAGCGCGAGCCCTACGAGGGCGACCCGCGCCACGTCCTGCGCCGCGCCGTCCAGCGCGCGCAGGAGATGGGGTTCGACGACTTCTACGTCGGCCCCGAGCTCGAGTACTTCCTGTTCCGCGACTCGCGCGGCACCGAGCCGCTCGACCTCGGCGGCTACTTCGACCTCACGACGCTCGATGCGGGCTCCGACGTCCGCCGCGACACAGTGCTCGCGCTCGAGAAGCTCGGGATCGAGGTCGAGTACTCGCACCACGAGGTCGGCCCGAGCCAGCACGAGATCGACATGCGGTACGCCGACGCGATCAAGATGGCCGACGACTGCATGACCTACCGGATCACGGTCAAGGAGATCGCGCTCAAGTACGGCTGGCACGCGACCTTCATGCCCAAGCCGCTGTTCGGCGAGAACGGCTCCGGGATGCACACGCACCAGTCGCTATTCAAGGACGGCCGCAACGCGTTCTACGACGCCGACGACAAGTACTTCCTGTCGGACACCGGCAAGGCCTTCATCGCCGGCCAGCTCCGCCACGCCCGCGAGATCTGCTCGATCTTCGCCCAGTGGGTGAACTCCTACAAGCGGCTCGT
>DATDKF010000125.1:0-10226 GCA_036520135.1 Solirubrobacteraceae bacterium
GCTCGGCCCGCTCGCGCTCGGCGCGCTCTTCGGCGTCGGCCGCCTTCGGCTTGGGCTTCGCGCGCCGCGGCTTGGGCGGCGCCGCGGGCACGTCGCCGCCCTCGAGCAGGCCCCACGCGCCGGCGCCGGAGGCGTCCGCGACGACGCGCCCCTGGTCGAGCGCGGCGCGCACATCGTCGTCGGTCGCCGCCGCGGTCAGCGTCGTGCGCAGCCGCTCGAGCGTCTGCTCGGTTGGCTTGCGGCCGCCCGGGCGCAGCTCCTTCGCGGCGGTGACGAGCGCGTCGACCGCCGCCCGCTGGGCCGCGGCCGCCTCGCGCAGCGCTCCGGCGCCCTGCCCGGTGACCGCTCCCTCCTGCGCGGCCCGCAGCTCATCGCCCGCGTCGAGCAGGGCGTCGACGAGATCGCGCCGCTCACGCGCCAGCGCGTTCGCTGCCCACGCCGCCTGGCTCGGCTTCGGCAGCTTGGCGACGACGGCCGCGGCGTCACGCTCCTTCGCCTTGCGCAGCTCGCGGGCGGCCGCGTCCCGCTCGCGCGTGAACTCCTCCAGCGGCAGGCCGTAGAGGCGACCCGCGACGTCGTCGAGCTGGTCAGCCACCCTCGCCGGGTCCGACCGCCGTGTGTACGGGACCGTCGCCGACGCGCCAGGCGCGCGTCATGGCTTCGGAGTTGAACGTCGCTGCCACCTCGCCGTGGGCCGTCACCGCGATCACGCCGCCGTCGCCGCCGAAGCGGGCGACGCTCTCGAGCGCCGTCGCGCACGCCTGCTCGAGCGAGACCCCGCGGTGGCGGAGCAGCGCGTCGACCTCGTGGGCGAGCGCCGACCGGATGATCGACTCACCGTGGCCGGTGCACGAGACGGCGACCGCGTCGTCGGCCCACGTGCCCGCGCCGATCAGCGGCGAGTCGCCGACGCGCCCGAGCCGCTGACCGGACACGCCGCCGGTGGACGTCGCGGCCGCCAGGCGGCCCTCGGCGTCGCGCGCGACGGCGCCGACCGTGCCGCGGGCCCCGGCCGCGTCGCGCTCCTTCAGGCGCGCCAGCGCGCTCCGTTCGCGCTCGGTGACGAACCAGGTCTCGGACTCGAAGGCGAGCCCGGCGGTCGCGGCGAACTCGATCGCCGGCGGCCCGACGAGCAGCACGTGACGGCCCTCGGCCAGCACCGCCCGGGCCGCGCGGATCGGGTTGCGCACGCCGCGCACGGCCGCGACCGCGCCGGCGGCGCGCGTGCCGCCGTCCATCATCGACGCGTCGAGCTCCACCCGTCCGTACTCGGTCAGCGCGGCGCCGCGGCCGGCGTTGAACTCCGGGTCGTCCTCCAACACCACCACGGCGGCCTCGACGGCGTCGAGCGCCGCGCCGCCCGCCGCGAGCATCGCGTGCCCGGCCGCGACGGCAGCGGCCGCCCCGGCGCGCATGCGGTCGGCGCGCTCGGGGTCGTGGATCGACCCGCCCGCCCCGCCGTGGACCACGATCGCGATCTCGTCCATTCGCCGGGACCCTACCCGCCGCAGGACGCCCAGGCCTCCCAACCGGGCGAGCGGCCGAGGAAGCGGTAGCCGGCGGGATCGAGCGCGGGCTCGACCGGGCCGCCGCCGTGCGGCCGCCAGCGGACGACGACGTCCGGCCGGCGCGGCGGGCGGTCGATGCCGAGCATCGAGATGTCGAGCTCCCAGGCGACGAGCGGCCGGACGTCGGGCGCGGTGTGGACCGTGCAGCGGGTGAGCGCGTCGCGGCCGCCCGCCGCGTCGACGAGCTGCGGCAGCGCCTCGCGGCGGTCGGCGCGGGCCTGCACGTCGGAGGCCTGGTCGCGCAGATCGCCGACGGTGATCGCGGCGGCGACGGCGACCACGGTGAGCGCGACGAGCCCGCTGGGCCCGAGCCGCGCGGCGCCGACGCCCGCGAGCACGCACCCGATCGCCGCCGCCGCGACGAGATAGCGCGGGTTGCCGGCGTAGCCGGCCTGCGCCATCACCGCCACGATCGCCACCCACGCCAGCGCCGCGGCGCCGAGCACGCGCACGACACGCGGTCCGGCGACGAGCGCCGCGAGCGCGGCCAGGCAGGCCGGGATCGTCAGGAGCGAGACGAAGTCGGCGAGCACGGCCAGCCCCGGCACGTCCTCGAGCGCGGCGCTGCCGAGGCTCGGCTCGCCGCGTGCGGCGCGCGAGGCGCCGGTCAGCCCCTCGGTGCCGAGCAGGTCCGGGCCGACCCACAGGAGCACGACCACGACCGCCGCGACGACGACCGCGAGCCTCTGCGTCCGGTCGGTCCGCCACAGCCACAGCCCGTAGAGGCCGACGAACGGCCACACCTCGGGTCGCAGCAGCGCAGCGGCCGTGCCGAGGGCGAGCGCGGCGCGGGGGCGGCCGGCGAGGTGCGCCACGACCGCCCACAGCACGGCGGCCGCGAGCAGGCCCTCCGAGTTGCCGAGCGCGGTGTTGAAGCCCCACCACGAGCTCAGCGCCGTCAGCGCCGCCGCGGCGGCGCCGGCCACACGCCCGCCCAGCCGCGTCGCGAGCACCGCGGCGCCGGCGACGGCGAGCAGCCCGCCGGTGCGCGCGAAGAGCAGCCACAGCGCCGGCGCGGCGGCGCCGGTCAGCGACAGCGGCGTCGTCACCACGACGGGCAGCGGCTTCCACGACGGGCCGCCGCGCGTGTCGAGGTCGAAGTGCGCCGCGTCGCGGCCCCACACGACCCACGCCTGCGGATCGAAGGCGAGCGCCCACGGGAGCAGCAGCGTCGCGGCCGCCACGGCGACTGCGACGGCCACCAGCACCAGCGCGGCGCGCGGCGAGCCGGCGGCGCGCCGCTCTGCGGCGATCAAGTCAGCGCGCTCACGAGGATCAGGAGCACGACCAGCAGCGCGACGACCGCGACGACGGCGATCCCGCGCGCCACCCAGACGGCGGCGGCCGAGCGGTGCGTCGGCACGCGGTGGGCGGCGGCGGCGCGCGCCGCCTCGGCCCGCTGGTGCGCGGCCGCGCGGCCGGCCTCGGTGCGCCCCGCGGCGGCGAGCCGGCCCGCCGGCGTGGCCGCGGCCGGGCCCTCGTCGGTGATGCTCACGCCGTTCGCGGCGGCGGAGGACACGACGCGGCGGTGCTCGGCGGTCTGGGCCTGCACGGCGTCGAGCTCGCGGCGCAGGTGGCGCGCCGCGGCGCGCTCGTGCTCGAGCTCGCGGGCGATTCGCTCGTACATGCGGCGGGCGGCGGCCTCGGCCTCGCCGCCGTCGTCGCCGTTGGCGCTCGCCGACCGCGTAGCGAGCTCCTCGCGCAGGCGCGCGGTCTCGGCGCGCTCGGCGGCGACGAGCCGCTCGGTCTCCTCGCGGGCGGCCTCGAGCTCCGCGCGCAGGCGCTCGGTCTCCTGCGCCTCACCGGCAATCGACGTCTGCGCCTCCTCGCGCGCGGTCGCGAGCTTCTCGCGCACCTCGGTCGCCGCGACGCGCTCGGCGGCGAGGCGCTGCTCGGCATCGTCGCGCGCCGCCTCGGCCTCCTCGCGGGCGGCGGCCAGCTCCTGGTCGCCCGCGACGAGGTCGGCCCGCAGCTGCGCCGCCTCGAGCTGCAGCGCGCCGCGCTCGGCCTCGGCGGCGGCGAGCGTCTCGCGCAGCTGCTCGATCTCGCTCTCGCGCTCGGCGATCGCCGTCTCCGCCTCGTCGCGCAAGCCGACGATCTCGGCGTCGCGCTCGGCGAGCGTCGCCTCGGCGGCCTCGCGGCGGCGGCGCTCCTCGGCGAGCGCGGTCTCGTCAGGCCGCTCGCGCCGCCGGCGCGGCGGCGGCAGGTCGACCACCAGGCGGCGGCCGACCTCGAGCTCGGCGCTGTCGATCGCCTCCGGCTCGCCGTCGTAGGCGAACGTGGCGCGCCACTCGCCGGTGCCGCGCAGGTGCCCGCCGGGCAGCGCGGTCAGGCGGCGCCGCTCGTCGCCGATCGCGAGCGTCAGCGCCGGGCGCCCGAGCCGCCGCCCCTCGAGCCCGGACCAGCGGCCGGTCACCTCCAGGCGGTCCGGCGGCGTCCACGAAAACCGCGCCAGCTCAAACGAGATCTCGCGCACGTCGGGCATCACTCGCTCGCCTTGACGTCCTTCTTCGTGGTCGCCTCACCGTCGGGCGAGACGGGGCCGCTCTCGGTGGTGTCCTGCCGGTGGTCGACGACCGCGACCCGCTCGCGGAACTCGCGACCCTCGACCGACACCGCGAAGCGCACGCGGCTGAAGGTGAGCAGCGCGCCGATGAACATGACCAGCGCCGAGCCGAACGCGATCCACGCTCCGCTCGCCGCGTCCTCGCCGCCGGCGGCGGGCGGCGGGTCGATGATCTCCGCCGCCACGAGGACGGCGACCGCAAGCACGACCGCGGGCAGCCAGCGCCGGTCGACGTATCCGAGATCGGGGAGCAGCTCGCCGACCGCGATCACCAGCGCGATGACGGCCAGCGAGCCGAGCAGCACCTCGACGACCTCGAACGCCTCCCACGCGGTCAGCGAGCCGTACCAGTCCTGGAACAGGCTCACCAGCAGCACGAGCGCGCCAAGCGCGACGAGGATGGGCCCGAGTTCGAATCTCCGCGACATTCACTTCCCCCTGTCGATGGCGGGCCTCAAAGGATCGCGCAGACGGCAGTCGGATGACGCCGGCGCCCTAGTCCACCACGATCTCGCCACCACGCTCGACCACCGCGATCGGCGTCAGCGGATCGCGCGCCGGCCCCCGGACAGGCGCGCCGGTCGCCGGGTCGAACCGCGCGTGGTGGCACGGGCAGCGGATCTCGCCGGCCTGCCACCCGACCTCGCAGCCCGCGTGCGTGCACGTCGCGCTGAACGCGGTCAGCGCCCCGTCGGCGCCGCGGATGACCAGCGCAGCGCCGCCGTCGGCCGGGTCCGCGAACGGCAGCGCCTCGCCGGGCCCGAGCGACGCCGCGTCGGCGATCACGGTCCCCGAGCGGCGGGCCGCGCGCGCCGGCGCCGGCACCGGCCCGCGGGCAACGAGCGAGACGGCGGCGACGACCCCGGTCGCCGCCGCCGTGAGCCCGAGCGCCTGCGCGATCGCGGCGCGCCGCGTGAGCAGCGGCCCGCCCCGCGGCACGAGCCGCCGACGCGGGCGGCCGTCGAGCGCCGGCTGCCCCTCCGCGCCCGCCAGCACGAACGGCAGCCACGCGAACGCGAAGACGATGTCCGAGCCGAGGAAGTACGGCACGGTGTGCCAGCTCGCCGTGAAGAACAGCACGAGGCTCAGCCCGAGCCCGGCCGCCGCGCTCCAGCGGGTGAAGCGACCCACGACCGCCAGCAGGCCGATCGCGATCTCCGCGAGCGCCACCCCGACCCCCGCCCACGCCGGGTGCGGCAGCGCGAATGTGTCGAGCAGCCAGCCGCCGGGCGCGCCGCGCGCGAAGCCCTCGAGCTGATCGCCGATGTACGTGTCGGCGCCCGGGTGCAGGAACCCGGCGTCGGAGAGCTTGTAGACCCCCGCGTACACGAACGTCGCGCCCAGGAACAGGCGGAGCGGCAGCAGGGCGAGGCCGGGCGGCATCGCTCCTCATACGTCGGCCACGCGCCGGGCGTTCCCTTCGGGCACACTGCCGCGCCATGGAGCTGGGGCTCGATCGCACCGCGGTGCTGGTCACCGGCGCGGCCGGCGGGATCGGCTCGGCGACCGCCCGCGCGCTCGCCGCCGAGGGGGCGACGGTCGGCGTGCACTACCACTCGTCCGCCGCCGCGGCCGAGCGGCTGGCGGCGGAGATCGGCGGCGTCCCGCTGCAGGCCGACCTGCGCGACGAGGCGGCGGCCGACGCGCTGGTCCCGAACGCCGTCGCAGCGCTCGGGCGCCTCGACGGCTGCGTCGCCAACGCCGGGACCTGGGATCCCGAGGACGTCCCGATCGCGCGGATGAGTCTGGCCCGCTGGCGCGACACCGTCGAGTCCAACCTCACCGCGACGTTCCTGACCGCCCGCGCCTACCTGCGCCACGTCGAGCAGGCAAAGGCCGGCTCACTCGTGCTCGTCGGCTCCACCGCCGGCATCTTCGGCGAGGCCGGGCACGTCGACTACTCGGCGTCCAAGGCCGCGCTCACCGGCGTCCTGCTCTCGCTCAAGAACGAGATCGTCCGCACCGCGCCGCTGGCGCGCGTGAACCTCGTCGCGCCCGGCTGGACCGTCTCGCCGATGACCGAGAAGGATCTCACCGAGGAGAACATCGCGCGCGTGACCGCGACGATGGCGCTGCGCAAGATCGCCGCGGCCGAGGACGTCGCGCGCGCGATCGCGTTCCTGCTCTCGCCGCTCGCCGCCAGTCACGTGACCGGCCAGGTCATCACCGTGGCTGGAGGGATGGAAGGGCGGCTCCTCCACTAGGCAGCGGGAACCAGCGGACGCGCTCGAACTCCTCGGTCACCGGCGGGTCGACCGGCGGCGCCGGGTCCAGCCCGGCGAGGATCCGCCGCGCCTCCTCGAGCTGGTCGGCGAGCACGGACTCCGGCGCGGACGCGCCGGCGAACCGCGCGAGACCGCGCTCGTGCTCCCAGAGCCCGGTCGCCGGATCGAAGCGGTAGTACGGGAGCAGCTTCCAGCCCTCGTCGGCGACGAGGTGCACGGCGTCGACGACGTAGCGGAAGACTGCCTCGCTCGCGAAGTAGCCGAAGCTGATGCGGGTGAACGCCAGTTTGGCGCCCAGGTGGCCGCGCGCGACCTCCTCGTGCATCGCCGCCGACCACGGGTCGTCGATCGGGTACATCCGGTGGATGTAGGGGCCGGCGCAGAAGCAGCCGCTGCGCGCCTGGATCCCGAACAAATCGCTGAGCACGGCGACGACGAAGTTGCCGTGCAGCAGCCCGGGCGGATGGCGTAGGCCGAGCGTGAGGATCGCGAGCCGGTCCGCCTGCGGGTCGCCGAGGATCTCGATGTTCGGGTTCACGCCCCACGACGCCAGCGCCCGCCGCGCGAGGCTGCGCTCGCGCCGGGCGATCGCGGCCGCGCCGACCTCCTCCTTGAGCGCGAACACCATCCCCGCGCGGATCGACTCGACGATCGCGGGCGTGCCGCCCTCCTCACGGACGGACGGATCCGTGTGGTAGGACTGCTCGGTCGGGCTGACGAAGACGACCGTCCCGCCGGACGGCACCGTCGGCGGGCCGCCGCCGAACAGGGCCCGCTTGGCGACCAGGACGCCCGGCGTGCCCGGGCCGCCGGCGAACTTGTGCGGGGACAGGAACACCGCGTCCTTCCCGGTCATGTCGATCGGCAGGTACGGGCCGGCGGCCGCGTAGTCGAAGCACGCGAGCGCGCCGTGGCGGCGCAGCACGGCCGCGACGCTGTCGACGTCCGTGACGATCCCGGTCACGTTCGACGCGGCCGAGAAGCTGCCGATGCGCAGCCGGCGGTGCGCGTGCCGGCGCAGCTCCTCCTCGAGATGGCCGAGGTCCACGCAGCCGGAGCGGTCGGCGCGGATGGTGACGACGTCGGCGGCCGACTCGCGCCACGGCAGTTCGTTCGAGTGGTGCTCGTAGGGGCCGACGAACACGACCGCGTCGTCGAGATCGAGCACGCGGACGAGCTTGTCGACCGCGCCGGTCGAGCCGGAGCCGCAGAACACGACGACGTCGTCGTCGCTCCCGTTGACGGCCCGGTGGATGGTGCGGCGCGCGTCCTCCCGTAGCTCGGTCGTGTGACGGCCGGTGGCGGACGCCTCGGTGTGCGTGTTGGCGTACATCGGCAGCACGCGCTCGCGGATCGTGTCCTCGATGAAGGCCAGCGAGCGGCCCGAAGCCGTGTAATCGGCGTAGACCATCCGACGCGGCCCGAAGGGCCCGTCGAGCACGGCGTCGTTGCCGATCACGGACTGCCGGATACGCCCGATCAGGGTCTCTCCCGACCCAGACATCGCAGCTCCTCTCTCTCGCCGCTTCAGACGCCGGCGGGCGGCGGATATTCCGGAGCGGGTGCCACCATGGCCGGATGCTGCTGCGCGAGCTCGTCGAGGCGTCGGCCGCCGTCCGCGCCACGTCGGCCCGGGGCGGCAAGGTCGAGCGGCTGGCCGAGCTGCTGCGCCGGACGGAGCCCGAGCAGGTGCCGGCCGCCGTCGCCTGGCTGTCGGGGGAGCTGACCCAGCGACAGATCGGCGTCGGCTGGGCGACGCTGCGCGACCGCCCCTCCCCCGCCGCCGAGCCGACGCTCACGGTCGCGGAGGTCGAGGCCGCGTTCGACCGCATCGGCGCGCTCTCCGGGGCCGGCTCGCAGTCCGCGCGCCGCGCGGCAGTGCAGGAGCTGCTCGCGCGCGCGACCGAGGAGGAGCAGCGGTTCCTGTCGGCGCTGCTGCTCGGCGACATCGGCCAGGGCGCCCTCGCGGGCGTGATGACCGACGCGGTGGCGAAGGCCGCCGACGTCCCGAAGGCGGACGTGCGGCGCGCGCTGATGCTGCGCGGCGACCTCGGCGCGGTCGCCGCGGCGGCGCTGGCCGACGGCGCCGCCGGCCTCGCCGCGATCTCGCTGCAGCTGCTGCGGCCGGTGCAGCCGATGCTGGCGGCGCCGGGCGACGACGTCGGCGCCGCGCTCGAGCGCATCCGCCCCGCGGCGGTCGAGTTCAAGCTCGACGGCATCCGCGTGCAGGTGCACCGCGACGGCGACGAGGTGCGCGTCTTCACCCGCACGCTCGACGACATCACCGCTCGCGTGCCCGAGCTCGTCGAGGCCGCGCTGGCGCTGCCGACCGACGCCGCGGTGCTCGACGGCGAGGCGATCGCGCTCCGGGCCGACGGTCGGCCCGAGCCGTTCCAGGTGACAGCGAGCCGGGTCGGCGGCGGCAAGCTGAGCGCGCTGTTCTTCGACGTCCTGCACGCCGGCGGCGAGGACCTCATCGACCGGCCGGGCGCCGAGCGGTTCGAGGCGCTCGCCGAGCTGCTGCCCGAGGAGCGGCGGGTCCCACGCGCTGTCGCCGCCGACGAGGACGCGGCCCGCGCGGTGCTCGACGAGGCGCTCGCGCGCGGCCACGAGGGCGTGCTCGTGAAGTCGCTCGACGCGCCCTACGCGGCCGGCCGCCGCGGCGCCGGGTGGCTGAAGGTCAAGCCGCGCTACACGCTCGATCTCGTGGTGCTCGCCGCGGAGTGGGGCCACGGCCGGCGCCGCGGCTGGCTGAGCAACCTGCACCTCGGCGCCCGCGAGCCGGACGGGCCCGGGTTCGTGATGCTGGGGAAGACGTTCAAGGGCCTCACCGACGCGATGCTCACCTGGCAGACCGAGCACCTGCTGGCGCTGGAGACCGGCCGCGACGACTGGACCGTCTACGTCCGCCCCGAGCTGGTGGTCGAGGTCGCGTTCGACGGCGTCCAAGCGAGCCGCCGGTATCCGGGCGGCGTCGCGCTGCGGTTCGCACGGGTGCTGCGGCACCGGCCGGACAAGCCGGCGGCGGAGGCAGACACGCTGGATGGGGTGCTGCGCATCCATCATTCGCAGGCGGACGTGGCGTAGACTGCCGCGCATGGTCACGCTGTTGGCGCTCAGCAACGCGGCGAAGGCGACGATCGCCCTGGTCGGGATCTTCGGCGTGCTGTTCCCCGCGATCGTCACGGGCCTGATCATCTTCGCCGTCGCGCAGGCGATGGCCGAGCGCCAGCAGAACGTCGCGCGGCGCGCCAGCCGCGAGTAGCTACGTCAGGGCGCCGAGCGCCAGCACGATCGCCACGAGCAGGATCGCGACGAGCACCGACGCGACTGCGCGCACGACCCACAGCGCCGGGCCGTCACGCGGCGGCGCGATGCGGCTGTCCGGCGCGGGGGCGGCCTGGGGGCGGCGCGGCCGGCGGCTCGACTCCTCGCGCAGGCCGGTGGCCTCGCGCTCGAGCCGCTTGCGGTCGGCGCGGGCCGCGACGAGCTCGGCCTCGACGCGCTCGCGACCGTCGCGCGCGGCGTGCAGGTCCGCCTCGGCGCGGTCGCGCTCGGCCCACGCTCCGGCGAGCTCGCCCTCGAGCCGCTCGCGCTCGGCCCGGCCGGCGACGAGCTGCGCCTCGAGCCGGTCTCGGTCGGCCGTGTCCGCGGGCGCCGGCTCGCGGTCGCGGTCCTCGTGGGCGGCCGCGAGCTGGTCGCGCAGTCCCTCGACCTCGGCCACGAGGCGGTCGCGCTCGGCGACGGCGCGGTCGCGCGCGGCGACGGCATGGTCGCGCTCGGTGATCGCGCGGTCGCGCTCCGCGACCAGGCGGCCGCGGCCCGCGGCGGCGTCGCCGGACTCGGCGGTGAGGCGGTCGCGGGCCC
>DATDKF010000126.1:0-14954 GCA_036520135.1 Solirubrobacteraceae bacterium
GGCGCGGCGCTCAGGCGCCGCGCCGCGCCGCGATCCCGGTGAGAGCCTCGCGCACGACCCGCTCGGCGACGAGCGCCGAGCTGTCGGCCGAGCCGACCGCGGCCGGGATCACCTCGACGACGTCGGCGCCGACGAGCTCGAGCTCGGTCGCCACCAGCCGTACCGCGAGCAGCAGCTCGCTCGCGGTCAGGCCGCCCGGCTCCGGCGTGCCGGTGCCGCCGGGGAGGTACGCCGGGTCGAGCACGTCGACGTCGACGGTCAGGTAGACCGGCCCGTCCCCCACCGCGGCGATCGCGCGCGCGACCACTTCGCGGATCCCGAGGTCGCGGACGTCGTGGGCGAACAGCGACGTCACGCCGCGCTCCGCCTGCCAGTTGAACTCGGTCTCGCCGGGCCAGTAGCCGCGCAGGCCGATCTGGGCGTAGCGCGCGCCCGTCACGTGGCCGTCGTCGAGCAGCTGCTTCATGAACGTGCCGTGCGAGCGCTCGACGCCGAAGACCTCGGCGCCGGTGTCGGTGTGCGTGTCGAAGTGAACGACGCCGACCGGCCCGCGGGCGGCGGCGACCGCCTGCACGCACGGCTTGGTGATCGAGTGGTCGCCGCCGAGCGTCACCGGAAGCGCGCCGGCCGCGAGCACCTGCGCGACCGTCGACTCGATCGCCGCGTGCGAGGTCGCGGGATCGGCGGGGATGACCGGCGCGTCGCCGAAGTCGACGACGCGCAGCGCGCTCAGCGCGTCGACCTTCGCCTCCAGGTGCGGCCCTGGCGGGCAGCTCGCGGCGCGGATCGCCCGCGGCGCGAAGCGCGCGCCCGGCCGGTCGGACACGAGGTCGTCCATCGGCGCGCCGACGATCGCCACGTCGAAGCCCTCGAGCTGCGCGGGATCCTCGGTGTACCGCGTGCCGGCGAACGTCAGCAGGCCCGCGTAGTCGGGCTTCTCGCCGTACTGGGCCCACCGCTCCTGCGGATCGATCACGAGCAGTTACCTCCGCAGGACATCCAGTCCCGCGTCCTGACTCGGACGTCGGGCATCCCGCCCGTCGATAAGGACGTTGATGGTGTTGAACGCCGGGTCGCTGGCGCCGTGCAGGCGCGCGCCGCTTGCCGCCAGCTCGCGCAGGTAGGTCACGGTCTCGGCCGAGATGCGCTCGCCGGGGAGCAGCGCCGGCACGCCGGGCGGGTACGACGCGATCGACTCGCAGGAGATGCGGCCGACGGCGTCATCGACCGCGACCTGCTCGGCCTCGCCGAGGAACGCCTCGCGCGGCGGGAGCGCGGCCTCGTTACGCAGCGACGTCGCGGGCGGGACGATCGGCGCGGTCGCTCCCGGCTGGCCCATCCGCTTGACGATCTCGTCGACGTCGCCGGCCATCCGCCGCAGCGAGCCGGCGGTCTCCCCCAGGCCGACCACGAACACGACGGTCGCCTGCATCGGCAGCTCGACATGGACGTCGTACGAGCGGCGCAGCGCGTCGGCGATCTCGTAGCCGGTCAGGCCGGTGCCGCGCACGTCGAGCACGATCCGTAGCGGGTCGTAGCCCGCCACGCCCATCTGGCCGACGAGCGACGCGTCGACCAGCGCGATCCCCGGCACGGTCTGGAGCTTCGCGCGCGCGACCTCGATCGCCTCCAGCGTCTCGAACAGCAGCTGCTCGCCGTGCAGCGCGAGCTGGCGGCGCGCGCCGTCGAGCGACGCGGTCAGCAGCGACGACGGCGACGTGGAGCGCAGCAGCCGCAGCGCCCGTGCCACCGCGCCGACGTCGATCCGCCCGCTGCCCGAGATGTGCAGCATCGCGCTCTGCGTCAGCGAGCCGGCGATCTTGTGCGTGCTCGTGAGCATCGCGTCGGCGCCCTGCGACAGCGCGGTCGGCGGCAGCGCCTCGTTGAAGCCGAAGTGCGGACCCCACGACTGGTCGACGACCAGCGGCACGCCGGCGGCGTGTGCGACGTCGGCCATCCCGGCGATGTCGGCCGCCATCCCGTAGTAGGTCGGCGAGACGATGAACGCCGCACGCGCGTCGGGCGCGTCGCGCAGCGCCTGCTCGAGCGCGGCGGGCGTCACGCAGTGGGTGATGCCGAGCTCGGCGTCGTACTCGGGCGCGACGAAGCTCGGGACGCCGCCGCTGAGGACGAGCCCGTCGACGATCGACGCGTGCGAGTTGCGCTGCGCGACGATCCGCGTCCCGAGCGGCGCCAGCGCCAGGCACAGCGTGTGGTTGCCCTGGGTGGCCCCGTTGGTGAGGAAGAACGTGCGAGCGGCGCCGTAGGCGTCGGCGGCGAGCCGCTCGGCTCGCTCGTAGGGCGTCGGCGACGGCCCGAGGTCGACCCCGTGGATGTCCTGCGGGATGTCCATCGCCAGCCCGTCCACCCCGATCGCCTTGCGGACGCCGGGGTCGGCGCCCGGGCCGCCCTTGTGGCCCGGGACGTGGAAGCGCGCCGGCCCCCGGAACGCGTACGCCACGACGGCGTCCAGGTACGGCGCGGTCGGCTGCTCGCTGGCCTCCATCGGCGGCGATCCTTTCAGGCCGCGCCGTCGCGGGGCAACGTCGTCAGTCCAAACTCGCGGCTCGGGTTTGGTCGGCCGCCTCGGCGACGAGCGCGATGTAGACCGCCGCGACGGTCGCCGGCTGCTTGAGCGAGCGCCCCAGCACCTGCTCGGCGCGCGCCAGCCGGTAGCGCAGCGAGTTGCGGTGCATGTGCAGCGACGCGGCGGTCGCGGCGATGTCGAGATCGTGGTCGAAGTACGCGCGCAGCGCCTCGTGCAGCGGCGGGTTGGCGCGCAGCACCGACAGGATCTCGTCGACCTTCGGCCCGAGCCGGTCGGGCGGGATCTCGCTGACCATGAACGTGCCGAGGTCGAAGTCCTCGAACCGCACGATGCCGCTGTTGGCATGAGCGACGGCCAGCTCGGCGTCGCGCAGCGAGTGGCGGGCGTCGGTGATCGACACGACCGTGCGCCCGACGCCGACGCCCACGTCCTCGAGGTCGCCGAGCGCGGCGAGCACATCGTCGTCCGCGCCCTGGACGAGCGCGAGCAGCGAGTCCTCGCGCTGCTGCACGAGATGCGGGATCCGGTGGGCGTCGAGCCGCGTGACGAGCTCGCGGCGCCCGGCGCCGCGGACGACGACGAGCCGCGCGGGCTCGGAGAAGTCGATCCCGAATGCGGCGGCGCGGGCGGCGAGCGGCGGCAGGTCGCGCGCCGCGACCGGCTCGAGCGCCTCCTCGAGCAGCGCCGCCTTGACGGCCTGCTCCTGGTCGCGCACCACGTCGCCGAGCTGCGCCATCGCGGCGAGCAGCGGCGCCGTGGCCTCGGCCGCCGGCTTGGCGAGCTTGGAGATGAACCCGCGCCGCTGGCTGGCGAGCACGAGCCAGCGCTGCGCCTGGTCGGCGCGCGTGACGACCGGCGTGGCGATCGCGTGCCAGCCGCCGCTCTCGAGCTCGATCAGCCCGGCGGGCTGGCGGCACACCTCTTCGAGCAGGGCGGGCGCGGGCGGCTTGCCGGAGACCGTGTCGGGGCGGCCCTCGGCGCCGAGCAGCACCACGCTGGCGTCGAGGAACTTCGCGAGCCGGTCGACCATCGCGCGCTCGGGCTGCGGCGTGCGCAGCGCATCGACGAGATAACGCTGCAGCGCGGTCAGCCGCCGGAAGACGTGCTCGTCGGTGCCGGTCAGCGCGCTGTCGACGTAGTGGATGATCTCCCGGAACGGCGTCTCGTACGGGACCGCGAAGACCGGGAAGCCGTGCTCGTCGGCGACCTCGACGAGCGCCGGCGGCACGCGCTTGAAGCCGAGCCCGACGCCGAAGCCGAGCGCGCTCACGCCGCCCTCCTCGAGCTGCGGGATCAGCGCCCGCTGCGCGTCGACGTTGCCGCGCAGGCGCACGCCGGTCGTGAGCATCACCCAGTCCGCGGCCAGCCAGCGGGCCGGCGCGTCCACCTCCACGGCATGCGCGCCGCGCACCGGAGCGTCCGGGCCGCCGGTCAGCAGCTCCAGCCCGAAGGTCTCCTCGGCGAGCAGGTCAGCGAGATGCATTCTGCGACGGCGCGGAGTCTACGGGCGATTGGTCGGCGGCCCAAACCCTGCACGACGCCTTTGGGCGGCGTACGGTTGTCCCGCGCACCCCAGACGGCCGACACTCGATGTCATGACCGCCACCGCAACACGCAAGACCAAGGCTTCGACGAACAGGACCGCCCTGCGCAACGCCGTCGCCGCGCTCAACGAGGGCCGCCCGGAGGACTACCTCTCCCTGTTCGACCCGGATGCCACGCTGCACGGGTTCTCGGCCGGGATCGAGGACGTCGAGGCGCTCGTCCGCTTCCACGCGGCCACCGCCGACACGTTCCCGGACGCGACCGTGACGCTCGACGACGCCGTCGCCGAGCGCGACCGGGTCGCCACCCGCTACACGTGGCGCGCGAGCCAGGGCCCGGGCTGGAACCTCATCGCCAAGGGCGGCGCGATCGTGCGCTTCGAGGACGGCCAGATCGTCGAGTGCTGGAACCTGCCCACGGAGATCAGAGCTGTCGCCGACTGAGCGCGACATCCTCGCGGCGGTCGGCGCCGAGGAGGAGGCGATGGCCGATCTCATCGCCGAGCTCGTCGCCGCGCCGACGACGCTCGGCCACGAGGAGTCCGGGCAGGAGGTCATGCGGCGGGCGTTCTTCGGGCTGGGGATGGAGCCGGTGGACGTGCCGCTCGAGCCGGATGTGCTCGGGCGGCACCCCGCCGCGGCGCCGTTCAGCTGGGACGTCGACGGCAAGGCCAACGTCGTCGCGACGTGGGAGCCGGCGGCGCCGGGGGGCGGCCGCTCGCTGATCCTCAACGGGCACGTCGACGTCGTAAGCCCGGGGCCGGGCTCGCTGTGGAGCGGCGAGCCGTTCTCCGCGCGCCGCGATGGCGAGTGGATGTACGGCCGCGGCGCCGGCGACATGAAGTCCGGCCTCGCGGCGATGGTCGGCGCCGTGCGCGGCCTGCAGCGGCTCGACCTGCGCCCGCGGGGACCGGTGGAGCTGCAGTCGGTCGTCGAGGAGGAGTGCACCGGCAACGGGGCGCTTGCGTGCGTGCTGGCCGGCCACACCGCCGACGCGGCGATCCTCACCGAGCCGACCAAGGGCGCGATCTGGAACGCGCAGGTCGGCGTGCTGTGGTTCCAGGTGCGCGTGCTCGGCGTGCCCGCCCACGCCGGCGAGTCCGGCGCCGGCGCCAACGCGATCGAGGCGTCGTACGCGGTGATCGCCGCACTGCGCTCGCTCGAGGCCGAGCTGAACGCCGACAAGCCACCGCTCTACGCCGCCTATCCGCACCCGATCAACCTCAACGTCGGGATGATCCGCGGCGGCGACTGGCCGTCGACCGTCGCCGGCGAGTGCCTCACGCACTTCCGGCTCGCGTGCTATCCGGACCAGCCGGTCGCCGAGCTGCGCGAGCGCGTAGAGGCCGCCGTCGCAGAGGTCGCGCCGAGCGATCCGGGCCACCGCATCGAGGTCATCTACGACGGCTTCCAGTGCGAGGGCTACGAGCTCGCGCAGGACTCCCCCCTGATCACCGGACTCACCGACGCCTGCGCGCGCGCCACCGGCCGCACGCCGGGCCTGTTCGCGTCGACAGCGACGACTGACGCGCGTACCTTCCAGCTGTACGGCGGTACGCCCGCCGTGTGCTTCGGCCCGCACGCGGAGAACGAGCACGGGGTGGATGAGCGCGTCCACCTCCCTTCCGTCACCGAGACCGCACAGGCGATCGCGCTCTTCATCGCCGACTGGTGCGGCCTGGAGGAATCCACATGAGCACCTCGATCACGAGCGACATCCACGAGGCACGCGAGCGCTACGTGTCGCGCGCGGTGTCGACCCCGCCGATCGTGGTGACCGGCGCCGAGGGCGCGCGCATCACCGCCGACGACGGCCGCACGTACCTCGACTTCGCCGGCGGCATCGGCTGCCAGAACCTCGGCCACGGCCCGGCCGAGGTCGTGACGGCTATCCACGAGCAGGTCGACCGCTACCTGCACCAGTGCTTCATGGTCGGCATGTACGAGCCGTACGTGGCCGTCTGCCGAAAGCTCGCGGAGCTGTTCCCCGGCCCGGGCGAGGACTACAAGAGCGTGCTCGTGAACTCCGGCGCCGAGGCTGTCGAGAACGCGGTCAAGATCGGCCGCGCGGCCACCGGCCGCCCGGCCGTGATCGTGTTCGACCGCGCCTTCCACGGCCGGACGCTGCTCACGATGACGATGACCAGCAAGGTCGCCTACAAGCGCGGCTTCGGCCCGTTCGCGCCCGAGGTCTACCGCGCGGCGGCGCCCTACGGGCCGGCCGGCGTGACCAGCGACGACGCGATCGACGCGCTGCGGCGGCTGCTGCAGGCCGAGGTCGACCCCGAGAGCGTGGCCTGTGTCGTGCTCGAGCCGGTGCAGGGCGAGGGCGGCTTCATCCCGATGCCGCCCGACTTCCCGGGCAAGCTCAAGGCGCTGTGCGCGGCGCACGGGATCCTCTACGTCGACGACGAGGTGCAGTCCGGCGTCGGCCGCACCGGCCCGGTGTGGGCGATCGAGCACTACGGCGTCGAGCCCGACCTGCTGGTGTCAGGCAAGTCGCTCGGCGGCGGCCTGCCGCTCGCCGCCGTCACCGGCCGCGCCGAGCTGATGGACGCTCCGCACCCCGGCGGCCTCGGCGGCACGTTCGGCGGCAACCCGGCGTCGTGCGCAGCGGCCGCGGTCGTGCTCGACGCGGTGTCGGCGCCGGGCTTCCGCGACCGCGCCGAGCGCCTCGGCGCGGTCATGCGCGGCCGGCTCGACGCGATCGCCGCCGAGCTCGACTCGGTGGTCGAGGTGCGCGGGCTCGGGCCGATGCTCGCGATCGAGCTCGGCGAGGGCGCGCAGGCAGCCGCGACGCTCGCCGCCGCCCGCGCACGCGGCCTGCTGCTGCTCACCTGCGGGCTTTACGGCAACGTCGTCCGGCTGCTGCCGCCGGTGACGATCTCCGAGGAGGACGCGGCCCAGGGGCTGGACATCCTCGAGGCCGCGCTGCGGGAGGCGGCAAACTGATGCGATGTTCAGCCGCTACGTCGCGCTCGGGGACAGCACCACCGAGGGGCTGGACGACCCGCGACCGGACGGCGGGTACCGCGGCTGGGCGGACCGGCTCGCCGAGCAGCTGACCGCGGTCAACCCCGAGCTGCGCTACGCGAACCTGGCCGTCCGCGGGCGGCGGATCCCGCAGGTGCGCGAGGAGCAGCTCGGGCCGGCGCTGGCGCTGGAGCCGGACCTGGCGACGGTCGTCGCCGGCCTCAACGACCTCCTGCACCGCCGCTATGACCCGAACATGACGGCCGGCCACCTCGAGGCGATGCTGCGCGACCTGCGCGGCGCCGGGGCGACGGTCATGACGTTCACGCTGCCGGACCTCTCGAGCGTCGTTCCGCTCGCGCGGATCGTGCGCGCACGCCTGGCCGGATACAACGAGGCGATCCGCGCGGCCGGGGAGGCGAGCGGGGCGATTGTCGTCGACATCGCGGCCGAGCCGGTGTCGATCGACCCGCGGCTGTGGAGCCGGGACCGCCTGCACGCCGGTCCGCTCGGGCACGAGCGGATCGCGGCCGCGCTCGCCCACACGCTCGGGGTCGACGGGGCCGACCGCTCGTGGGCGGCGCCGCTGCCGGCCGCGGTGCGGCGGCCGCCGCACGCGCTCGTGACTGCCGAGTTGATCTGGGTGCAGCGCTACTTCACACCGTGGCTCGTGCGCCGCATCCGCGGCCGGTCGTCCGGCGACGGCCGGACCGCCAAGCGGCCCGCGCTCGCGCCGATCGATCACTAGGGCGCCGGCGAACGTCAACGGCGGCTGGGTAGGGGAGCGAGGATTTCGGCCGCGGAGGCGGTCCCTGGCGAGTTCACCGCCGTATAGGAGGTCAACTCGCCAGACGGTCCGGCGGACGAGCGGAAACGCGCCACTTCGCCGCCGCCCTACCCAGCCGAGGCTCGCCGGCGCCGCCGCCACCGGACCATGATCCAGCCGCGCGCGACCAGCAGCCCGGCCCCGGCGCCGGGGCCCGCCAGCAGGACCTCCTCGAGCGGCACGCCTCCCACGTGCGCGATCACGAGCTCTTCGAGCCGCGATGGGCGGCCTGGTAGCGCGCGATCTGCTCGGCCATGTCACTCGCGTTGGGCTCGTCGTACTGGTCGTGGCGCCTGTTCCACTCGTAGGGCGGGGTCTGCGGGTAGCCCGCGGGCGAGTCCTCCCACTCCTCCTGCCGTCCGAGCGCGGTGATGTCGAGGTAGCTCCATGTGTTGCCCATCATCTCGTCGCCGCGGTTGTTGACGAGGTACGTGCGGAAGATCCGGTCATCGTCGTCGCGGAAGAAAGCGTTGGTGCCGTGCCACTCGTCGACGCCGAAGTCCGCGTCGAAGTCGTCCGTCAGCGTGTACCACGGAACGAACTCCCAGCCCATCCGCGCCCGCCAGCGCTCGATGTCCGCCTGCGGGGCGCGCGAGACGAACGCGAGCGTGGTGTCGCGGGCGTTCAGATGGGCGGGGTGGGCTACCTGATCGGCGACCAAGGAGCAGCCGGGGCAGCCGCTCTCAGGCCAGCCGACGACGCCGGGCTCGAAGAAGAAGCGGTAGACGATGAGCTGATGGCGGCCCTCGAAGAGGTCCGCGAGGCTTGCCGGGCCGCTGCGCCCCTCGAAGCGGTAGTCCTTCTCCACGGCCATCCACGGCATGCGCCGGCGCTTGGCCGCCATCGCGTCGCGCGCCCGCGTCAGCTGCTTCTCGTCCACCAGCAGTTTCTCGCGCTCGGCCTCCCACTCCTGCGGTGAGACGATCGGCGGTGTGTTCATGGTGTGCATGTCCGTCCAGACACCGGCGGCGGCGTAAACGGAACGGCGGCGCGAATCAGGAACGGGCGTATCGCGAATACGTGATGCCGCTCCGAAACGCCTTCGCTTCGACCAGCCTCAGGGTGGGGCACTCGAATCCCTCGGGAAACAGCCGACGGCCGCGGCCCTGCACGACGGGATAGACGAACAACCGATACTCGTCGACCAGACCGGCCCCGATCAGGGCGTGGCACAGCGTGATGCTGCCGGTGACCACGATGTCCTCACCCGGCCGCTCCTTCAGCGCACGGACGTCCTCGACGGGGTCACCGGAGAGGACCGTGGAGTTCTGCCAGTCGGGGCTCGTCATGGTCGAGGACACGACGTACTTCTGCACCCGGTTGAGGTAATCGCTGATCCCGGTGGGGTCGTCGGACAGGTCGCGCCAGTAGCCGCGCAGGTCCGCAAACGTCCGCCGGCCGACGAGAAACGCGTCCGCCCGGCTGTCCTGCCGGTGCAGTTCCTCGAGCAGATCTGAGTTGTCGACGCCGCCTTGGCCCTGCGGGTCGAACCAGTCGCCGAGCATCTCGATGGCGCCGTCGACCGTGATGTTCTGGGTGATCGCGAGGGTACGCAATGCTGGCCTCCTCGACTTCCGCGTCATTCGGATCTCCAGACAGGACCACCGGCACGCGGCGAACTCATCGGTGAACCTGACAACACCAGACGGCACTGGGCGAGGCGCCGCTCGGGCTAGGGCGCGCCGTCCCGGATCTCGCTGGTCAGTCGCTCGCCGATCCGGCGCACGACGCGCGGCGCCGCCGCGATGAACACGGCGCCGACCGCGAGCCAGGCGAGCACGTACCACGGGAAGTGGCTGTACGGCGCGGCGGTGCCCTTGACGTTCTTGTAGATCGTGAAGCACAGGAACGCGATGCCGAGCACCGGGAAGACCAGCTGCCAGAGCGGCCGGCGCAGGACGCCGAGGAAGAGGTGCCGGATCGCGCCGATGTTCGTCACGATGTACGCGACCATCAGCGACAGCACGCCGATCGTGCCGGGATAGAAGAACGCGTTGACCGCGTTGGTCCCCGCGATCCGCTGCGCGATGAGGCCGCCGAACCCGACGGCCATCACCAGCGCGAGCGCGCCGACCGGCGCGCCGCTGCGCGTCGAGATGCGCGCGAGCGGGCTCGACGGCAGGCCGTCGCGCGAGAGCGCGAACAGCACGCGCGAGCCGGCGGTGGCGGTGCCGAGCGCGCTCGCAAACGCGCTGACCGTCGCGCCGAGGTTGATGAAGTCCTCCAGCAGCGAGCCGACGTAGGCCTTCGAGAGGTCGCCGAGCGGCGAGCTCGACCCGGCGAACGCGGCCACGCCGGCGTCGTTCGTGCCGAAGCCGAGCGTCTGGGCGAGGATCACGAAGAAGTAGAAGATCCCGATCGTCAGCGGCGCCAGGAAGACCGCGCGCGGGATGTTGCGGCGCGGCTCGTCGGTCTCCTCGCCGAGCGCGGCCGCGCCCTCGAAGCCGGCGAACGACAGGAACCCGAACACCGAGGCGGTGGCGATCGCGTCGAGCGTCGTGCCGCTCGGCAGGCTGAACGCGTCGCCGAGCGAAGACTCGTGGCCGCTCGGCGCCTCACCGACGATCAGCCGCACGAAGATCACCACGACGAGGATCACGATCAGCGCGACCGAGAACCCCTCCATCGTGAGCAGCGAGCGCGTCGCGAAGCGGATGTCGCCGCCGGCGATCACCGTGATCAGCGCCGCCGAGACGAGCGCGATCCAGATCCAGTCGGCGTTGTCGGCGATGCCCGTCGAGGCCAGGAACGATGAGAAGAACAGCCCGACCTCGGCGCTCGAGGCGACCGTGAAGCACAGGTACGTGCCGAGCAGCGCCCAGCCGGCGAGGAAGCCGGCGGCCGGGCCGAGTGTGAAGCCGGTGAGCGCGTAGACCGAGCCCGCGTGGCTGACCTCGCGCGTGAGCTGCGCGATCCCCCAGGCGACGAACAGCACACCGACCAGCGCGAACAGGAACGCCAGCGGCACCGCGCGGCCGATCAGCCCGGCGATGCCGACGCCGTTGAGCGCCATCGCCGCGGTCGGAGCCATGATCGCGATCGAGAGCGCGATCGCCTCCCAGAAGTGCAGCTCCCGCCGCAGGCCTCCGCCGGGGGCGCTCACGAGACGCGGCCCGCGAAGAGCGCGTCAGGCACGAAGCATCCGACCACCCAGTTGGGCACGTCAACCACCTCATGGATCCGCAGGTCACAGGCCACCGAGGCGAGCGCGTATGCCTCCTGCACGGTCCCGCCGCGGCGCTCGACGATGTGGGCGATGGCGGCGCGCGTGGCCTCGCGCGTCGCCTCCATCAGGTCGGGGGCGACGCCCGTGCAGACGTGGTAGCCGCCGGGCTCGGTGCGCGCGAGCTCGCCCGGCGCGACGACGTACTGCGGCGCGGCGATCGTCAGGTCGCGCCGCACGCCGAGCCGCACCGCGATGTCCATCGGCGCCTCGACCGCCGTGCCGCACACCTCGCCGTCGCCCATCGCGGCATGGGTGTCGCCGACCGAGAACAGCGCGCCCTCGACGCCGACCGGCAGCAGCAGCCGCGTGCCGGCGCGCAGGTGCTTGATGTCCATGTTCCCGCCCCAGCGGCTGGGCGGCACGATCGAGTGCTCGCCCGGCTCGGCGGGCGCGACGCCGATCGTGCCCGGGAACGGCTCGAACGGCAGCTCGACGTCGTCGAGGAAGGCGACACGCCCGTTCGCGATCGTCGAGATCCGCAGCCACGGCTCCGGGAACTCGTCGGCCAGCAGGCCGAAGCCGGGGATGATCGCCGTCCAGCCCCAGTCGCGCGGCCTGAGCGACAGGATCTCGACCTCGAGCACGTCGCCCGGCTGCGCGCCCTTGACGAACACCGGGCCGGTAACCGGGTTCACGCGCGAGAAGTCGAGCGCGGCGACGGCCTCGACGCCCGAGTCGCGGTCCAGCTGGCCGCCCGACGCGTCGGTGACGGCGAGCTCGACAGTGTCGCCCGAGTCGACCTCGAGCACCGGAGCGATCGCATTGTCCCAGACCGTATGCGTGCGCTCGGCCGGAATCTCGTGCAACGACCCCATCCCGCGCGGAAGCGTACTCCTACGGTCAAGACCCCATTCGGCCGATATATGTCCCGATGAGTGTCCGGACGATCGCACGCGCATGGGGCGCCCTGCTGGCGGCCGGCCTCGCCGTGCAGGTGATCGTGACCCTCGGCCCGTGGCCGAACTCGACGCTCGACGGCGCCTTCATGGAGACGATCTACGACGGCGTGCTGCTCGGGTCGGCGCTGCTGTGCGGCCTGCGGGCCGCCGCGCGCCGCGAGGAACGAGCCGCGTGGGGACTGTTCGCGCTCGGCCTCGCGCTCTACGCGGGCGGCAACATCTACTGGTCGCTCGCGCTCGCCGACCTCGACGAGGCGCCGTTCCCGTCGATCGCCGACGGGCTGTGGCTGAGCTTCTATCCGCTCGCCTACGTCGCGATCGCGCTGCTGGCGAAGGCCCGGATGCCGCGCCTGGGCGTGCGGCTGTGGCTCGACGGCGTGATCGCCGCACTCACCGTCGCGGCGATCTCTGCCGCCGTCGTCTTCAAGGCCGTGCGCGCGTCGACCGGCGGCGACACCGCGGCGATCGTCACCAACATCGCCTACCCGCTCGCCGACATGGTCCTCGTCGGGCTCGTCGTCGGCATCATGGCCGCCGGCCGCAAGCGGCTCGACCGGACGTGGGTCGTGCTCGGCGCCGGCCTCGGCGTGTTCGCGGTCTGCGACAGCATCTACCTGTTCCAGGTGGCGCGCGAGACCTACGCCACCGGCACGCTGCTCGACATCGGCTGGATCGCCGGCGCGCTGATCGTCAGCCTCGCGGCGTGGCAGCCCGCGCGGCGCGAGACCGGCCCGACCGACGACGTGCCGAGCATCATCCTGCCGGTCGTGCTGTCGCTCGGCAGCCTCGCGCTGCTCGTGCAGGACCACGGGTCCTCGACCGAGACGCTCGCCGTCGCGCTCGCCGCCGCCTCGATGCTCGCCGTGATCTGCCGGCTCGCGGTCACCCACCACCAGAGCCGCGAGAATCTCACCGCCTCGCGCCGGCAGGCGCGGACCGACTCGCTCACCGGGCTCGGCAACCGCCTCAAGCTGCTGCGCGACCTCGAGCTGCTGCGCGCCGACGACGAGACGCAGCCGCATCTGCTGCTGCTGTTCGACCTCGACGGCTTCAAGAGTTACAACGACAGCTTCGGCCATCCGGCGGGCGACGCGCTGCTGCGCCGCCTCGGCAGCCAGCTCCAAGCCGCGATCAGCGGCGACGAGATGGCCTACCGGATGGGTGGCGACGAGTTCTGCGTGCTGGCGCCGTGGGACCCCGAGCGCGCGCCCGACGGCCTGATCGAGCGCACCCGCGCCGCGCTGACCAGCGACGGCGACGGCTTCCACATCGGCGCGTCGTGCGGCTATGCCCGCATCCCGGGCGAAGGGGTGGAGGCGTCCGAGGCCTTGCGCGTGGCCGACCGCCGGTTGTACGCGGAGAAGAACAGCGGCCGCATCTCGGCGCTGGCCCAGAGCAAGTCCGTACTGCTGCGCGCGGTCGGCGAGTGGGACGCCGACCTGAGCGCGCGCGGCCAGACCGTCGCCGCGCTGGCCGCCGCCACCGCGCGCGCGCTCGACCTCGACGCCGACGCGATCGAGCGCGTCGCCACCGCGGCCGAGCTCCACGACATCGGCAAGATCGCGATCCCGCGGCCGCTGCTCGTCAAGCCCGGCGCACTCGACGCCGATGAGTGGGAGTTCCTGCGCCGCCACACGGTGATCGGCGAGCGCATCGCGTCCGGCGCCCCCGCGCTGGTGGGCGTCGCCAAGATGATCCGTTCCAGCCACGAGCGCTGGGACGGGCGCGGCTACCCGGACGCGTTGGCCGGCGACGACATCCCGCTCGGCGCGCAGATCGTCTTCGTGTGCGACGCCTACTCGGCGATGACGAGCGAGCGTCCCTACGCCGCCGCCCTGTCCGAGGCCGAGGCGCTCGCCGAGCTGCGCCGCCACAGCGGCACGCAGTTCTCCCCGGTGGTGGTCGACGCGTTCCTACGTGCCGTAGCGCAGGAACAGGTAGCCGCCGGACTCGTGCAGCGATAGCAGCCGCAGGTCCGCCGGCGGGTCGAGCGCCGGGCCGGCCACGGTCGTGAGCGGGTCGGGCCCAGCGACGAGCTTGGGCGCGATCACGAGGTGCAGCTCGTCGACGAGCCGCGCGCGCAGCAGCGCGCCGAGCAGGTGTGGGCCGCCTTCGCAGTCGACTGACTCGATGCCCAGCTCGGTGCGCAGGCGGCGCACGCCCTCCTCCAGCGGGCCGCGCAGGTAGTGAACCTCGGCCGGGCACGGCGGCAGCTCTGCGTTCTCGGACGGGGTGAGCACGACCACGCGGTTCCCGGGCGCTCGCAGCAACCCGACCTCGGCCGGCAGGTCGACCGAGCGCGAGGCGACCACCCCCGTGGCCTCCATGGGGCCGTAGCCCTCGACGCGCACGGTCTCGGCCCCGACCATCACCGCGTCGACGCGGCCGCGCAGCGCGTGGAAGAGCTCGTAGTCCGCGCGGTTGGCAATCGGCCCGGTGCGGCCGGCGATCGTGGCGCGGCCGTCGGCCGTGGCGATCATGTTCACGAACACGAACGGCCGGTCGGCCGGCGCCGGAGCGGGAACCGCCGCGACGACGTCGTCCGCCGTGAGATCCACGGCCGCGTCGGGGAGCAGCCGCCGGAAGAGCTCCACGTCAGGCCTCGTGACCGGGCGCGATCCGCTTGGCGTGGTGGAACGTGAACTCGTCCTCGGCGCTGCCGCGCTCGGCGGCGACCGGCTCGAGCAGGAACGCGTCGTGGTCGCCGGCGCCGGCGCGCCACAGCACGCGGCCGACGAACCGGTTCGGGCAGTCGTCGAGCAGCGGCACGCCCTCCGGCCCGTCGCGCCAGGCGCACCGGGCGAACTTGTCGACCTCGTCGCCGGTCTCGCCGCCGAACAGCTCGGCCAGCGCGGCGGCGTGCTCGGGCACCAGGTGCACGCCGAGCGCACCCGCGTCGCGCCCGCGCCGGTACGTGCGGTTGTTGTGCGACAGGCAG
>DATDKF010000127.1:0-13988 GCA_036520135.1 Solirubrobacteraceae bacterium
GCTCGAGCCGGTCGATCAGGCCGGTGACCGCGGCCGGGCTCAGGCCGGTCGCCTCGCCGAGCTGCCCCGCGGTCAGCGGACCGCGCGCCTCGATGACGCCGAGGAGCTCGAGGTCGGCCGGGCGCAGCCCGGCGTGGCGCGCGATCGCTTCGCTGAGCACGACAGACTGCCCGGTCATCTCGCGCAGCAGGTCGAGCACGATCTGCGGTGTTGACACAGCGCCCGTCATTCCTTACGCTCTACCGAAAATTACGGCGATATGAATAATATGGAACACGAAAACAGCAGCATCGTAACGATCGACTACGGCGACTTCATCAAGAAGCTCCGGCTGCCGCCGGGGTTCGTCGCGCCGACCCGGCTCGCCTACGAGGACCTCGTCGCGAGCGCGCTGACGCGGACCGACCTCGTCGACGACGTCCGCGGCATCAACGAGAGCATCGCGCTGATCCAGCGGACGCGCGGCGGCGGCTGGCCGACTGAGCCGGTCACCGAGGCGTTCAACTTCGTCGACCTCATCTGGCACGAGCAGGAGTTCCGCGAGGGAACGTCGTTCGCCTACGCCGTCTACGCCGCGGCCGGCGGCTACCTCGGCTGCTGCTACCTCTATCCGATGGGGCGGCGCACCGAGCTCACGGAGGAGCTGCTCGTCCACGATGTCGACGTCAGCTGGTGGGTCACGCCCGGCGCCTACGAGCGCGGCCTGTACACGACGCTGTATCGCGCCCTCCAGCACTGGGTCGCCCACGACTTCCCGTTCCGCGCGCCGCACTACTCCAACGCGGAGATCCCGAGCGAGTAGGAGAGCATCGATGAGCACCGCCCACACGCACCACGCGATCGACTACATCGAGATCCCCGTGACGGACATCGAAGCGGCCAAGGCCTTCTACGCAGCGGCGTTCGGCTGGTCGCTCGTCGACTACGGGCCCGACTACGCGGGCATCCAGGGCGACGGCAAGGAGATGGGCGGCCTTCGCCGTGACGCCGAGGTCCGGCCCGGTGGCCCGCTGGTGGTGCTCTACTCCGACGACATCGAGGCCAGCGCGGAGGGCGTCACGGGCGCCGGCGGGACGATCGTCGAGCCGATCTACCCGTTCCCGGGAGGGCGGCGCTTCCACTTCGCCGACCCGGCGGGCAACGAGCTCGCCGTCTGGTCGCCCGCTAGCGGCTGACGGCGCGCCAGCACGCGTCGGCGACCGCGACCAGCTCGGCCTCGGAGAGCTCGGCTCCCACTGCGGCAAGGCGCACCGCCGGCGCGAGGCCGAGCTCGTAGATCACCTCGAGCGGGAGCGGGAGGAGCAAGGCGGCGACGTCGGGGATCGCGGCCTGCTCGACCAGCGGGTCGCCGGCGGCGATCGCCGCCTCGTGCGCCTCGGCGCGGTACGGCGAGCAGTCGACCTGCAGCAGGAACAGCGCGTGCTCGCGGTTCGCCGCCATGTGGCGGTAGACGGCGAGCCAGATCGCGCGGAAGCGCGCCGCCGGCGTCCCCGACGCGTCGAGCCCCGACGTCGCGGCGGCCGCGAGCTCGGCCTTCGTCTCCAGGTACGTGGCGAGCACGAGCGCGTCCTTGGAGGCGTAGTGCGTGTAGGTCGTGCCGGTCGCCACGCCCGCCTCGGCCGCCACCGCGCTCATCGACGCGCCGTGGAAGCCGTTGCGGGCGACGAGCGCCCGCAGCGCCCGCCGCACCGCCGCCGCACGATCGATCGCGACGCCCGTCAACGACCGACGGACTCCGGGACGGCGGCGCCGCCGCCGCGGACGTCGATGGTCAGGCCGGTCTCCCGCTCGGAGACCTCCCACAGGCGGGCGATCGCCGTGTCGAGCCCGATGCGGCGCAGGATCGGCCGCCGGACCGGCGGTCCGTTGTTGAAGAACCGCGGCGCCCAGAAGTCGCCGCCGCGGGCGCGCGGGTCGGTCGCCGCGCGCAGCTGCGGCCGCGCGCCCGCCTCGGGCGACATGCCGGTGCGCCCGGCGAGCATGTGGAAGAACTTCTGGCTGCGTCCGCCGCCGGTCTCGCGCACGCTGACCGCCTGCAGGTCGGTGTTCGAGAGCCCCGGGTGCGCGAGCAGGCTCGCCGCCGGCGCGCCCGCGGCCGCCAGCCGCCGCTGCAGCCCGATCGCGAAGTGGTAGTTCGCGAGCTTCGACTGGCCGTACGCCTTCCACGGCTCGTAGGTGCCGTGCAGGTGGGGATTGGCGGGATCGACCGCGCGGCCCATGTGATGCGCGGTGCTCGTCACGCTGACGATCCGGGCGGCGTCCGCCCGCAGCAGCGCCGGCATCAGCAGCGCGGTCAGCGCGAAGTGGCCGAGGTGGTTGACGCCTAACTGCATCTCGAACCCGTCCTCGGTGCGGCGCTCCGGGATCCCCATCACGCCGGCGTTGTTGACGAGGATGTCGATCCGCTCGTGCGCGGCGAGGATCCGCTCGGCTGCCGCGCGGATCGACGCCTGGGAGGCGAGGTCGAGCGCGACCAGCTCCAGCGACGGATCCGAGACGGTCCGCTTGATGTCGGCGATCGCGGCGTCCGCCTTCTCCGGGTTGCGCGCCGCCATGACGACGTGCGCGCCCGCGGCCGCGAGCGCGCGGGCCGTCTCGAGCCCGAGCCCGCCGTTCGCGCCGGTGACCACCGCGGTCCGGCCGGTCTGATCGGGAATGTCAGCTGCGGTCCAGCCCACGAGGGCGCTCCTCCGATTGAACGTTCATTCAGCCGCAATCTATCACGGACGGAATAGACGGCGCATTCAAGCGTCTACAGAGCTGACCCCCTTCCCCAGGAGCCCCACATGTTCTCTGCCACCGCCTACGTGATCCGCGACGCCCGCGTCGAAGACGTGCCCGAGCTGGTGCGCCTCGGCTGGGCGACGGAGGAGGACTGGCCCAGCGGCCAGATCCTCGTCGGTGAGATCCACGGTGTCGTCGCCGCCGCGCTGGCGATCGACGAGAACCGCGCGATCGCCGCCGAGCTCGAGAGCGCGCCCCGCCTGCTCGCCCACATGCGCGCCCGCGCCGCCGGCATCCTCGCCTACCGGCGCACCCCGTCGGTCGCCGAGCGCATCCGCGAGCGGATGCGCCCCGCGGTCGGCGTCGGCGCCTGAGCGTTTCCGGCCCCGGGCTCTCCACGTGTCGGCGGACGCGGACCGTCACCGGGCGGTGTAACGGTCGCGGCGGAGCCCGGGGCGGCGGCGGGTGGTAGGACTCCCGCCGCCGTGCTGCTCGCCGTCCCCAACTTCTCCGAAGGCCGCGACCCAGAGACCCTCGAGGCGCTCCGCGCGGCCTTCGGCGACGACCTCATCCACTGGTCGGCCGACCCGGACCACCACCGGTCGGTCTTCACGGCCGGCGGCGGCGCGCTCGCCGACCGGGTCGTGGAGGCCGCCCGCGTGGCCGTCGAGCGGATCGACCTCACGCGGCACGCGGGCGTGCACCCGCGCGTGGGGGCGATCGACGTCGCCCCAATCGTGTACCTCGAAGCGAGCGAGCGCGGGCGCGCGTGCGCGCAAGCGCTGATCCTCGCCGACCGGCTCGGGCACGAGCTCGGCCTGCCGGTCTTTCTCTATGGCGCGCTCGCGGGCGGGCGCACGCGCGCGGAGCTGCGCAAGGGCGACCTCGGCCGCCGGATCGAGTCCGGCGAGCTCGCGCCCGACGCCGGCCCGCCCCGGCTCCACCCGACCGCCGGCGCCGTGCTCGTCGCCGCGCGACCGCCGCTGGCCGCGTTCAACGTCGTGATCGACGGCACGCTCGACCAGGCGCGGGACATCGCCGCGCGCATCCGCGAGGGCGGGGCCGAGGGGCTCGCGGGCGTGCGCGCGCTCGGGCTGGGGCTCGAGCGCGCGGGCAGCGTGCAGGTCTCGACCAACGTCGAGGACCTCACCGCCACGACGCCGGCGGACGTCGTCGCGGCGGTGCGGCGACACGCGCGCGTGATCCAGGCCGAGCTGATCGCCCCCGCGCCGGCCTCCGCGTTCGAATCCTTCCCGCCGGAGATTCCGTTGACCGGAGCGCCCCTGCTGCCCTGAGGATCTTCTACCCTCCCAAACACCCATGGCCCAGACCAAGCGCAAGCGCCGGACCAAGCATCGCGGCAACGCGGCGGGCGTGGTCGAGTCCCGCGGCCGCACCGGCCGGCGCCCGACCCCCGAAGAGCAGAAGAAGGCGTCACGCGAGAGCCTGCGCCAGCAACGCCTGAACAAGCCGCCGACCTGGAACAGCGCGATCATGAAGGCGGCCCTGATGGCGGGCCTGCTGTTCCTGCTCACCCGCCTCGGCATCTTCGGCAGCGACACGACCGTGGCGCAGTCGATCATCCTCTGCTTCTTCGCCCTCCTGCTGTACACGCCGATCGCGTACGCGACCGACAAGTTCGTCTACACGCGCGCGCAACGGCGCAAGCAGTAGCGCCGATGGACGTCCGCTGCTTCACGGTCGGGCCGCTCCAGGAGAACTGCTGGATCGTCCGCCGCGAGGACGGCGACCGCGCCGTCGTGGTCGACCCCGGCGACGAGGCGAGCCGCCTCATCGCCGCCACGGACGAGGTGACCGTCGACGCGATCCTGCTCACCCACACGCACTTCGACCACGTCGGCGCCGTCGCCGCGCTCGCCCGCCACACGCAGGCCCCGGTCTACTGCCCCGAGCTCGAGGTCCGCGTGCTGCAGAACATCAACTCCTATGTCTTCCCGGGCTTCGGCCCGTTCGAGCCGTACGACCCGGAGGAGACCGTCAGCGGCGGCGAGCGCCTCAGCCTCGCCGGCCTCGACATCGACGTCATCTTCACGCCCGGCCACAGCCCCGGGCACGTCAGCTACTCGATCGCCGACGAGCAGATCCTGCTCGACGGCGACGTGCTGTTCCGGGGCTCGGTCGGCCGCTCCGATCTGCCGGGCGGCGACCACCGCACGCTGCTGGACTCGATCGCGGCGCTGCTCAACACGCTGCCCGACGAGACCCGCGTGCTGCCGGGGCACATGGGGGAGACCACGCTCGGCCGCGAGCGCGCGACCAACCCGTTCCTGCACGAGCTCGCCCGTTGAGCGACAGGATCAAGGCACCGCGCGGCACGTTCGACGTGCTGCCCGACGCGGCGCAGGCGCGTGCCGCGATCGAGGCGTCCGCCAAGGGCATCCTCGAGCGCGCCGGCTACGAGCGGATCGAGACGCCGATGTTCGAGGCGACCGCGCTGTTCGCCCGCGGCGTCGGCGAGTCGACCGACGTCGTCCAGAAGGAGATGTACACGTTCAACGAGGCCGAGGGCGAGTCGTTCACCTTGCGCCCGGAGGGCACGGCGCCCGTCTGCCGCGCCTACCTCGAGCACGGGATGCACAAGCTCCCGCAGCCGGTCCGCCTCTGGTACCTGAGCGCGTTCTTCCGCCGCGAGCGCCCGCAGCACGGCCGCTACCGGCAGTTCTGGCAGGTCGGCGCCGAGGCGATCGGGTCCGACGATCCGGCGGTCGACGCCGAGACGATTCTGCTGCTCGCCGAGATCTACGAGGCCGCGCGCACGCGCGGGCTGCGGCTGCGGCTCTCCAGCCTCGGCACGCCCGACACCCGCGCCGAGTACCGCGACGAGCTGCAGGCCTATCTGCGCGCCAACGAGGACCGGCTGAGCCAGGAGGTGCGCGACCGGATCGACCTCAACCCGCTGCGCGCATTCGACGCCGACCACCCCGGCACCCAGGAGGTCATGCGGGGCGCGCCGCTGCTGCTCGACCGCCTGCGCCCTGAGGACCGCGACCACTTCGAGGACGTCAAGCGCCTGCTCGACAGCGCCGGGCTGGCCTACGAGGTCGACCCCACGCTCGTCCGCGGGCTGGACTACTACACGCGCACGGTCTTCGAGTTCACGTCCGACGCGCTGGGCGCCCAGTCCGGCGTCGGCGGCGGCGGGCGCTACGACGGGCTGATCGAGCAGATCGGCGGCCCGCACACGCCGGGCATGGGCTGGGCCAGCGGCGTCGAGCGGATCCTGCTCGCCTCGCCGGAGCGGCCGAAGGTCGAGCCGCCGGTCGACCTCTTCGTCGCGTACGCGCACCCCGAGTTCAAGGACCGGGCGTTCCGCCTCGCGGCCGACGCGCGCCGCGCCGGGCACGCGGCGCGGGTCGAACTCGGCGGCCGCAGCCTCAAAGGCCAGCTCAAGCAGGCGGACCGCGCGGGGGCGAGGTACGTTGCCATCCTCGGCGGCGAGGGTACGGCCCTGAAGGACATGGAGACGGGCGAGCAGCGCGACGTGGAGACGAGCACGGTGATGCACCACATCGGCCGGCCGGGACTATGAGGCCGCCGCGGCCCAACGAGTACCGCGACGCCTGGGCGGGCGAGCTCGACGCGACCCGTGTCGGCGACAAGGTCCGCGTCGCCGGCTGGGTCCACCGCCGGCGCGATCACGGCGGCCTGGTCTTCATCGACGTGCGCGACCGCTCGGGCATCCTGCAGCTCGTCTTCCATCCGGAGACCGCGCCCGATGCGCACGCGCTCGCGCAGCGGCTGCGCTCGGAGTACGTGATCTCCGTCGCCGGCGAGATCGTCCGCCGCGAAGACGGCAACGTGAACCCGCGGCTGCCCACCGGCGAGATCGAGCTCTCGGTCGAGCAGGCCGACACGCTCGCCGACTCCGAGACGCCGCCGTTCCCGCTCGACGAGGACGGCCAGGTCGACGAGGCGCTCCGTCTGCGCCACCGGATGCTCGACCTGCGGCGCGAGGGCATGCGCGACGCGATCACGCTGCGCCACACGATCACCCGCGCGATGCGCGACTACCTCAACGCCCACGACTTCCTGGACATCGAGACGCCGATCCTCACGCGCTCGACGCCGGAGGGCGCGCGCGACTTCCTCGTCCCCGCCCGCACGAACCCGGGCGCGTTCTACGCGCTCCCGCAGTCGCCCCAGCTCTTCAAGCAGCTGCTGATGATGTCCGGCTTCGAGCGCTACTACCAGATCGCCCGCTGCTTCCGCGACGAGGCGCTGCGCGCCGACCGCCAGCCCGAGTTCACGCAGCTCGACCTCGAGATGGCGTTCGTCGAGGAGGACGACGTGATCGGCGTCATCGAGGGCATGCTCGCCCGCGTGTTCGAGGAGGCGGGATTCGAGGCGCCGCCGCCGCCGTGGCCGCGGATGGCCTACGACGAGGCGATGGCGCGCTTCGGCTCCGACCGCCCCGACACGCGCTTCGGGCTGGAGATCCAGGACCTCGGCGAGGCCGTCGCGGGCAGCGAGTTCAAGGTCTTCTCCGGCACGCTCGACGCGGGCGGCGTCGTCCGCGGCATCAACGCAGGCGCGCGCGAGGTGGCGCGCAAGGAGTTCGACGAGCTGACGGACGTGGTCAAGCGCTTCGGCGCCGGCGGCCTCGTATGGGCGTTCCTGCAGGACGACGGCACGTGGCGCTCACCGATCGCCAAGTTCCTGTCCGACGACGAGCGCGCCGCGATCGGGCGGCTGCTCAGCGCCCAGCCGGGCGACCTGATGCTGATCGTCGCCGACGCAGCCGACACCGCCGCCCAGGCGCTCGGCGAGCTGCGGCTCGAACTCTCGCGCCGCTTCGGGCTCGTGCCTGAGGCCCGCCACGAGCTGCTGTGGGTCGTCGACTTCCCGATGTTCGAGTGGAACGAGGAGGAGGGACGCTGGGACGCGCTGCACCACCCGTTCACCGCGCCCGTCGGCTCGTTCGAGGACCCGGGAGCGCTGCGCAGCCGCGGCTATGACGTCGTGCTCGACGGCTCGGAGATCGGCGGCGGATCGATCCGTATCAACCGCCGCGACGTCCAGCAGCAGGTGTTCACCGCGCTCGGCATCTCCGAGGAGGAGGCCGAGGCGCGCTTCGGGTTCCTGCTGGAAGCGCTGCGTTTCGGGGCACCGCCGCACGGCGGTCTCGCGCTCGGGATCGACCGCATCGCGGCGCTGCTCGGCGGCCGCGACTCGATCCGCGACGTCATCGCCTTCCCTAAGACGGCGAGCGGCTCGGACCTGCTCACGGGCGCGCCCAGCACGGTCGACCAGGCGCAGCTCGCCGAGCTCGCGCTCAAGGTCACCGCGCCACCAAAGACGTAGGGCCGCCACCCCAATCGAACTTAACCTTCGGCGCTCAGCTGCCGATACGCGGGGCGTGAGCCAGATCTCCCCGCCGATCCGAATCGTCCTCGTCCTCGCCGTCGCGGTGCTGGGCGCCTACATGCTCTTCCTGCGACCCAAGAACGAGGTCCCGCCGCCGGCCGAGCCGGCTCCGAACGTCCAGACCGGCGCTCCCGCCGTGAGCAAGCCCGGCAAGATCGCCCAGGCCGCCCAGGGCGCAGTGAACGCCGCGAACGGGCAGCTCGAGAGCCAGGAGAGCGTCGACGGCGTCGACGCCGGCGAGGCCGCCGCCGGCACCCAGTCGACGACCGAGGGCGCGACGCAGGCGACCGAGGCCGCCGCGACGCCGGCCGTCGACACCAAGGGCCTGCCGAAGCCGGTCGCCAAG
This sequence comes from Solirubrobacteraceae bacterium, assembly GCA_036520135.1. Taxonomy (GTDB): domain Bacteria; phylum Actinomycetota; class Thermoleophilia; order Solirubrobacterales; family Solirubrobacteraceae; genus DASSUW01. Next base: position 8,456 of record DATDKF010000127.1, read on the forward strand.
GCGATCCGCCACCACAAGGCCGTCGTGCTCCTCTTCTGGAACGGCAAGTCGGCCGACGACAAGGCCGTCCACGCCGCGCTGAAGAAGGTCGACCGCTGGGACGGCCGCGTCTACGTCGCCTCCGCGCCCATCAAGCAGATCTCCAAGTACGGCCGCATCGCCCGAGGCGTCGACGTCGAGCAGTCGCCGACCGTCGTGGTCGCCGATCCGAAGCTGCGCGCCGAGACGCTCGTCGGCTACGTCGACGCGAAGACGATCGACCAGGCCGTGGTGGACGCCTTCCGCAACTCGACCGGCCTGTTCACCGACGCGTACCTGCGCAAGGTCGACCGGGTTTGCACGCACCACTCCAACGCTCTGTGGCAGACCCCGAGCGCCGACAACGGCGCCGAGTTCAAGCGGGCGCTGACCCAGACCGAGACCAAGCTGGGGCGCTTCAACAGCGAGTTCGCCGCCGTCAAGGCGCCGAAGAAGTGGCGTGCCTTCCGCACAGCCGCGGTGGCCGACAACGCCGCGTCGCGGCAGCTGTTCGTCGACATGTCCGCCTACGCCGGCGCGCATCCGTCGACCAGCAAGGCGGTCGCGACGGTCAGCCACTTCCTGTCGCGCCGCAACACGCTCGTGCGCAAGATCAACAAGCGCTTCAACGACGAGCACCTGTTCTCCTGCGGCTCGGAGTTCTGACCCTAGACTGACCGCTCGTGGAGTCGTTCCGCGAGCACCTCGAGCATCCCGTCGGGCGCGGTCTGCGTCCGGCGGACGCGTTTGACGGCAGCGCCGGCGGCGCCGCCTGCGGCGACCTGATCCGGATCTCGCTGCGCGTCGAGGGCGAGCGCGTGACCGCCGCGGGGTTCGACGCGTCGGGCTGCGGCACGATGACCGCCGCCGGCTCGGCGGCCGTGACGCTCGTCGACGGCGCGCACGTGCTCGACGCCGCGCGCGTCGGCGCACACGCGATCGCCGACGAGCTCGGCGGGCTCAGCCCCGGCAAGTTCCACGCCGCCGATCTCGCCGCCGACGCGCTGCACCGCGCGCTCGGCGCAGCGGCGCGCGCGACCGCCGGCGTGCCCGCCGATCCCGGCCGCACGCTCGTCGCCATGAGCGGCGGGGTCGACTCCGCCGTGGCGGCGCTGCTGGCCGGCGACAACGCCGCGGCGGTCACGCTCGAACTGTGGGCCGACCCCGACAACGACGCCGAGGCGTCGTGCTGCTCGGCGCACGCCGTTCGGATCGCGCGCTCGCTCGCGCACCGGATGGGCATGCCGCACTTCACGCTCGACCTGCGCGCCGAGTTCCGCGCCGGCGTGGTCGACCCGTTCCTGGCCGACCACCAGGGCGGGGAGACGCCGAACCCGTGCGTGCGCTGCAACGGCCACGTGCGGCTGGACGCGATGCTGGAGTTCGCCGATCGGCTCGGCGCCGCGACGCTGGCGACCGGCCACTACGCGCGCACGACCGCCGACGGGTTGCTGCGCGCCGCCGCCGACCCGGCCAAGGACCAGACCTACATGCTCGCCGCCGTCGCGCCCACGACCCTCACCCGGCTGCGCTTCCCGCTCGGCGAGCTCACGAAGCCGCAGGTGCGCGCGCTCGCCGCCGAGGCCGAGCTCCCGGTCGCGTCCAAGCCCGAGTCGCAGGACCTGTGCTTCCTCGCCGGCACCGGCAAGGCCGCGTTCCTGGCGCGGCACGGCGACCTGCCCGAGCGGCCGGGCGAGATCGTCGACGCGGCTGGCGCCGTCGTCGGCTGCCACCGCGGGCACCATAACTTCACGGTCGGCCAGCGCCGCGGGCTCGGCGTGGCCGCCGCCGAGCCACTGTACGTGCTGGCGACCGACGCTCGCAGCAACCGCGTCACCGTCGGTCCGCGCGCCGCGCTCGCCACGCGGGCGGTGGCGGTCCGCGGGGCGCGGCTGCACCGTGCCGGCGCCGAGGTCGACGCGGTGAAGCTGCGCTACCGCTCCAAGCCGCTCGCGTGCCGGGTCGAGGACGATCCCGAGCCCGGGACGCACGCGCGCCTGCGGCTGACGCTCGCCGATCCGGTCGACGGCGCCGCGCCCGGCCAGACCGCGTGCCTGCTCAGGGGCGACGTCGTCGTTGGCTACGGGACGATCGCGCGCTCCACAGCATGATCGCGACGACCAGCGCGATCGTCACCCACAGCGAGTAGTGGGCGACGGCGTCCGCGACGTCGACCGCCCGCTGCCCGAGCTCCCACCCGGCGAACGCCAGCGCGGATGTCCATAGCAGCGTCGCCAGCGCGTCGAGCAGCAGGAACACCCACAGCCGCATGCCGCCGTCGCCGACCGCCGCGTACACCAGCGCCGCCGGGACCGGCACGAAGTAGACGAGCACGAGCGCGAACGGCCCGAACCGCGCCTCGAGCCGGTGCAGCCGGGCCAGCCGGCGCTCCGTGCGCGGGCTCGGCCCGCCGAGCAGCCAGACGAACACCCGGTCGCCCCAGCGCCGCCCCGCCCACCAGAACACCCAGTCGAACATCATCAGCGACGGGATCGCGAGCAGCACCGCCTCGACGATCGAGGCCTCGCCGATCCGCGCCCGCGCGCCCATGTTGATGATCGACGCGGTGGAGCCGCGGATCAGCTCGAGCAGCGCGGGGTGCGAGGACACCAGCGCGGGCACGAGCGGCCACAGCGCGAACTGCATCGCCCCGGCGAGCGCGATCAGCCCGACGATGATTTTGTCCGCACGCTCGGCGCGGCCCTGCCACGGGGTCAGGCCGGACGTGTCGGGCGATGCCATGCAGCCACGGTAGCCGCTGCGTCGCCGGGCGTGGGGTGGGGCCGGGTCGCGGCATGCCCTCCCGGGGCAGCGCTCGCAGGCTCGCGCTCCAGCGCCCCGGGAGCCCACGCCGCGCCCCGGCACGGTCACACCCATTGCGCGGGCGTGCGAACCTCGGTGGCCTTGGTACGGCGTCTCAGCCGCGGGCGTGGTGTCGCGTCTCAGCGACGCTCGCGATCCGAATCCGGTCCCGCCGCAGGATCGTCGCTGGTCCTCCGCCGGCCGCCCCGACGGCGGCCGGGAACCGGGATTCGATGATCGCTGCGCCTACCGGCGCCCAAGGGTTCGGACGCTCGGGCGTTTGGCGGGCGACGCCACCGAAACTCAGGCCGTCAACCGCGCGAGACCGCCAACGATGCGTCTCTAGCGCTTCAACTTCACGCGTACGCGACGGTCACCGCCGCGGCGCTTCCGCGGAAGCGTTCGCTGTCGCTTGTCGTCCGGAGCGAGCACATGGCCGGCGGCGGCGCAGGCGCCTGCTCCCGTCGCGATGCAGCAGCGGCGCAGGCGCTCGCCGGGCGTTGCTCAGCCTCGCCCGGCTCAGTCGCGAGCAGCCCATCGAGCGATGCGGCGGCGACTGCTCTCCTTCGTCGAGGAGCGGTCGCGAGCAGGCTCGGTGCTCGATGCATGCGAGTGCTTGGTCGTCGCGGTCACTGACGACTAGCGCGTTCAAACGTCGGCGCCGCTGGGCGGCGGGGTGCGGTCGGAGCCCGCGACCGAGAGCTGCTCGGGCACGCGCGGCCGCGTGCGCCCACGGCGTCGAGGCCGGCCGGGCCACCGGGCGCCGACCGCCGTGTCGCCGAATGCTGAGGGTCGCGATTCGGGTGATGGGTCGGGTACGCTGCCGCCTGGCAAGAAGGTCATAGAACCGGTTCTTGGTGGCCGGCTGATCCCATGGCGCGGGCGCGCGCGGAGACGGGAATCAACGGGGCAGAAGGCGATGGAGTATCGGCTTCTCGGGTCTCTCGAAGTGCGGTCGGGCGGTCGCGTGGTGGAGCTCGGGCCTCCCAAGCAGCGTGTGCTGCTCGCGGTCTTGCTCCTGCAGTCCGGCGAGGTCGTTTCGAACGAGCGGCTGATCGAGTTGGTGTGGGGATACGATCCGCCGCGGACGGCGGCGCACTCGGTCCAGATCTACGTGTCGGGGTTGCGGCGGGCGCTCGAGCCGTTCGGGGGTGGGCCGGCGATCGTCACCAGGACACCCGGGTACGTGCTGCTGGCCGAGCCGGAGTCGATCGACGCGCTGCGTTTCGAGCGGCTCGTGGCGGAGGGGCACGGCGAGCTCAGGGGCGGCGATCCCGAGCGGGCGGCGGTCGTGCTGCGGGAGGCGCTCGCGCTATGGCGGGGCGCGCCGCTGTCGGAGTTCGCGTACGAGGAGTTCGCCCGGGAGCCGATCCGTAGGCTGCAGGCGCTGCGGCTGGATGCGCTCGAGGAGCTCGCCGCGGCGGACCTGGAGCGGGGGCAGGGGCAGGAGGCGCTGTCGCTGGTGGAGGCGGCGATCGGCGAGGAGCCGTTGCGCGAGCGACTGCGGGAGTTGCAGATGGTGGCGCTGTACCGCTGCGGCCGCCATCCCGATGCGCTGCGCGCGTATCAGCAGTTCCACAGGCTGCTGACCGACGAGCTGGGGCTCGCTCCGTCGCCGTCGCTGCAGCGGCTCAACGAGCGGGTCCTGCTCCACGACCCGTCGCTGGCCCTCGAGACGACGGCCGCGCCCGGGTCGACGCGAAACCCGTACAAGGGTCTGCGGCCGTTCGCGGAGGAGGACGCGGGCGACTTCTTCGGTCGCGAACGTCTGGTGGCCGAGCTGCTCGCGTCACTGGAGGCCGGCGTGCGCCTGGTGGCGCTCGTCGGGCCTTCGGGATGCGGAAAGTCGAGCGTGCTGAACGCCGGGCTGATCCCGGCGCTGCGGGCGGGCGCCGTGCCGGGATCGGCCGGGTGGGCGATCGCGACGATGATGCCGGGGCCGCATCCGTTCGAGCAGCTCGAGCGTGCGCTGGCGAGCGCGGCGCGGGAGGCGACCGGCGCCGAGCCCGTACCGGTCGACGAAACCGAAGTGGGTCTTCTCCGAGCCGCCCGCGGGGCCGTCCCGAAAGACGGTCGGCTGCTGCTCGCGATCGATCAGTTCGAGGAGCTCTTCACGCTCGCCGACGACCCCATCGCGGCCAGGTTCCTGCGCACCATCACCACCGCGGTCACGGACGCCGACCCGCCCATCACCGTGGCTCTGACCCTCCGGGCGGACTTCTACGACCGCCCCCTCCAGCACGCGGACTTCGCCCCGCTGCTGGCCTCGGGCGTGATCAACGTCCTGCCGATGGCAGCGGACGAGCTCGAGGCAGCGGTGCTCGATCCGGCCCGGCGGGTCGGGGTCGACGTCGACCCGGCGCTGCTGGCCGAGCTGATCGCCGACACGACCGATCAGCTCGGCGCCCTCCCGCTGCTCCAGTACGCGCTGACCGAGCTCTTCGAACTGAGGACGGGCTCCGCGCTTTCGCTGCGGGACTACCGACACGCGGGAGGCCTTCGCGCCCTGCTGTCCCGCCGCTCCGAGGAGAGCTTCCTGGCCCTGGACGACGACCAGCAGCAGGTCGCGCTGCAGGTGTTCCTGCGACTCGTCAACCTGAGCGAGGGCGCGCGGCCGTCACGACGCCGAACGCCACTGCGCGAGCTCACCGCCCTCGACGTCGACCCCGTCGCGCTCTCGATCGTCCTGGAGGAGTTCGGTCGCCACCGGCTC
>DATDKF010000128.1:0-3483 GCA_036520135.1 Solirubrobacteraceae bacterium
CGCAGCGACCCGGACGTAGCGCGGTACCAGTCGTGGGACACCTCGTACACGACAGCGGACGGCGAACGTCTCGTGACCTCCCAACAAGGCGTCGACCTCGGCGATCCTGGGCCGTGGGTGCAGGTCGCCGCGGTCGACCGCCCCACCGGGACGTTGTGCGGCGACTGCGCCGTGCGCGTCGCGACCGATCAACCGCGGACCGCCGAGGTCGGCGTCACCCTCGCGCCCGCGCAACAGGGCAGCGGCCTGGCGACAGAGGCACTCGGCGCCGTGGTGACACGATTATTCGAGCAGCACGACATCCACCGCGTCTACGCCCAAGCCGACGACCGCAACGTCCCCGTCCACCGCCTGCTCGAACGGCTGGGCTTTCGGTGCGAAGCCCGCCTGCTCGAAGCCGACTGGTTCAAAGGCGAGTGGGCCACGCTGCGCACTTACGCGACCTTGCGCCGCGAATGGAGAGCGGCACAATAGGGTCGGCGCTCGCGCCTCGCTCATTCCTCGCGTGAGCTGCTCGCGGCCGCTGCGCCGCTCTGGTCGTGGCGGTGCGCAGTCGCGCCTTGCGCTGGCCGGTGCTAGGCGCCTACGTGGTCACCGCCGCCGCGGGCGCTCGCACGCCGACCGGATACTGGATGAACGTCTAGGCGGCGGCGCGCGGCATCCGCCACCATAGGGACATGCGCGTGAGTCGGCGCCGTGTCGCGGCGATTTCGGCGGCAATCCTCGTGCTGGCCGTCGGGGGTGACGCGACGTCGGTCGCCGCTGCGCAGTCGCCGAGCCCGGAGGAGCTGTGGAACGCCTATCCGCTCAAGCCGGGAACCGCGCGATCGGAGCCGGCGGATCCGGCGCCGACGCCGACCGCTGCGCCGACGCGCGCAGCCAGCGGCTCGGCCGCGGACGCCACCGCGGGAAGCGACGGCAACGTCACGGCCGTGATCCTCATCGGCTTCGCGACTCTCGCGTTCTGCGTCGGCTTCGCGATGGTGGCGTTCCGGGTGCGGAGCCGGGACGAGGCGCTGGAGCCGCCGGCCGTCGCGCCCCGGGTCGCTGCGCCCGCGCGGCGGTTCGAGCCCTCGCAGCCGCTGCGAGACACATCTGAACCTGGAGTTCGATCCGACCAGCTGGATGCTGATTGACCAAGGAAGGCCGTAGATGAACGAACGCAGAACCCGGGCCGAGATCTTCGAGCGCGCGCTCCTCACGGGGGGAGCGGTCGCCGCAGGCGGCATCGCCGTCGCGGTGGTCGCCGATCCGGCCGGATCGCAGCCCTCGCCCGCCCAGGACGCCGAGCTCCTCAACTTCGCGCTGCTCATCGAGTACGTGCAGGCGGGCTTCTATGCGGACGCGCTCCGACGCGGGTCGCTCACCGGCGAGGTGCGCGCGTTCGCACGGCGGGTGGGCGCGCACGAGCGCGCGCATGTCGCGTTCCTGCGCAAGGCGCTCGGCGGGAAGGCGCGCAAGGCGCCCGAGCTGGACTTCGGCGACGACACGACGTCGCCCGAGCGCTTCACCGACGCGTCGCTAAAGCTCGAGGACCTCGCGGTGGCGGGCTACAACGCGGCGGCGCCGAATCTCACGAAGCCGGCGCTCGCGGCCGCGGCCAAGATCGTCTCGGTCGAGGCCCGGCACGCCGCCTGGATCCGGGCGATCGCCGGCGTCACGCCCGCGCCCGACGCATCGGAGCCGCAGCTGTCGGCCCAGCGGGTGATGAAGACGCTCAAGGGCTCGGGGTACCTGGGATGAGCGACGACCTCCGGCTGGGAGACCTCGACGTCGACGGCGCACTGGAGGAGGCGATCGCCGCGCTGCACGGCGAGACCCGCTCCGCGTTCCTGCGGCGTGCCGTCGTCGGCGGAGCCGCGCTGCTCGCCGCGAGCGCGGCGCCGGCGCAGGCGGCGATCGATCGCCGCGACGTGGCGATCCTCAACTACGCGCTCACGCTCGAGTACATCCAGGAGTCGTTCTACGGCGAGGTCGAGCGCATCGGAGCGCTGACCGGCGGTCTCGCCGAGCAGGCCCGGGTCGTCGGCGCGCACGAGCGGGCGCACGTGAAGGCGTTCCGCCAGGTGCTCGGAGCCCGTGCCGTCAAGCGGCCGCGCTTCGACTTCCGCGGCGCCACCGAGGACAGTGACCGCTTCCGCCGCACCGCGGTCGCCTTCGAGGACCTGGCCGTGGCGGCGTACAAGGGGCAGGCGCCGCTCATCCAGAGCCGCGCGTATCTCGTCCCGGCGCTGGCCATCCATACCGTCGAGGCGCGCCATGCCGCGTGGATCCGGCGCCTCGCCGGGATCACGCCGGCCGCGGACGCGTTCGACCAGCCGCGCTCGAAGAAGAGCACGCTGGGCATCGTCGCGGCGACGAAGTTCGAGGTGATGAAGCCGTCCAGCCGGAGGCGGCCGCGATTCACCGGCTGACGGCGGCGGCGATCGCACTCGCCGCCTGCGGCGTGCTGGCCGCCGAGCTCACGCGAGCGTGGCCGGCCGACCCGCCGCGGCCGCGGGCGGTCGACCCCGCGGCGATGCTGCGGCCGCCGCGCGCCGCGTTCGAAGTGGGGGAGCCGGTGCCGCTGAACGACGACCGGCACGAGTCCCGCTGGGCGCCCCTGCGGCATGCGGTCGCGGCGCGCAAGCGGCCGAGCAGCTCGGCGCCGGTGGTGGCGGCGCTCCGGCGCTGGACACCCGAGGGCACGACCAACATCGTCGCCCCGCTCGCGCGCGCCACCGATGCCCGTGGCCGCATCTGGGTGAAGGCGCGCCTCGCGGTGCTCCCGAATGGCACCACCGGCTGGATCCCGCGCGCCGCTCTCGGCGGCTACGCCACCGTGACCACACGGCTCGTCGTCGACCGCCGGCGCCTCACGGCGACGCTGCTCCGAAGCGGCCGCCGGCTGATGCGCGTGCCCGTGGGCGTCGGCACCGCCGCCGCGCCGACCCCTGCCGGAGAGTTCTACGTGCGCAACCGGCTGACGCGATACCGCAGCGCCTTCTACGGCCCGATCGCGTTCGGGACCAGCGCCCGCTCGGCGCAGCTCACGGATTGGCCCGGCGGCGGGTTCATCGGTATCCACGGCACCGACCGTCCCGCGCTGATCCCGGCCCGGGTCAGCCACGGCTGCATCCGCATGCGCAACCACGACATCCGGCGCCTCGCGCGGCTCATGCCCATCGGCACGCCGGTGACCATCCGCTGACTCGCTTCGCGGGCGCATCGTCAACGAGCTCACCGCGGCTATCGTCGACGAGCCAGTCCCCTTTTCGTGAGGTCCACGTCGGGACGGCGGCTGAGCTTCTCCCACGCGGTCTGGCAGGCATCCTCGATCGCGGCGGCGGGCAGGTGGCGCAGGCGATAGGCGACCGAGTGGCGTACGTCGCGCTCGTGGGCGGCGAAGAAGTCAGCGATCTCATGCTGACGCTCGGGACTGGGAGCCACGGCATGGCCTCCTGGGCTCGGTGTGATCCGGGCCCTTCCGAGGCGGTCGAGGGA